>NZ_JBSFXE010000035.1:0-80581 GCF_053595195.1 Kitasatospora sp. NPDC002522
TCGGGTTGTGTGACGGTAGAACAGCCGTGTGAACTACAGAACGGCCCCGCGGGCCGCGCCCGCCCGGCGGGCGGCCGGGACCAGGCTCCGCAGCAGGACCGGGAGTTCGGGCTGGGCCCGGAGCGCCGCGAGGTCCAGCGGTGCGGCCACCAGGTAGGGCGCGCCGCTCCGGGCGGCCGCGTCGAACAGCGCCGCGCCACGGTCGGCGGTGATCGCCCGCAGGCCCGCCCGGGCGGCCCGTCTCCGGTCCGCCTCGGTCAGGTGGGCGGTCACACCGCTGGCCTCGGCCCACTGGCCCCAGGCCAGGGACTGGGCGGGCAGGCCGATCGCACGGCGGTGCGCGGCGAGCGCGTCCAGGTAGGTGTTGGCGGCCGCGTAGCTCGCCTGGCCGGGGCCGCCGAGGACGGCGGCGACGGAGGAGTACAGCACGAACGCGGCGAGGTCGTGACCCCGCGTCAGTTCGTGCAGGTGGCGGGCGGCTTCGGCCTTCGGCTCCCACACCCCGGCCAGCCGCTCGGGCGTGAGCGAGGTGAACACGCCGTCGTCCACCACGCCCGCGGTGTGCACCACCGCGGTCAGCGGATGCCCGGCCGGAACGTCTGCGATCACCGCCGCCAGCGCAGCACGGTCGGCCACGTCCACGGCCGCGACCGCCACCGTCGCCCCGAGGTTCTCCAGCTCCGCCCGCAGCTCCGCCGCGCCCGGCGCGTCCGTGCCACGGCGGGAGAGCAGCAGCAGGTGCCGCACACCGCGCTCCGCCACCAGGTGCCGGGCCAACAGACCGCCCAGCACGCCCGTCCCACCGGTGATCAGCACCGTACCGTCGGGGTTCCAAGCCGGCGCCGCAGCGTCCGCCGGGCGGACCGCGCGCACCAGCCGCGGCACCCTCACCACGCCCTCGTCCAGGGCGAGTTGAGGCTCGCCCGTGGCGACCGCGGCGGCCAGCACCTGCTCCGACGCGACCGTCCCGTCCGTATCCACCAGCACCAGCCGATCCGGGTGCTCCGACTGCGCCGAGCGCAGCAGACCCCACACCGGCGCCGCCGCCAACTCCGGCGACTCCCCCACCGCACCCCGCGTCACCACGACCAGCCGTCCCGACTCGTGCGCCGACAACCACTCCTGAACACCCGTCAGCACCTCAGCCAACGACCGTCCCTCGACCCGCAACTCCTCGAACGGCTCCCCCGCCGACGCGCCGACCGGCACCTGCGGCCAGTCGAGTGCGAACAGTGCGTCGCGGTCGCGGGCGTCCTGCGGGGTGAGCTGTTCGGCGGCGACCAGGCGGGCGCGCAGCGCCTCGACGGAGGCGACGGGCGCGCCGTCCGCGTCGGCGACGTCGACGGAGATCGCCTCCGGGCCGGTGAACCGCAGCCGGACCCGCAGGGTGTGCGCGCCGGTCGCGTGCAGCCGCACGCCGGTGTACGCGAACGGCAGCCGGCTGTGGCCGGGCGGCGTGTCGGCGAGGCCGTGGTGGGCGGTGACGTGGACGGCGGCGTCCAGCAGAGCCGGGTGCAGGCCGAACCGGGCGGCCTGGTCGCGGTGTTCGGCGGGCAGCGCGACCTCGGCGTAGAAGGTGTCGCCGTCCCGCCAGGCGGCCTGCACGCCGCGGAAGGCGGGCCCGTAGGCCAGCCCGGCGGCGTCGAGGTCGTCGTACAGCCCGTCGACGGCCAGGGGCTCGGCGCCCGGCGGCGGCCAGGCGGCCAACGGCGTTCCGGGGGCGGGCGGTTCGCCGAGCAGGATGCCGGAGGCGTGCCGGGTCCACTCCGGGTCGCCACCGGCCGGGCGGGAGTGCACGGCGACCGAACGGGCGCCGGTGTCGTCGGGCTCCCGCACCGTCACCTGGACGTGGACGGCACCGTGATCGGGCAGCACCAGCGGGGCCTCGACGACGAGTTCGTCGAGCACGCCCGCCCCGACCTCGTCGCCCGCCCGGATCGCGAGTTCCAGTAGCGCGGTGCCGGGGACGATCACGGTGCCCTGGACGCGGTGGTCGGCGAGCCACGGGTGGGTGGCGAGCGACAGCCGTCCGGTGAGCAGCGCGCCGCCGCCGTCGGGCAGCCGCTGGGCCGCGCCGAGCAGCGGGTGCCCGGGGTCGGCGAGGCCGAGGCCGGCGGCGTCGGCGGCCCGGGCGGCGGGCTCCAGCCAGTACCGGCGGCGCTGGAACGGGTAGGTCGGCAGCTCGACGCCGGTCGGCGGGGTGTCGGTGCCGAGGACCGCGGTCCAGTCGACGCGGTGGCCGTGGACGTGCAGGCGGGCCAGGGCGGTCAGCACGGTCTGCGCCTCGTCGCGGTCGCGGCGCAGCGCCGCCGCCGTCACCGCGCCGTCGATCGCACGCCCGACCAGGGCGGCGAGGGTGCCGTCCGGGCCGAGTTCCAGGTACGTGGTGACGCCTTCGGCGGCCAGCGTGTCGACGGCGTCGGCGAACCGGACCGCCTCGCGGACCTGCCGCACCCAGTAGGCGGGGTCGGTGAGTTCCGTGGTCGCGGTGCGGCCGGTCGCGGTCGACACCACGGGGACGGTCGGGGTGCGGTAGGCGAGGGACTCCGCGACCTTGCGGAAGTCCTCCAGCATCCCGTCCATGTGGGCGGAGTGGAAGGCGTGGCTGACCTGGAGCCGCCGGGTCCGCCGGTCCGGGAACCGGGCCGCGACCGCGAGCACCGCCTCCTCGTCGCCGGACACCACCACCGAGCGCGGCCCGTTGACCGCCGCGAGGGCGACCGACTCGCCCAGCAGCGGCAGGAGTTCGGCCTCGGTGGCCTCGACGGCGAGCATCGCGCCGCCGCCCGGCAGCGCCTGCATCAGCCGGCCGCGCGCCACCACCAACCGCGCCGCGTCCTCCAACGACAGCACACCCGCCACATGCGCAGCCGCCACCTCACCGATCGAATGCCCCGCCACGAAGTCCGGCCGCACACCCCACGACTCGAACAACCGGAACAGCGCCACCTCCACCGCGAACAACGCCGGCTGCGTCCACCCCGTCTCGTCCAGCCCCGCACCCGTCGCGATCACCTCACCCACCGGCAACCCCAACGCCCGCTCCACCGCATCGAACGCCGACGCGAACACCGGGAACGCCCCGTACAACTGACGCCCCATCCCCACCCGCTGACTCCCCTGACCGGAGAAGAGCAGGGCGAGTCGGCCGGTGCCCAGGGTGCTGCCGGTGACCGCGCCGGGCCCCTCCAGGACGCGCAGCGCGGCCGGGTCACCAAGGACCACCGCCCGCTCCTCCAGATGCGCCCGCGAGACGGCCAGCGCCCGGGCGAGCGCCAGCGGATCGGCCCGCTCCGCGAGCTCGGCGACCTGCGCGGCCTGCGCCCGCAGCGCCTCCGGGGAGCGCGCCGACACCACGAACGGCAGCACCGGCGGAGCCTGCACGGGGTCGGCCTCGGCGGCGGGCTCCTCGGTCGGGGCCTGCTCGATGATCACGTGCGCGTTGGTGCCGCTGGCGCCGAACGCCGAGACGCCGACCCGGCGGGGGCCGTCGGTGGCGGGCCACTCCCGCTGCTCGGTGAGGAGTTCGACCCGCCCGGAGGTCCAGTCGACGTACGGGGTGGCCTCCTCGGCGTGCAGGGTGCGCGGCAGGACGCCGTGCCGGATCGCCTGCACCGACTTGATCACGCCCGCCACGCCCGCTGCGGCCTGGGTGTGCCCGATGTTGGACTTCAACGAGCCGAGCCAGAGCGGCTCCTCGCGTTCCTGGCCGTAGGTCGCGAGCAGTGCCTGCGCCTCGATCGGGTCGCCCAGCCGCGTCCCCGTGCCGTGCGCCTCGACGGCGTGCACGTCGGCCGGGGCGAGCCGGGCGCCGGCCAGCGCCTGCCGGATCACCCGCTGCTGGGCGGGCCCGCTGGGGGCGGTGAGGCCGTTGGACGCGCCGTCCTGGTTGACGGCCGAACCCCGCAGCACCGCGAGCACCGGGTGGCCGTGGCGGCGGGCGTCGGAGAGCCGTTCGACCAGCAGCAGGGCGACGCCCTCGGCCCAGCCGGTGCCGTCCGCGGCGGCCGCGAACGCCTTGCAGCGCCCGTCGGCGGAGAGCCCGCGCTGGCGGGCGAACTCCACGAAGCCCTGCGCGGTGGCCATCACGCTGACGCCGCCGGCCAGTGCGAGGTCGCTCTCGCCGGAGCGCAGCGACTGCGCCGCCAGGTGCAGCGCGACCAGCGACGACGAGCACGCGGTGTCCACCGTCACCGCCGGACCCTCGAACCCGAAGGTGTACGAGATCCGGCCCGAGGCGACGCTGTCCAGGCCGCCGATGCCGAGGTAGCCCTCGAGTTCGCCGGGCGCGTCGTGCAGCCGCGGGGTGTAGTCGCCGCCGGCGATGCCCGCGAAGACCGCGGTGCGGCTGCCGCGCAGCGCGGTCGGGTCGATCCCGGCGCGCTCGAACACCTCCCAGGCGCTCTCCAACAGCAGGCGGTGCTGCGGGTCGGTGGCGAGCGCCTCGCGCGGCGAGATGCCGAAGAACTCGGCGTCGAAGTCGGCGGTGGTGTCCAGGAAACCGCCGTGCCGGGTGTAGGAGGTGCCGGGGTGGTCCGGGTCGGGGTGGTAGAGCGCGTCCAGGTCCCAGCCGCGGTCGTCGGGGAAGCCCGTGATGGCGTCGCCGCCTTCGGTGACGAGCCGCCACAGGTCCTCGGGGGACGCGACGCCGCCCGGCAGCCGGCAGGCCATGCCGATGATGGCAATCGGCTCGCGCTTGGCGTTCTCCACTTCCTGGAGTCGCCGGTTGGCCTTCTGGGCGTCGGCCAGGGCGCGCTTCAGGTAGTCCCTGAGCTTCTGGTCGTTGGACATCGGTGCCTCTCGCGTCGCGGAGTTCGGGTGGTTCGGGTGCCGGCGGGCCGGTGCGGCTCGGTGGGGTCAGTGGGCGTCGGAGTTGCGTTCGACCAGCTGGAACAGCTCCTCGTCGGTGGCGTTCTCGAAGTCGAAGTCGCCGCCTTCGTCGAGCTCGCCCTCGACCTCCCACCGGTCGACCAGGGCGCGCAGCCGGGCGAGCACCGATCCCCGGTCGAGTTCGGCGGGTGCGGCGGGACCGGCGAGGGCGCGCTCCAGGGCGGCCAGCGACTCCAGGGCGTCGAGCGGCCGGTCGCCGCCGGCGAGCGGGAGTTCGGCCAGCAGGTGGGCGGCGAGGGCGGCCGGGCTCGGGTGGTCGAAGACCAGCGTGGCGGGCAGGTCGAGGCCGGTGCCGGCGCTGATCCGGTTGCGCAGTTCGACCGCGGTCAGCGAGCTGAGCCCGAGTTCGCGGAAGGCCCGGTCCGGGGTGACGCCGGTGGTGTCCTCGTGGCCGAGCACCGCCGCGGACTCCCGGCGGACCAGGTCGAGCAGCAGCGCTTCGCGGGCGGCCGCGTCGTCGAGCGCGGTGAGCCGGGCGAGCCACGGCGCCTGCTCGTCGGCGGGGCCGGCCTGCGGGGCGGCCGGGACGGTGACGGTGCTGTTGGAGACGGTCGCCTCCAGCCAGTAGCGCTGCCGCTGGAACGGGTAGGTGGGCAGGGCGACCGGGCGGGGCCGGGCGCCGGCCACCGCGGCCGTCCACCGGACGTCGGTGCCGCGCACCCACAACTCGGCGGCGGAGAGCAGGAACCGGTCGAGTCCGCCGTGGTCGCGCCGGAGCGTGCCGGCCACCGCGCTGCGCCGGGCCAGGCCGGCCGACTCCAGGGTCTCCTGGAGCGGTACCGCCAGCACCGCGTGCGGGCTGACCTCGACGAAGACACTGTGGCCCTGTTCGGCGAGGGCCCGGGTGGCGTCCTCGAACCGCACGGTCTCGCGCAGGTTGGCGGCCCAGTACCCGGCGTCGAGTCCGGCGGTGTCCTGCCAGTCGCCGGTGACGGTGGACAGCAGCGGGACGGTGCCGGCCCGCGGACGGACCGGGGCGAGCAGCTCGAGCAACTCCTCGCGCAGCTCGTCGACCTGGGCGGAGTGCGAGGCGTAGTCGACCGGGATGAGCCGGGCCCTGACCTCCTCCGCCTGGTAGCGGGCGACCAGCTCGGCCAGCGCGCCGGGTTCGCCCGAGACGACCGTCGCCGACGGTCCGTTGACCACGGCGACGGACAGCCGGTCGGCCCACGGGGCGAGGTCGTCCGCGACGCGGGCGGCGGGGAGCGCGACCGAGGCCATGCCGCCGCGTCCGGACAGGGCGAGGATCGCGCGGCTGCGCAGCGCGACCACCCGGGCGCCGTCCTCCAGGGTGAGGCCGCCCGCCACCACGGCGGCGGCGATCTCGCCCTGGCTGTGGCCGACCACCGCGTCGGGGTGGACGCCGTGCGCGCGCCAGAGTTCGGCGAGCGAGACCATCACCGCCCACAGCACGGGCTGCACCACGTCGACCCGGTCGAGTCCGGGCGCGCCCGGGGTGCCGCGCAGCACGTCCAGCAGCGACCAGTCGGTGTGCGGGGCGAGGGCGACCGCGCACTCGCCGATCCGGGCGGCGAACACCGGTGCGGTGTCGAGGAGTTCGAGCGCCATGCCGGCCCACTGCGAGCCCTGGCCGGGGAACACGAACACCGTTCGCCCGGTGACGTCCGCGGTGCCGCGGACCGCAGTCGGCGAGGAGTCGCCGGCCGCGAGCGCGTGCAGCGCCTGGGCTCCGCCGACCGACACGGCCCGCTCCTCGAGCACGCCGCGGGTGGCGGCCAGGGCGTGCGCGACGTCCACCGGTTCGGCGCCGCCGTCCAGCAGCTCGGCGATCCGTCCGGCCTGGGCCCGCAGGGCCTGTCCGCTCCGGGCGGACACCGCGAACGGGACGGCCGGCGGGGTCGGTCCGCGGCCGGGCTGCGGCCGTTCGGCCGGGGCCTGCTCGATGATCACGTGCGCGTTGGTGCCGGAGACGCCGAACGAGGACACCCCGGCGCGGCGCGGACGCCCGCTCTCGGGCCAGTCCTGAGCCTCCGTCAGCAGCCGGACCGCGCCCGCCTCCCAGTCCACGTACGGGGACGGCTCGTCCACGTGCAGGGTGCGCGGCAGCACCCCGTGCCGGATCGCCTGCACCATCTTGATCACACCCGCGGCGCCGGCGGCGGCCTGGGTGTGGCCGATGTTCGACTTCAACGAGCCGAGCCAGAGCGGCTCCTCGCGCTCCTGGCCGTACGTGGCGAGCAGCGCCTGCGCCTCGATCGGGTCGCCGAGCCGCGTCCCCGTGCCGTGGCCCTCGACGGCGTCCACCTCGGCGGTGGAGAGGCCGGCGGCGGCCAGCGCCTGCCGGATCACCCGCTGCTGCGACGGCCCGCTCGGGGCGGTCAGGCCGTTGGACGCGCCGTCCTGGTTGACCGCGCTGCCGCGGACCACCGCCAGCACCCGGTGCCCGTTGCGGAGCGCGTCGGAGAGCCGCTCGACGAGCAGCAGTCCGACGCCCTCGCCCCATCCGGTGCCGTCGGCGGCCCCGGCGTACGCCTTGCAGCGGCCGTCCGCCGACAGGGCGCGCTGGCGGGAGAACTCGACGAAGGTGGTCGGGGTGGACATCACCGCGACGCCGCCCGCGAGCGCCAGGTCGCACTCGCCGGAGCGCAGCGACTGCGCCGCCAGGTGCAGCGCGACCAGCGACGAGGAGCACGCGGTGTCCACCGTCACCGCCGGCCCCTCGAACCCGAAGGTGTACGAGATCCGGCCGGACGCCACGCTGCCCGCCGTGCCGTTGCCGAGCCAGCCCTCCAGCTCGGCCGGGACCTCGCGGACCCGGGGCGCGTAGTCGTGGTACATCACGCCGGCGAACACGCCGGTGCGGCTGCCGCGCAGCGCCGCCGGGTCGATCCCGGCGTCCTCCATCGCCTCCCAGCCCGCCTCCAGCAGCAGCCGCTGCTGCGGGTCGGTGGCGAGCGCCTCGCGCGGCGAGATGCCGAAGAAGGCGGCGTCGAACTCGGCGGCCCGGTCGAGGAATCCGCCGTGCCGGGTGTACGAGGTGCCGGGGCTGTCCGGGTCCGGCGAGTACAGGGACTCCAGGTCCCAGCCCCGGTCGTCGGGGAACTCGCCGATGGCGTCGCGGCCTTCGGCGACCAGCCGCCACAGCTCGTCGGGGCTGGTGACCCCGCCGGGCAGGCGGCAGGCCATGCCGACGATCGCGATCGGCTCGTCGGCGCGCGGCGCCGCGGCGACCGGCAGTGGGGCCTGCACCTCGGCGACGCCGACCAGTTCGGCGAGCAGGTGGTCGGCGAGGGCGCCGGGGTTGGGGTGGTCGAACACCAGCGTCGCCGACAGCCGCAGGCCGGTGGCGGCGGTCAGCCGGTTGCGCAGTTCGACGGCGGTGAGCGAGTCCAGTCCGAGGCTGGTGAAGGCGCGGGCGGCGCCGACCGTCTCGGCGTCGCCGCCCAGGACGGCCGCCACCTCGGCGCGGACCAGCCGCAGCACCTCGGCACGGCGCTCGGCGGAGTCGGGCAGCGCGGCGAGCCGCCGGGCCAGGCCCGCGTCGGCGGCGGGGCCGGCGCCGGCCGCCCGGCGGGCGGGGCGGACCAGGCCGCGCAGCAGCGTGGGCACCGGGCGGCCGGCCAGGGCGGCCAGGTCGAGCGGGGCCGGGACCACTGCGGCCACGTCGAACTCCGCTGCGGCGTCGAAGAGTTCCATCCCCTCGGCGCTGCCGATCGGGCGGATGCCGAACCGGGCGAGGCGGGCGTGGTCGGTGGCCGTCAGGTGGCCGGTGATGCCGCTGGCCTCGGCCCACTGGCCCCAGGCCAGGGACTGGGCGGGCAGGCCGATCGCACGGCGGTGCGCGGCGAGCGCGTCCAGGTAGGTGTTGGCGGCCGCGTAGCTCGCCTGGCCGGACGAGCCCAGTACGCCCGCGACGGAGGAGTACAGGACGAACGCGGCGAGGTCGTGACCACGCGTCAGTTCGTGCAGATGGCGGGCGGCTTCGGCCTTCGGCTCCCACACCGCGGCCAGCCGCTCGGGCGTGAGCGAGGTGAAGACGCCGTCGTCGACCACACCGGCGGTGTGCACCACCGCGGTCAGCGGGTGCGCGGCCGGAACCGCGGCGATCACCGCCGCCAGCGCGGCCCGGTCGGCCACGTCCACGGCTGCGAGCGTGACGCTCGCGCCCGCCGCCTCCAGCTCCGCCCGCAACTCCGCCGCGCCCGGCGCGTCCGCACCGCGACGGGACAGCAGCAGCAGGCGCCGCACACCGCGCTCGGCCACCAGGTGCCGGGCCAGCAACGCGCCCAGCACACCCGTCCCACCGGTGATCAGCACCGTGCCATCCGGATCCCAGCCGGGCGCCGCAGCGTCCGCAGGGCGGACCGCGCGCACCAGCCGCGGCACCGTCACCACACCCTCGTGCAGGGCGAGTTGGGGCTCACCCGTGGCGACCGCGGCGGCCAGCACCTCCTCCGACGCCGACGACCCGTCCGTATCCACCAGCACCAGCCGATCCGGGTGCTCCGACTGCGCCGAGCGCAGCAGACCCCACACCGGCGCGGCCGCCAACTCCGGCGACTCCCCCACCGCACCCCGGGTCACCACGGCCAGCCGTCCCGACTCGTGTGCCGACAGCCACTCCTGAACACCCGTCAGCACCTCCGCCAACGACCACCCCTCGACCCGCAGCTCCTCGAACTGCTCCCCCGCCGACGAGCCGACCGGCACCTGCGCCCAGTCGACGGTGAAGAGGGAGTCCCGGCCGACCGAGGACGCGGCGGAGGTGTCGGCCACCGGCCGGGTGACCAGGGCGTCGATCGACACCACCGGACGGCCGTCCGGGTCGTCGGCCCGCAGGGCGTACTGGTCGGGACCGGTGGCGGTCACCCGGATCCGCAGCTCGGTGGCGGCGGTCGCGTGCAGGGTGACGCCGCGGTAGGCGAACGGCAGGCGACGGCCGGCGGCCGGCCCGCCGTGCAGGGCTGGCAGCTGGGCGGCGGCGTCGAGCAGCGCCGGATGGATGCCGAACCGGGCGGCGTCCGCGGCGAGTTCGGCGGGCAGGACGGCCTCCGCGGTCAGCACCGCACCGGAGCGGCGGACGGACCGCAGGCCGCGGAAGGCGGGCCCGTAGGCCAGCCCGACGGCGGCGAGCAGCTCGTAGGCCTCCTCGGCGGGGATCTCCTCGGCGTCGGCCGGCAGCGGCTCGTCCTCGTGCGCCGACGGGGCCGCGGCGGCCTCGGCGAGCCGGCCGGTGGCATGCCGGGTCCAGTCCGGGTCCGTGCCGGTCCGGGAGTGGACGGCGACGCTGCGCAGGCCCTGCGGGTCGACCTCGCCGACCGCCACCTGCACCTGCAGCGCGCCGTGCTCCGGCAGCACCAGCGGGGCCTCGACGACGAGTTCGTCGAGCACGCCCGCCCCGACCTCGTCGCCCGCCCGGATCACCAGCTCGACCAGGGCCGCGCCGGGCGCGATGGCCGTGCCGTGGGCGACGTGGTCGGCGAGCCACGGGTGGGTGGCGAGCGACAGCCGTCCGGTGAGCAGGACGCCGCCGGTGCCCGCCGGGGTGAGGGCCGCGGTGAGGATCGGGTGGCGCACCGTGCCGAGTCCGAGGCCGCCCGCGTCCGCGGCGGCCGCGTCGGCGTCCAGCCAGTAGCGGCGGCGCTGGAACGGGTAGGTAGGCAGGTCGACCAGCGGGCGGCGGGCGCCGCCGAACAGGGCAGTCCAGTCGACGTGGTGGCCGTGGACGTGCAGGCGGGCCAGGGCGGTCAGCACGGCCTGCGCCTCGTCACGGTCGCGGCGCAGCGCCGCCGCCGTCACCGCGCCGTCGATCGCACGCCCGACCAGGCCGGCCAAGGTGCCGTCCGGGCCGAGCTCCAGGAACCCGGTGACGCCCTCGGCCGCCAGTGTGTCGACGACGTCGGCGAACCGGACCGCCTCGCGGACCTGCCGCACCCAGTAGTCGGGGTCGGTGAGTTCCGCGGCCATGGCCGGACGGCCCGTCAGGTTCGAGACCACCGGCAGCTCGGGGGCGTGGAAGGTCAGCGTCGCGAGCACGGCCTCGAACGCGGGCAGCATCCCGTTCATGTGGGCGGAGTGGAAGGCGTGGCTGACCCGCAGGCGCCGGGTCCGCCGGTCCGGGAACCGGGCCGCGACCGCGAGCACCGCCTCCTCGTCGCCGGACACCACCACCGAGCGCGGCCCGTTGACCGCCGCGATCTCCGCCCCCGGGCGCAGGACGACGGTGACCTCCTGTTCGGTGGCCTCGACGGCGACCATCGCGCCGCCGCCGGGCAGCGCCTGCATCAACCGGCCGCGCGCCACCACCAACCGCGCCGCGTCCTCCAACGACAGCACACCCGCCACATGCGCCGCCGCCACCTCACCGATCGAGTGCCCCGCCACGAAGTCCGGCCGCACCCCCCACGACTCGAACAACCGGAACAGCGCCACCTCCACCGCGAACAACGCCGGCTGCGTCCACCCCGTGTCATCCAGACCCTCGCCCGTCGCGATCACCTCACCCACCGGGAACCCCAACGCCCGCTCCACCGCATCGAACGCCGACGCGAACACCGGGAAGGCGCCGTACAACTGACGACCCATCCCCACCCGCTGACTCCCCTGACCGGAGAACAGGAAGGCCAGGCCGCCGGAGCCGGCGGTGCCGCGGACCACGGCGGGTCCGTCGAAGGTCCGCAGCGCGGCCGGGTCGCCGAGGACCACCGCCCGCTCCTCCAGGTGCGCCCGCGACACGGCCAGCGCCTGCGCCAGGGCCGGCGGATCGGCCCGCTCCGCGAGGTCGGCGACCTGCGCGGCCTGCGCCCGCAGCGCCTCCGGGGTGCGGGCGGAGAGCACGAACGGCAGTACCGGCGGGGCCTCGGCGGGCGCCGCGGGCTCCTCGGCCGGGGCCTGCTCGATGATCACGTGCGCGTTGGTGCCGGACACGCCGAACGCCGAGACGCCGACCCGGCGCGGACGGTCCACCGCGGGCCAGTCCTGAGCCTCCGTCAACAGCCGGACCGCGCCCGCCTCCCAGTCCACGTGCGGGGACGGCTCGTCCACGTGCAGGGTGCGCGGCAGCACGCCGTGCTCGATCGCCTGCACCATCTTGATCACGCCCGCCACGCCCGCCGCGGCCTGGGTGTGCCCGATGTTGGACTTCACCGAGCCCAGCCACAGCGGGTGGTCGCGGTCCTGCCCGTAGGTCGCGAGCAGCGCCTGCGCCTCGATCGGGTCGCCCAGCGTGGTGCCGGTGCCGTGCGCCTCGACCGCGTCGACCTCACGGGCCGTCAGACCCGCGTTGGCGAGCGCGGCCCGGATCACCCGCTGCTGCGACGGCCCGCTCGGGGCGGTCAGGCCGTTGGACGCGCCGTCCTGGTTGACCGCACTGCCCCGGACCACCGCCAGCACCCGGTGGCCGTGGCGGCGGGCGTCGGAGAGCCGCTCCAGCAGGAGCACGCCGGCGCCCTCCGCCCAGCCGGTGCCGTCCGCGGAGGCCGCGAACGCCTTGCAGCGCCCGTCGGGCGACATCGCCCGCTGCCGGGAGAACTCGACGAAGGTGGTCGGGGTGGTCATCAGCAGCACGCCGCCGGCCAGCGCGAGGTCGCTCTCCCCGGAGCGCAGCGACTGCGCCGCCAGGTGCAGCGCGACCAGTGAGGACGAGCACGCGGTGTCCACGGTCACCGCCGGCCCCTCGAACCCGAAGGTGTACGAGATCCGGCCCGAGGCGACGCTGCCCGCGTTGCCGATTCCGAGGTAGGCCTCCAGCTCCTCGGGGGCCTGCCGGACGCCGGTGGCGTAGTCGCGGCCGGAGATGCCCGCGAAGACGCCGGTGCGGCTGCCGCGCAGCGCGGTCGGGTCGATCCCGGCGCGCTCGAACACCTCCCAGGCGGTCTCCAGCAGCAGGCGCTGCTGCGGGTCGACGGCGGGGGCCTCGCGCGGCGGTATGCCGAAGAACTCGGCGTCGAAGTCGCCGATGGCGTCGAGGAATCCGCCGTGCCGGGCGTAGGAGGTGCCGGGCCGGTCCGGGTCGGGGCTGTACAGGTTGGCGAGGTCCCAGCCGCGGTCGGCGGGGAACTCGGTGAGCGCGTCGACGCCGTCGTGGACAAGCTGCCACAGGTCCTCGGGCGAACCGGCCCCGCCGGGGTAGCGGCAGGCCATGCCGACGATGACGACCGGGTCGTCGTCCGCGGCCGCGAGCACCGTCGCCGCCTCGTCCGGTCCCGGCTGCGCGCCCCACAGCTCGTCGGCCAGCCAGTCGCTGAGCGCGGCGGGGGTCGGGTGGTCGAAGACCACGGTAGCGGGCAGCCGCCGTCCGGTGGCCGCGCCGAGGCGGTTGCGGAACTCGACGGCGGTGAGCGAGTCGAAGCCCTGCTCGCGGAAGGCCCGGGTCGGGTCGACCGCGTCCACCGAGCGGTGCCGCTGCACGGCGGCGGCCTCGGCCCGCACCACGCCGAGCAGGCTGCGGCGGCGCTCGGCCGCGGGCAGCGCGGCCAGCCGCTCGAGCAGGCCGGAGTCGGCGGCCGGGGCGGTCCGGTGCGCGGAGTCCTGGGCGGCGGGCAGCAGTTCGGCGGCCAGCGGGTGCCGGCGGCCGTGGTAGAGCCGCGACCAGTCCGCGTCGACGACCACCAGGTGGGTGTCGCCGTGGTCCAGGGCCTGGCCGAGGAGTTCGACCGCGCCGGACGGCGGGAGCGGGACCAGGCCGTGCCGGTACAGCTGCTGCTCGGCGCCGTCGGCGGCGATGCCGTCGCCGGCCCAGTGGCCCCAGGCGACGGAGGTGGCGGGCAGTCCGGCGGCCCGGCGGTGGTCGGCGAGGGCGTCCAGGTAGGCGTTGCCGGGCGCGTAGTTGGCCTGGCCGGGGATGCCGCACAGTCCGGCGACGGAGGAGAACAGCACGAACGCGTCGAGCTGCTGACCGACCGTCAGCTCGTGCAGCAGGGCGGCGGCACCGACCTTGGCCCGCAGGGCCTGCGCCAGCTGTCCGGGGGTCAGGCCGGGGATCAGGTCGTCGTGCAGGGCGGCCGCGGTGTGCACCACCGCGGTCAGCGGCGCGTCCGCGGGGATGCCGGCGAGCACGGCGGCCAGCGCGTCGCGGTCGGCGACGTCGGCGGCGGCGAAGCTGACGCGGGCGCCGAGCCCGGCGAGTTCGGCTGCCAGCTCGGTGGCGCCGGGCGCCTCGGCGCCGCGCCGGCTCACCAGCAGCAGGTGCTCGGCGCCTCGGGTGGCGAGCCAGCGGGCGACGTGGCCGCCGAGCGCGCCGGTGCCGCCGGTGATCAGGGTGGTGCCGTGCGGCTGCCAGGGGTCGGCGGCCTCGCCCGCCGGGGCGGCCGGGACCAGGCGGCGGGCGAACGCGCCGGCCGGGCGCAGCGCGAGCTCGACCTCACGGTCCGCGCGCGCGTCGGCGATCAGCGCGGCCGCCTGCTGCCAGAGCCGGTCGTCGGGTTCGGCGGGCAGGTCGAGCAGGCCGCCGTGCAGGCCGGGCTGCTCGACCGCGAGGATCGCGCCGAAGCCCCAGACGAGGGCCTGCTCGGGGTCGGTGACCGGGTCGGAGGTGGCGGTGGCGACCGCGCCGCGGGTCAGGTACCAGAGCGGGGCGGGGGCCTCGGCGTCGTCCAGGGCCTGGGCGAGGGCGACGGAGTCCGCGTACCAGTGGGGCAGGGCGGGGTGCTCGGGGTGGGCGCCGGTCCGCAGGGCGAGCAGGGAGACCACGCCGGCGAGCGGGCCGGCGGCGCGCAGGGCCTCGGCGAGCTCCACGCGGTCGCCGGTGACGGGCAGCACCGCGGTGCGGGCGCCGAGGGCGGTGAGCGCCCCGGCGAGGGCGGCCGTCCAGGGGTGGTCGGCGTGCTCCGGGGCGGTGACGAGCAGCCAGCTGCCTTGCGCGGTGGGCGTGTTGGGGACGGCGGTCGGCCGCCAGACCACCCGGTGGCGCCAGGCGTCGGCAGTGCTCGCGGCGCGCCGTCGGTCCCACCAGGTGGCGAGCGCGGGCAGCACGGGGGCGAGGCGTTCGCCGTCGACGCCGATCTCCTCGGCGAGCCGGCCCGCGTCGCGGTCGGCGACCAGGTCCCAGAACCGGCCGTCGGGGGCGGCCGCGCCGCCGAGCAGGTGCTCGGGCGAGCGGGTCGCGTCGAGCCAGTACCGCTGCCGCTGGAACGGGTAGGTGGGCAGGTCGGCGTGGCGCGGGGTGCGGCCGGCGAAGGCGGGGGTCCAGTCGACGGCGACGCCGCGGACGTGCAGTTCGGCGACCGAGGTGAGCCAGCGGTCGCGGCCGCCCTGGTCGCGGCGGAGCGAGCCGGTGACCACGGGGTCGGCCGGACCGGCGTCGGCGAGGGTGTCCTCGATCGCGCCGGTGAGCACGGGGTGCGGGCTGATCTCGACGAAGACGGTGTGGCCGTCGGCGGCGAGCCGCCGGGTGGCCTGCTCGAAGCGGACGGTCTGCCGCAGGTTGCGGAACCAGTACCCGGCGTCGAGTCCGGCGGTGTCCTGCCAGTCGCCGGTGACGGTGGACAGCAGCGGGACGGTGCCGGCCCGCGGGCGGACCGGGGCGAGCAGCTCGAGCAGGTCCGCGCGCAGCGCGTCGGTCTGCACCGAGTGCGAGGCGTAGTCGATGTTGACCGGGCGGACCCGCACGCCCTCGGCGCCGTAGGAGTCGGCGAGTTCGGCCAGCGCGTCGAGGTCGCCGGAGACCACGGTGGACTCCGGTCCGTTGACCACGCCGATGGACAGCCGGCCGGGCCGGTCGGCGATCCGCGCCTCGACCTCGGCGAGCGGGCGCGGCACGGACAGCATGCCGCCGCGCCCGGAGAGGGTGGCGAGCGCCTGGGCCCGGCGGGCGACGATCCGGGCCGCGTCGGGCAGGGTGAGCCCGCCGGCGACGTAGGCGGCGGCCACCTCGCCCTGGCTGTGGCCGACCACCGCGTCGGGGTGTACGCCGTACGCCTTCCACAGGTCGGCGAGGGCGACCATGACCGCCCACAGGGTGGGCTGGACCACGTCCACCCGGTCCGGGTCGGGGGTGCCCGGCAGGCCGCGCACCACGTCCAGCAGCGACCAGTCGGTGTGCGGGGCGAGGGCGGCTGCGCACTCCTCCAGGGCGGCCGCGAAGACCGGTTCGGTGTCGAGCAGTCCGGCGGCCATGCCGGTCCACTGGGAGCCCTGGCCGGGGAAGACGAAGACCACCTTGCCGGGGGTGCCGGCCCGGCCGCGGACCACCGCCGGGTCGTCGAACGCGGGCAGCGCCTGCGGCGTGCCCACGGCGACGGCCCGCTCCTCCAGGTGGGCCCGTCCGCGGGCCAGCTGGTGGGCGGCGTCGAACGGGTCGGCGTGCGCGAGCGCGTCGGCGACCTGCGCGGCCTGCGCCCGCAGCGCCTCGGGGGTGCGGGCGGACAGCACGAACGGCAGCACCGGCGGGGCCTGCACCGGGTCGGCCTCGGCGGGCGCCGCGGGCGCCTCGGCCGGGGCCTGCTCGATGATCAGGTGCGCGTTGGTGCCGGAGACGCCGAATGCCGACACCGCCGCCCGGCGCGGACGGCCCGCCTCCGGCCACGGCTGAGCCTCCGTCAGCAGCCGGACCGCTCCCGCCTCCCAGTCCACGTGCGGGGACGGCTCGTCCACGTGCAGGGTGCGCGGCAGCACGCCGTGCCGGATCGCCTGCACCATCTTGATCACGCCCGCCACGCCCGCGGCCGCCTGGGTGTGCCCGATGTTGGACTTCACCGAACCCAGCCACAGCGGCTCGGTGCGCTCCTGCCCGTAGGTGGCGAGCAGCGCCTGTGCCTCGATCGGGTCGCCGAGCCGGGTACCGGTGCCGTGCGCCTCCACCGCGTCCACCTCGGCCGCGCCGAGGCCCGCCGACTCCAGCGCCTGCCGGATCACCCGCTGCTGCGAGGTCCCGCTGGGCGCGGTGAGCTGGCTGCTGCGGCCGTCCTGGTTGACCGCGGAGCCGCGGACCACCGCCAGCACCCGGTGGCCGTTGCGCACGGCGTCGGAGAGCCGCTCCAGGACCAGCAGGCCCGCGCCCTCGCCCCAGCCGGTGCCGTCCGCGGCGGCCGCGAACGGCTTGCAGCGCCCGTCGGGCGCCAGGCCGCGCTGCCGGGAGAACTCGATGAACAGTCCGGGCGCCGAGAGCACGGTGGCGCCGCCGGCCAGCGCCAGCGAGCACTCCCCGGCGCGCAGCGCCTGGGCGGCGAGGTGGACGGCCACCAGCGAGGAGGAGCAGGCGGTGTCCACGGTCACCGCCGGGCCCTCCAGGCCGAGCGTGTAGGCGATCCGGCCGGAGGCGACGGAGGTGGTGGTGCCGGTGAGCACGTACCCGTCGGTCTGCTCGGCGGGCAGGTGGTGCATGCTCGGGCCGTACTCCTGGGCGATCACGCCGGCGAACACGCCGGTGCGGGTGCCGCGCAGCACGGCCGGGTCGATCGCGGCGTCCTCCAGCGCCTCCCAGGCGGTCTCCAGCAGCAGCCGCTGCTGGGGCTCGGCGGCCAGCGCCTCGCGTGGCGAGACGCCGAAGAACGCGGCGTCGAACTCCCCGGCGTCGTAGAGGAATCCGCCCTCGCGGGCGTAGCTGCGGCCGGGCGTGTCCGGGTCGGGGTCGTAGAGGTGGTCGAGGTCCCAGCCGCGGTCCGCGGGGAACGGGCCGATCACGTCGCGCTGGTCGGCGACCAGGCGCCACAGCGCGTCGGGGGTGTCGGCGCCGCCGGGGAAGCGGCAGGCCATGCCGACGATGGCGATCGGCTCGTCGGGGCCGGCGGACTCGGCGGCCCTGGCCTCCGCGTCGCGCAGCCGCTGGCGGGTCTGGTGCAGCTCGGTGGCGACCTTGTTGAGGTAGTCGCGGAGCTTCTGCTCGTTCGTGCTCATCTCTGCGTGCCTTCCTCAGGAGATCCCGAGCTCGTTGTCGATGAAGTCGAAGATGTCGTCGTTGCTGACCTCGCCTATCCGGGCGGCGAGGTCGTCGCCCTGCGCGTCCGGCGCGGGTGCGCCGAGGGCGGCCAGCAGGCCGGTGAGCCGGGCGGCGGCGTCGGCGCGCGCCTCGGGGTGGTCGTCGAGGGCCGCGAGGGCCCGTTCCAGGCGGTCGAACTCCTCGGCGGCGTCCGGCGCCGCGGCGGGCGGCGCGGCGGGCTTCGCGGCCGGGGTGAGCCGCTCCGCGAGGTGGGCCGCCAGGGCGGCCGGGGTGGGGTGGTCGAAGAGGGCGGTGGTCGGCAGCCGCAGTCCGGTGGCGGCGTTGACCCGGTTGCGCAGCTCGATCACGCTCAGCGAGTCGAACTCGGCGTCCATGAACCCCAGGTCGGGCCGGATCGCGGCGGCGTCCGGGTGGCCCAGCACGTCGGCCGCGCTGGCCCGGACCAGGGCCAGCAGCTGCCGTTCCCGGTCGGCCGGGGTGGCACCGGCCAGCCTGGCCGCCAGGACGGCGGGGCCGTCGGCGGCGGCCCGCTGCGGGCGGGGCCGGGCCAGCGCGCGCAGCACCGGCGCCAGCCGCTCGGCGGGGACGGCCGCCGTGTCGATCCGGGCCGTCACCAGCAGGGCGTACGGGGTGCCGGGGGCGCCGCCGCTGTCGCCGAGGGCCGTGTCGAACAGGGCCAGGCCGTGGGCGTTGTCCATCGGGGCGAGGCCGGTGGCGGCCAGCCGCTCGGTCTCGGCCGCACCGAGCCCGGCGGCCATGCCGCCGGCCTCCGCCCAGTGGCCCCAGGCGAGCGAGACGGCGGGCAGGCCGCGGACCCGCCGGTGCTGGGCGAGCGCGTCCAACTGGGCGTTGGCGGCAGCGTAGTTGGCCTGGCCGCGGTTGCCGAGGACGCCGACCGCGGAGGAGAACAGCACGAACGCGGCGAGGTCGAGCCCGGCGGTGGCGCGGTGCAGGTGCCAGGCCGCTTCGGCCTTGGGCCGCACCACCCGGCGCAGCCGTTCGGGGGTGAGCGAGGTCAGGACCGTGTCGTCGAGGACGCCGGCGGTGTGCACCACCGCGGTGAGCGGGTGCGCGGCGGGGACGGCGGCGACCAGGGCGTCGACGGCGGCCGGGTCGCCCAGGTCGCAGGAGGTGACGGCGGCCTCCGCGCCGAGCTCAGCGAGTTCGGCGAGCAGGTCGGTGGCGCCGGGGGCGCGGACGCCCTGACGGCTCGCCAGCAGCAGGTGGCGCACGCCGTGGTGGGTGACCAGGCGGCGGGCGACGAGCCGGCCGAGCGCACCGGTTCCGCCGGTGACCAGGACGGTGCCGTCGGCGGCGAGCGGGGCGGGCACGGTCAGCGCGAGCTTGCCGGTGTGCCGGGCCTGGCTGAGCCGGCGCACCGCCTGCGGCGCGTGCCGGACGTCCTGGGCCCGGACCGGCAGCGGGGTGAGCGCGCCGGACGCGAACAGCGGGGCGAGTTCGGCGAGGATCGCGGCGATCCGGTCGGGGTCCACGTCGAACAGGTCGAACGCCAGGTACGCTGCGCCGCCGTGCTCGCGCGCCACCACGGCCGGGTCGCGCGGGTCGGTCTTGCCCATCTCGACGAACCGCCCGCCGGGCGTCAGCAGGCGCAGCGAGGCGTCGGTGAACTCGTGGGCCAGCGCGTTCAGGACCACGTCCACGCCCCGGCCGCCGGACGCCTCCCGGAAGCCGGCCTCGAAGTCCAGGGTGCGGCTGGAGGCGATCCTCTCGTCGGCCAGGCCGAGCCCGCGCAGCACCTCCCACTTGCCGGGGCTCGCCGTCCCGTACACCACCGAGCCGCCGTGGCGGGCGAGTTGGACGGCGGCCTGGCCGACGCCGCCGGTCGCCGCGTGGACCAGCACGTGCTCGCCCGGCCGCAGCCCGGCCAGGTCGTACAGGCCGTGGTAGGCGGTCAGGAAGGCCACCGGCACGGTGGCGGCCTGGGCGTCGCTCCACCCGTCGGGGACGCGCACCAGCAGCCGGTGGTCGGTGACCGCGACCGGTCCGAGGGTGCCCTGGACCAGGCCGGCGACGCGGTCGCCGACCCGGAGCCGCTCCACGCCGGGGCCGGTCTCCAGCACGGTGCCGGCCGCCTCGGCGCCGATCCGGGCGCCGCCCGGGTAGACGCCCAGGGCGATCAGCACGTCGCGGAAGTTGAGCCCGGCGGCGCGCACCGCGAGCCGGACCTCGCCGGGTGCCAGCGGCCGCTCGGCCTCGGGGGCGGGCAGCGCGGCGAGGCTGTCCAGGCTGCCGGGGGTGTCGGTGTCCAGCCGCCAGGGCCCGGGGGCGGGCTCCAGCAGCCCGGAGGCCCGGCCACGGACCAGCCTGGGCACCAGCAACTCGCCCGACCTGAGCGCGAGTTGGGGTTCTCCCGCGGCCACGGCGGCGGGTAGGGCGGCGAGCGACTCGGCGGCGCCGTCGAGGTCGACCAGCAGCAGCCGTTCCGGGTGCTCGGCCTGCGCGGCGCGCACCAGGCCCCAGACGGCGCCCGCCGCCGGGTCGGGGACGTCCTCGCCGGGGTGGGTGGCGACGGCGTGCTCGGTGGCCAGGGCCAGCGTCCCGCCGTCGCCGGCCAGCCAGTCCTGCAGCAGGGCGAGGGCCTGCTCGGCGTCGCGCACCAGGGCGAGACCGGTCTGTTCGGGCCCGGCCGCGGCCGGGTCGAGGAGCGGCCGGCCGGGCAGCAGCCGGGCGGCGTCCGCGCCGACCGGCAGCGGCTCGGCGGCCGGGCCGACGGGGGCGGCGGCCGGCGCGGGCAGCCAGTCGAGCCGGTACGCCGCGTCGGCGGGTGTCGCGGCGGCCGGGCGCAGCGTGAGGGCGGCGACGTCCGCGACGGGGCGGCCTCCGGTGTCGGTGACCGCGAGGGCGACGGTGTCCCGTCCGGCGGGCGTGATCCGCACCCGCAGGGCGGTGGCTCCGTGCTGACGGACCGTCACCTCCCGCCAGGAGAACGGCAGGACGGTGCGCTCCTCGTCGCGGACCACGGCGTGCAGGGCGGCGTCCAGCAGGGCGGGGTGCAGGGCGTGGTCGGCGGCGTCGGCGGCCGGCGCGATCTCGGCGTACCGCTCCTCGCCGCGCCGCCACAGTGCGGCGAGCCGCCGGAACGCCGGCCCGTAGCGGTAGCCGCGCTCGGCGAGCTCCGGGTAGAGGCCGGACAGGTCGACGGGTTCGGCCCCGGGCGGCGGCCACGGCGCGCCGGCCTCGTCGGCGGCGCGGTGCAGGGCATGGTCGGCGTCGGCGGCGGTGGCGGCCGGCTGGGCGTCGGCGGCGGCCGGAGCGGCGGTACCGGCCGCGTGCCGGGTCCATGCGGCGTCGGGCAGGTCGGGGCGGGAGCGGATCTGCAGCGGGCGGCGCCCGGTGTCGGCGGCGGCTCCGACCAGCACCTGGAGGCGGACGCCGCCCTGCTGGGGCAGCGTCAGCGGCGCCTCCAGGTCGAGCGTCTCGATCCGGTCGGCACCGGCCCGCGCCGCGGCCTGGACGGCCAGCTCCAGGAAGGCCGTGCCGGGCAGCAGCACGTGCTCGCCGACGGCGTGGTCGGCCAGCCACGGGTGCGTGCGCAGCGAGATCCGTCCGGCCAGCAGCCAGCCCGCGCCGTCGGGCAGCTCGGCGGCGGTGCCCAGCAGCGGGTGCCCGGTCGCGTCGAGGCCGCCGGCGTCCGCGGGCGCGGCGGGCTGGTCGAGCCAGTGCCGACTGCGCTGGAACGGGTAGGTGGGCAGCGCGCGGGCGGGTGCCGCGGGCAGCGCGCGGTCCCAGTCGACCTCGGCGCCGTGCAGGTGCAGCCGGACCAGCGCCTCGGTGAGCGTCTCGGCTTCCGGTCGCCCGGCGCGCAGCAGGGTGGCGAAGACGCGCGGTCCCTCTTCCGCGTCGAGGGTCTCCTCGGCGAGCGCGGTGAGGACCGGGCCGGGGCCGAGCTCGAGGTACGCGGTGGTACCGGCGCGGTGCAGGGCGCGCACGCCGTCGTGGAAGCGGACCGCCTCGCGGATGTGCCGCACCCAGTAGTCGGGGCTGCGCAGCTGCTCGTCGGTGGCGGGCTCGCCGGTGAGGTTGGAGATCACGGGCAGGCGCGCCGGGTGGAACTCCAGCTCGGCGGCGACGGCGCGGAACTGGTCGAGGACGGCGTCCATGTGGGCGGAGTGGAAGGCCCGGCCGACCGGGAGCAGCTTGGTGCGCCGGCCGCGGCCGCGCCAGGCGTCGGCGAGGCGGCGGACCTCGTCGGCGTCGCCGGAGAGCACCACCGAGGACGGGCCGTTGACGGCGGCGAGGGAGACCGCCGGGCCGAGGTCGGCGGCGATCTCGGCCTCGGTGGCTTGGACGGCGGCCATCGCACCGAGCGCGGGCAGCGACTCCATCAGCCGGCCGCGCGCGGCGACCAGCGTGACGGCGTCGGGCAGGGTGAGCACCCCGGCGAGGTGGGCCGCGCTCAGCTCGCCGACCGAGTGGCCGATCAGCCGGTCCGGGCGCAGGCCGCGGGACTCGGCGAGCCGGTGCAGCGCGACGTGCAGGGTGAACAGCGCGGGCTGGGTGTAGGCCGTCGTGTCGAGGCGGGCGGCGTCCGCGGAGCCGGGCTCGGCGAACATCACCCGGACGAGCGGCTCGGCGAGGTGCCGGTCGAACAGTGCGGCGGTCTCGTCCAGCGCGGCGGCGAAGACCGGTTCGGCCGCGTACAGCGCACGCCCCGCGCCGGGCCGCTGGCTGCCCTGGCCGGAGTAGAGGAAGGCGGTGCGCACCGTGCGGGCGGCGGTGCCGCGCAGCAGCCCGGCGGCGTCGGCCCCCTCGGCGAGCGCGCGCAGCGCCCCGACGGGGTCGGCGAGGACGGCGGCACGGTGCTCGAAGTGGGTGCGGGTGGTGGCGAGCGCCCGGCCGAGTCCGGAGGCGTCCCGTTCGGCGAGCGGGAGCAGCCGGGCGGCCTGCGCGCGCAGGGCCTGGTCGGTGCGGGCCGACAGCAGCAACGGGGCGACGGCGGCGGGCTCGACGGGGGCGGCAGGAGGCTCGGCGGGGGCGGCAAGAGGCTCGACGAGACCGGGCGGGGCCTCCAGGACCAGGTGCGCGTTGGTGCCGCTGATCCCGAAGGAGGAGACCGCGGCGCGGCGCGGACGCCCGGTGTCGGGCCAGGGCGTGGTGTGCTCCAGCAGCCGGACCCGGCCGGTGCTCCAGTCGACGTGCGGTGTCGGGGCGTCCAGGTGCAGGGTGCCGGGCAGCTCGCCGTGCTGCATCGCCTGGACCAGTTTGATCACGCCGGTGACCCCGGCGGCGGCCTGGGTGTGGCCGAGGTTGGACTTCGACGATCCGACCAGCAGCGGGAGTTCGCGGTCCTGGCCGTAGGCGGTGAGGAGTGCCTGGGCCTCGATCGGGTCGCCGAGCGCGGTGCCGGTGCCGTGCGCCTCGACGGCGTCGACCTCGGCGGGGGTGAGGCCCGCGGCGGCCAGCGCCTGCCGGATCACCCGTTCCTGGGCGGGGCCGTTCGGCGCGGTCAGGCCGTTGGAGGCGCCGTCCTGGTTGACGGCGCTGCCGCGGACCACGGCGAGCACCGGGTGACCGTGGCGGCGGGCGGCGGAGAGCCGCTCCAGCAGGACCAGGCCGACGCCCTCCGCCCACGCGGTGCCGTCCGCGGCGGCCGCGAACGGCTTGCAGCGCCCGTCGGGGGCGAGGCCGCGCTGGCGGCTGAACTCGGTGAACATGCCGGGGGTCGACATCACGGTGACGCCGCCCGCGACGGCCAGCTCGCACTCGCCTGTGCGCAGGGCCTGGGCGGCGAGGTGGATCGCCACCAGCGAGGAGGAGCAGGCGGTGTCGACGGTGATCGCCGGGCCCTCCAGGCCCAGGGTGTAGGCGAGGCGGCCGGAGGCGACCGAGGTGAGCGTGCCGGTCAGCGCGTGGCCCTCGTAGCCGGGCGGGGTCTCGTGCAGCCGGGGCCCGTACTCCTGCGGCATCGCGCCCACGAACACGCCGGTACGGGTGCCGCGCAGCGCGCCGGGGACGATCCCGGCCCGCTCGGCCAGTTCCCAGGCGGACTCCAGCAGCAGGCGCTGCTGGGGGTCCATCGCGGCGGCTTCGCGCGGGGCGAGGCCGAAGAACGCGCCGTCGAAGGCGTCCGCGTCGTACAGGAACCCGCCCTGCCGGGTGTAGGAGCTGCCGGGCCGTTCGCCGTCGGGGTCGTAGAGGGCGTCCAGGTCCCAGCCCCGGTTGTCGGGGAACGGGCCGATCGCGTCGCGGCCCTCGCGCAGCAGCTGCCACAGCTGCTCGGGGCTGTCCGCGCCACCGGGCCACCGGCCGCTCAGCGCGACCACCGCGACCGGGTCGTCCTCGGCCGGCGCGACGGGCGAGGGCGGCGGCGCGACCTCGGCGCCGTCGGCGGCCAGGTAGGCGGCGACGGCCCGCGGGGTGGGGCGGTCGAAGGTGAGGGTGGAGGGCAGCGCCCGGCCGGTGGCACCGGCCAGGCGGTCGCGGAACTCGACGGCGGCGACCGAGTCGAAGCCGAGGTCCTTGAAGGTGCGGTCGGGGTCGACCTGCTCGGGGCCGGCCTCGCCGAGCACCAGCGCGGCCCCGGCCCGGACCGCGGCCAGCGCCCGTTCCTCGGTCCACTCCCCGGCGTGTTCGGCGGTGTCCGGCACCCGCTCGACGGCCGGCTCGGCCGCCTGCGGCAGCGGCGACGGCACGGCGGCGGACGTCAGCAGCCGGCGCTGGAAGGCGTAGGTGGGCAGCGCGACGTGCGGGCCGGGACGGCCGTGGCGGGCCTGCCAGTCGACAGTGCCGCCGCGCACGTGGAACTCGGCGAGCGAGGTGAGGAACTGCTCCGGGCCGCCCTGGTCGCGGCGCAGCGTCCCGGTGACGGCGGCGTCCTCGGCGATCCGACCGAGGCCGACGGTGAGCACGGGGTGGGCGCTGGCCTCGACGAAGCCGCGGTGGCCGTCGGCGAGGGCGGCGCGCACGGCGCGTTCGAGTTGCACGGTGCCGCGCAGGTTGCGGTACCAGTAGTCGCCGGTCAGCTCGGCGGTGTCGAGCCGGCCGCCGGTGACGGTGGAGTAGAACGCGGTGGCGGCGCGGCGCGGGCGGATCCCGGCGAGCAGCGCGGGCAGGCGGTCGCGCAGCGGTTCGACCTGCGGCGAGTGCGAGGCGTAGTCGACCGGGACGAGCTTCGCCCGGACGTCCTGCGCCTGGTACTCGGCGACCAGCCGCTCGACGGCCTCCCGGTCGCCGGAGATCACGGTGGTGTCCGGCCCGTTGACGGCGGCGACGGTGACCCGGTCCGCCTCGCGGACCAGCCGGTCGGCGACCTGGGCGGCGGGCAGCGGGACCGCGGCCATCGCGCCGCGGCCCGAGCCGCCGAGCCCGGCGATGGCCCGGGCGCGCAGGGCGACCACCGCGGCGGCGTCCTCCAGGCTGAGCGCACCGGCCACGTACGCGGCGGCGATCTCGCCCTGCGAGTGGCCGATCACCCCGTCCGGCACCACGCCGTGGGCCCGCCACAGGGCGGCCAGCGACACCATCACCGCGAACAGCACGGGCTGCACCACGTCCACCCGGTCGAGGCCGGGCGCGCCGGGCTCCCCGCGCAGCACGGCGCCGAGCGACCAGTCCACGTGCGGGGCGAGGGCCTGCTCGCAGGCGGCCAGTTCGGCGGCGAACTCCGGTGCGCTGTCGAGCAGTTCGCGCGCCATGCCGTCCCACTGGGAGCCCTGGCCGGGGAAGACCAGCACGGTGCCGCCGGTGGCGAGCGCCCGGCCTCGGACCAGGCCGCCGGCCTGCCCGCCCGCGGCGAGCGCGTCGAGGGCCGCGAGCAGCTCGGAGCGGTCCCGGCCGACCGCGGCGGCGCGGTGCCCGTGGTGGGTGCGGGCGGTGGCCAGCGCGCGGCCGATCGCGGCGGGGGTCAGGTCGGTCCGCCGTTCGGCGAACTCCCGCAGCCGGGCGGCCTGTTCGCGCAGCGCGGCGGAGGTGTGACCGGAGAGCGGCCAGAGCGCCGGTTCGGCGTCCTCGGCCGCGCCGCCGCCCGCGGGGGCGGCGGAGATGTCCGGCGCGGCGGTCACCACGACGTGTGCGTTGGTGCCGCCGACGCCGAACGAGCTCACGCCCGCGACCGGCGTGCGCTCGTCGTTGGGCCAGGGGCCAGATTCGGTGCGCACCCGCAGTCCGAGCCGGTCGAACGGGATCTCGGGGCTGGGGGTGCGGAAGTTGAGGCTGGCCGGCAGCCTGCGGTGGTGCACCGCGAGGACCGTCTTCAGCAGTCCGACGATGCCGGCCGCGCCTTCCAGGTGCCCCACGTTGGTCTTGACGGACCCGACCAGCAGCGGCGCCTGCGCGGCGCGCCCGGTGCCGAGCGCCGCACCGAGGCCCGCCGCCTCGATCGGGTCGCCGACCCGGGTGCCGGTGCCGTGCAGCTCCACGTAGTCGACCCGGGCGGGTGCCACCCCGGCCCGGCGCAGCGCCCGCCGGACCACGTCGGCCTGCGCGGCGGCGCTCGGCACGGTGAGGCCGTCGGTGGCGCCGTCGCTGTTGACGGCGCTGCCCAGCAGGACGGCGTACACCCGGTCGCCGTCGGCGAGCGCCCGCGGCAGCGGCTTGAGCACCAGGACGGCGCCGCCCTCGCCGCGGGCGAAGCCGTTGGCGCGGGCGTCGAAGGTGTAGGACCGGCCGTCGGGCGACAGCGCCCCGAACCGCTCCAGCGCGACCGCCGAGTCGGGCGCCAGGTTGAGGTGGACGCCGGCCGCGAGGGCGTACTCCGACTCGCCGGAACGCAGGCTCTCCAGCGCGAGGTGGACGGCGACCAGCGAGGAGGACTGCGCGGCGTCCACGGTCAGGCTGGGCCCGCGCAGGTCCAGGGCGTAGGAGACCCGGTTGGCGATCACGCCCCGGTTCAGGCCGGTGAGGGTGTGCCGGGAGATGGCACCGGTGCGGGCGGTGAGGGCCGCCCAGTCCCCGCCGATCGCGCCGACGAACACCCCGGTGCGGCCGCCGGCCAGCCGGCCGGGCACCACCCCGGCGTCCTCCAGCGCCTCCCAGGCCAGCTCCAGCACGAGGCGCTGCTGCGGGTCGGCGGCGGCGGCCTCGGCGGCGGAGATCCCGAAGAACTCGGGGTCGAACCGGTCGACGTGGTCGAGGTGGCCGCCGGGCCGGTCCGGGCCGCCGTCGGCGAACCGGGCCGGGGGGACGGCGCCGACCGCGCTGCGGCCGGAGTCCAGCAGCTCCCAGAACGCCTCCGGGTCCGCCGCGCCGGGCAGCCGGCAGGCGACACCGATCACGGCGACCGCCTCCGGGGAGCCGGCGTCGGGCACGGACTGGTCGAAGGGTTCCGCCATGGTGGATTCCACTCCTGTGGGGCCGGTGTCGTCGCTGTGCCCGCAGCGTCCCGCGCCGTCCGGCCCCGGCGGCCCCCTAGGCAACCCCTGTCGAACCCCTAGTGGCCATCACCAGCGGCTGCTCGGCCGCCTGCTGCTCGGCCCGGACCACCGCGGCGAGGTCGATCCGGCGGCGGACCCCGAGCTTGCGGTAGACCCGGGTCAGGTGCTGCTCGACCGTGCTCACGGTGATGTACAACTTGCGGGCGATGTCCCGGTTGGACAGGCCCTGCACGGCGAGCTCGGCGACCCGGCGTTCGGCCTCCGACAGGCCCTCCGGCGCGGGGACCACCGACAGCGCCGGGGTGCGCGGCAGCCGGCGGTCTACCAGCCGGGCCCGGCCGGGGTCGCCGTCGCGCTGGTGGGCCTCGCTGAGCTCGGCGAGGACCTTCGCCAGGTCGGCCTCGGCTCCGGCCTGCTCCAGCTCGTCCACGGCGCGCTCCAGCAGCACGGTGCGCTCGGTCCGTTCCGCCGCGCCGGCCCGGGTCCACAGGGCGAGGCCGCGCAGCCGCCGGTGGCCCGAGCTGCCGAGCCGGGCGAGCTGCTGGTCGGCCAGGTGGGCCGCGGCCTGCGGGCGGCCGAGGGCGAGGTGGGCGCGGGCCGCGCCCAGCCGCCACGGGGCGATGGCCGGCAGGTGGTCCAGTCCCCAGCGCGCCATGGTGTCGCCGCAGGCGCGGTACTCGGCCAGCGCGTCCTCGGCCCGGCCCACGGCGAGCAGGTGGCCGGCCCGGGCGTACCGGTGGTGCAGGCCCGCCGGGGTGCGGTCCATGGCCTCGGGGACGGCCAGGTCCAGGTAGCGCGCGGCGTCCTGGTGGAGGCCGAGCGCGGTGCGCGCGGCGATCATGGTGGAGAGCGGCAGGCCGACCGCGACGCCCCACGCCGCCGGGGCGAACCGGGCGAACGTCGCCCGGGCGGCCTCGTCGGCGGTCCGCAGGTCGCCCTGGCGCAGCGCCGCCTCGGCGCGCAGCGCGGAGAACAGCGCCTGCCAGGTGCTGCCGCAGCGGGTGGCCGCCCGTTCGGCGAGCGTGCCGCACCAGCGCACCGCCCGGTCGGCCCGGTCGGCGTAGAGCAGCACGGTCAGTGCGGTGGTGAGCGCCTCGTTGTCGCGCCCGCCCGGGCGGGCGTCGCGCAGCACGGCCTCGGCCCGGACCACCGCCTGCTCCGGGCCGGTGGTGCCCTGGAGCAGCGCGGTCAGCAGCCGCATCCCGCCGGCCGGGTCGTCCGGCCCGGGTGCGGCGGCCGGCTGCAACGTCGGGTACCAGTACCGCAGCCAGGTGCGCAGGTTCTCGCCCGCGCCGGCGCGCCCGGGTTCGGCCTCGAACCGCTCCAGCTCGGCGAGCCCCTGTTCGGGCCGCCCCTGCCAGAACAGGTGCCGGATCTCCTTGAGCCGCCGCCCGGTTCCGTCCTCGCCGAGCACCTCGGTGCCCGGCAGCGACGGCACGCAGCGGAAGGCCACCGTCTTGGCGTCGGTTCCGACGACCACCGCCGCGGACCCGCCGGTACGCCTCGGCTCCTCCGGGGCGGCGGGCGCGGCGGACCCCTTCGGCGGGGCGCTCGCGAGGTGCACGGCCCGCCCGGCGTCCGGATCGGGCCGGGCCGACCCGTCCGACGCGTGCCCGGTGGACGGCTGCGACGCCGACGGCTGCGGGACGGACGGCTGCGGGACGGCCCACGGGGGACGCCGGTGGCCTTCGGCGACCCGGAGGTGGGTGTCGACGGCGGCCGGTTCGACGCCGGCGTCGCGCAGCAGGCGGGCGGCCCGCTCGTGCAGCGCCGCCTGGTCCTCGGGGCGCATCGCGGCGAGCAGGTCGCCCGCCGCGCTCGGGTGGCGGAAGCCGCCGTCCTGGAACAGCCCGGCGGCGTGCAGCAGGTAGAGCGCCCGCGGGAGGGCCTCGGCGGGCAGCAGCAGCAGGTCGGCGAGGAGCGCGGGGGTGGCGGCCGGGCCGAGGACGGCCACGCCGCGGGCGTAGCGCAGCGCCAGCGGGTCGATGCGGTGCAGGCAGTGCATCAGGCCGCGGCGGTAGCCCTCGCCGACGGCGAGCTCGGCCGGTGCTCCGGCTCGCTGGTGGTCGTCCATCAGGGCGTGCAGCAGCAGCGGGTTGCCGCCGGTGAGGCGGTGCGCATCGTCGGCGGCGGCTGCGGCGGGCCCGAAGCGGTCGCGGAACAGGGCGGCGGTCGGGCCGGGCGGCAGGACGTCCAGCCGGACCTGCCGGTAGTGCGGCTGCCGGGCGAGTTCGACCTCGAAGAACGGGTTCGGGGGCGTCATGGTCTCGCGCGAGCTGAGGACGGTCAGGACACCGGCGCTGCGGGTGCGGCGGACCAGGTAGAGCAGGAACTCCAGCGACTGCGGGTCGGCGTCCTGCCGGTCGTCGACCGCGATCACCACGGGGGCGCGCTCGGTGAGGCCGCGGACCAGGCCGAACAGGCCCTCCAGGGTGAGCTGGCCGAGTCGGCGCTGCAGTCCGTCGGCGGGCTGGTGGCGGCGGGCCGCCTCCGCGGTGCCCTGGGCGAGGAGGATCTCGGCGGCGGCGGCCTCCTGCGGGTCGAGCGGCGCGCTCTGCAGCAGTTGCCGGGCCAGGCCCAGCGGGAAGTCGTGCTCCAGCGGCGATCCGGTGCCCAGCAGCACGGTGGCGCCGCGGTCGGCGGCCACGTCGGCGAAGGCGTAGAGGAGTTCGCTGCGGCCGCTGCCCACCGATCCGTGCAGCGCGATGACGGACCCGGTGCCCGTCTCGCACCGGTGGAGCGCTTCGGACAGCTGCCGGTACTCGGCCTCCCGGCCGGCCGGCAGTGCTCGCGGAAGGTCACGCGCGGTCCGCGTGGGGACGATGGACATCCGTACTCCTGAAACAGGGCGCGCGGAAGTTCGGCCGGACGGCGCGCCTCCTCACGCGGAGTTCGTGATCGGGAATCGTCTGGCCGGCCGGGGCCCGAGGTCAGGGCCGCCGGCCGGCCGCCGTCAGCGACAGAGGGAGCTGGCCCGCCGGAGCAGGTCGATGTCGAGCCGCGCCACCAGCCGAAGGTCGGCGGAGCGACGCCCGGCTACCCCCTGGCTCACGGCCTTCTCCATCCCCGCCCGATCCGGGCAAACCGTCCTGCGCTTGCGGCACGATGCCGTGCCGCCTGGCTTATCCCCGGGGCACCCCACCGCAGTGTGGGGGTTGCCGGTCAGTCGGCCGGGGCCTTGGGACTGACACTCTTCGCCGGTGGTGATTCTAGGAACGCCGTTCTGAAGGCGTCAATCGGATCCGGCGTCGTCTGCGTCACCCCGCCGCGCGTGCTGATGCCCAGTCAACCCGCCAGCCGGACCGGCACGTCGGCGTCCGCGGTGCGGTGCGGCGCCGGGTCGGGCAGCGCCGCGGGCGGGTCGACGTGGCGGGCGAAGGCGGGGTGGGCGGCCAGTCCGCGGGTGTAGCCCCAGGTACGGGGGTGGTCGGCGACCTGCTGCGCGGCGGCGCTCCCGAGGCCGCGGAGGTGGACGGTGTCCAGCTGGTGCAAGGCTGCCCAGAGCCGGACGTCGGCCAGGGTGAGCGGCCCGTCGAGCAGCCCGCGGCCCTCGGCCAGCCGGCGTTCGACCGTGTCCAGACTGTGCAACAGGGTGCGCAGCGCCGCCGCGCGGACGGCCGGGTCGGCGGCGGTGGCGGCCTGCCCGGCGGCCGACTCGATGCCCCGGGCGGACAGCCGGTCGATCGCGGCGACGGCGGTCTCTGTGCCGGCCGGCAGCAGGTCGGCGCCGGTCCGGTCGAAGCGGCGCGCCAGGTCGCAGGCGATGGCGTACGGGTCGGTGCTGACGATGCGTCCGGTCCAGCCGTCGCTGAGCGCCGGGGGTCGGGCCGGTCCGGGGTGCCGGTGCGCGCCGGCCTCGTACAGCGGCCGCAGCGCGCGGTAGCCGCCGTCGGGGGCGTCGGGCAGGTCCGGGAGGATGTCGGTGGGGAGGATCTCGTCGAGGCCGAGCAGGGCGTGGGTGACGGCGAGCCACCGACAGGGCGGGTCGGTGCGCACCAGGTGGAGCCGGTAGCGGTGCGGGACGGCGGGGTAGCCGCTGTCGGCGTCGCGGCCGATCCGGCTGCGGAAGGCGGGCACGGCGGAGGGGAACGGCACGGGCATGTGGGTCTCCCGGACAGGGCTGCGCGGGCACGCGGACGGGGCGTGCCGCGGCGGGGCGGGGCAGGGTTGGGTGAAGGGAACTCGACGTGGACGGGCCGGAGCTGACGATGCGTCAGTCGCGGGGCGGCCGTGCCATGCTGCTGCAGACCCGCAGCAGGTCGATGTGCAGTCGGCAGGTCAGCACGGGGAGCAGGCGGACGGCGTGCGCCACGCCCTCGACGAACCGCTCCGTGTGCCGCACGTGACCCCCGAAGGTGCTTGGATTCCCGCCCGGAGTGTCACCCCGGCCCGGCCCGCCGTCAAGAGCCCGCGCCGCACCCGCCGCCGCATCGAGACCTGACTCCCTTCAGCGGCAGGCCACTTGACGGTCCCTCGAAACCTCGAGCGGTCGGCTCATCCGGACGGCGGCACGTACCACTGCTGGGAGGTGTTGCCCGGGGTGCAGGTCTGCATGGTGGCGGGCTTCCCGGTGCCGTTGTCGGTGAGGCACTGCCGGCCCATGTAGTTGCTGGTGGTGATCTTCGTGCCGGCCGACGCCGCGGCGATGCCGAAGTCGGTGACCGTCAGCCCGCCGTCGCGGCGCAGCATCAGGTTCGACGGCTTCAGGTCGCGGTGGACGATGTCCTGCAGGTGCGCGGCGTTCAGCGCGTCGAGCGCCTCCGCGAGCAGCCCGAGCGCCCGGGCGGGAACCAGCGGGCCCTCCGCGGCCAGCACCTGGTGCAGCGGCCGGCCGTCGATGAACTCCATGACGATGTACGCCGGTTGGTCGGCGCGGTCGGCGTCGGCGGCGCTCTCGTCGGGCTCGGAGTAGTCGAAGACGCGCACGATTCCGGGGTGCTTGAGGGTGGCCAGCACGCGCGCCTCGCGCCGGAACCGCTCGGTGAAGCTGTGCTCGGCCGGCAGGCCCGGCTGCATGATCTTCACCGCGACCTGGCGCTTCAGCACGCCGTCCTCGGCGCGCCAGACCTCGCCCGTGCCGCCGCTGCCCACCCGCTCGGCGAGCGTGTAGCGCCCGCCGAGCACGGTCCCCCGACCACGCATCCCGCCCCCTCAGCACTGACCTGTCCCCGACAGGCCGTCAACTCGCGGGCCAGTCTGCCAGATCACGAACCGCCCGCCCCCGTCCGCGGGCACCACCGGGCACTCGGTCACAGTCCGGCCACACCTCGCACACCACTCCCCCACCGCCACTACGGTCCCAACCACCTGACCCCCAGCCCCAGGGACGTCGAACGTGCACCGAGCCACCCTCGCCACCACCCTGCTCCTGGCCGCCGCGGCGCTGACCGCCTGCGAGCCGACCACCACCGCCACCGGGACGCCCCCGCCCGCGGCTCCCCCCACCCCCGCCGCCTCCGCCGCCTCCCCCTCGCCCGCCGGCGTCGGGGCCACCCGCACCGCCGAGTTGCAGAACTTCACCGGCCTGGGCCTGCAGTCCGCCCAGGACAAGGCCCAGGCCGCCGGGTTCTACAGCCTGCACTCGCACGATGCGCTGGGCCGCTCCCGCACCCAACTCGTCGACCGGGACTGGAAGGTGTGCGCGCAGACCCCCGCGGCCGGCCCGCAGTCGATCAACGTGGCCATCGACTTCGCCGCGGTGAAGCTGGACGAGCAGTGCCCCGCCCAGGACCAGGGCGGCTCGACGCCGTCGGCCGGATCGTCGATGCCGGACGTGAAGGGCAAGTCGGTGGCGTCCGTGCGGGACGTGCTGCCGCGCTCCACCGGCCTGACCGTGAAGGACGCCGCGCAGGGCCGCGCCGTCCTGGTGGAGTCCAACTGGCAGGTCTGCGCGCAGGATCCCGCCCCCGGGGCCGCGCTGACCGGGCAGCCGGTGACCCTGCGGGTCGTCAAGTTCGGCGAGCAGTGCCCGTAGCCCCGCCACCCGAGGGCGCCCCACTGCCCGGGGCGCCCTCGCCGCACGTGCACCGCCCCGCGCCCGCCGCCCCCCGGACCGGGAACTGGACAAAGATCCCGGCCACGCTGGCGGAAACCGGCCCCCGCGCGCCAAACATCGTCTACGGAACGTAACATGACGATGCGTCAGGCTGGCACGACCCGGGGGTGGCCGTATGCGCAGAGCGGTCCTGCTCGGCTGCGCGCTGCTCGCCGTCCTGATCACGTTCCTGACGCCCGACCGGCCCGCCACCGCCCAGCGCGGCGCGGCCCCGCCCCCCGCGTCCGCACCCGCCTCCACGGCCCGGCCGACCACCGAGCCGGCGTGGGATCGGCATCGTCGCCGCGCTGGCGAAGACCGCCTGGGACGTCACCCACATCCGCCTGCACGTCGACCACGGGCCGCACGGCACCGTGGTGCGGGTGCACGGCAACGCGACCTTCCTCAAACTCCCGTCCCTGGTGGACCGCTTGGAGGAGGTCTCGCCGGAGGGTCCGGTCGAGCTGGACCTGAGCGCGCTCACCCACCTGGACGCGGCCTGCCGGCAGGCGTTGGCCGCGCGGGCCGACCGGCACCGCCGGCGCGGCCTGGCGGTCACCGTGACCCCGGTGCCGGCGGGAGCGCCGGGCCGGTGAGGTTGCGGGCCATGCCGCCGAAGACGACGGCGTGGAACGGGGCGACCGACCACCAGTAGAGCTGCCCGGCCAGGCCGTGCGGATGGAACAGCGCCCGCTGCCGGTAGCGGGTGCCGCCGCTTCCGTCGGGGGCGAGTTCGAACTCCAGCCAGGCCAGGCCGGGCAGCCTCATCTCGGCGCGCAGCCGCAGCAGTCGCCCGGGTTCGATCTCCTCCACCCGCCAGAAGTCCACCGAGTCGCCGACCCGGAGCCGGTGCGGGTCGCGGCGGCCGCGGCGCAGGCCGACGCCGCCGACGATCCGGTCGAGGACGCCGCGCACGGCCCAGGCGAGCGGGAAGGAGTACCAGCCGTGCTCGCCGCCGATCCCCTCGACGGCCTGCCAGACGGCGGCGGGCGGAGCGGCCACGGTGCGTTCCCGGACGTCCTGGTACAGGCTGCCGCCGGCCCAGTCCGGGTCGGAGGGCAGCGGGTCGGAGGGCGTGCCGGGCAGCGAGGCGGACGACCAGCGGGTGGCGACGTCGGTGTCGCGGATGCGGCGCAGCGCCAGCTCCACCGCCCGGTCGAAGCCGATCAGCCCCTCCGGCGGGTCGGGCATCCAGCGGGCCACCTCGTGGTCGGCGCAGACGACTTCGTGGCGCAACGACTCGACCAGCGGGCGGGCGAGCGCGTTCGGCACCGGCGTCACCAGGCCGACCCAGTGGCTGGAGAGCCGCGGGGTGAGCACCGGCACGGTGACGATCAGCCGCCGGGGCAGGCCGGCCACCCGGGCGTAGCGCCGCATCATCATCCGGTAGCTGAGCACGTCGGGGCCGCCGAGGTCGAAGTGCCGGTTGACCTCGGGCGGCAGGGCGGCGGCGCCGACCAGGTAGCGCAGCACGTCGCGCACGGCGATCGGCTGGATCCGGGTGTCGACCCAGCGCGGGGTGACCATGACGGGCAGCCGCTCGGTGAGGTAGCGCAGCATCTCGAACGAGGCGGAGCCCGAACCGATGATCACCGCGGCGCGCAACTCGGCGGTGGGGACACCGCTTTCGCGCAGTTCCCGGCCGACCTCGGCGCGCGAGCGCAGGTGCGGCGAGAGCTCCCGCTCGGGGACGCCGTCGGGGATCAGACCGCCCAGGTAGACGATCCGGCGCACCCCGGCCGCCCGCGCGGCGGCGCCGAACGCGCGGGCCGCCGTCCGGTCGGTGGTCTCGAAGTCCGGCCCGGTGCCGAGGGAGTGGACCAGGTAGTAGGCGACGTCGATGCCACGCAGCGCCCCGGTCAACGTCTCGGGCCGCGTGACGTCACCGGTCGCACTCTCCACCCGCGCCCGCCACGGCTGGTCGCGCAGCCGCCGGGGGTCGCGCACCAGGCAACGGACCCGGTGTCCCGCGTCCAGCAACTTCGGCACCAGCCGACCCCCCAGGTAACCGGTCGCGCCGGTGACGAGGCAGCGCAGCGGTTCGACGTCCTGCTCGTTCACGTCGGCTCCTCCTGCTCGTTCACGTCTGCTCCTCCAGCTCTCGCCCACGTCGGCCCCGCCGGCTCCTCGTTCGCGTCTGCGCCGTCTGCTCCTCGTTCCCGTCGACTCCGCGGGCTCTCCTTCGCGTCGACTCCACCACCACTCCCTCGCGCCGACTCGTCCAGCTCTCCTTCGCGGCCGCCCCGCCGCCTCTCCTTCGCGTCGACTCCGCCTGCCGACCGCGTGCGGTCACGGAGCGTCCAGCGCCCGGCCGTGCCGGAACCGGGTGCCCAACTCACCCGGGTCGATGATCGGTTCGGGGTAGTCGGGGGCGAGCAGCCAGGGGCGGTGGACGGCGGGGCCGGGCACGTGGGCGAGTTCGGGCACCCAGCGGCGGACGTACGCCCCGTCGGGGTCGTACCGGTCGGCCTGCCGCAGCGGGTTGAGCACCCGGTTGGGACGGGTGTCGGTGCCGGTCCCGGCCACCCACTGCCAGTTCAGCTGGTTGTCGGCGACATCGCCGTCGACCAGCAGCGACAGGAAGTGCCGGGCGCCGGTCCGCCAGTCCAGGTAGAGGCTCTTGGCGAGGAAGCTCGCGGTGATCAGCCGGGCCCGGTTGTGCATCCAGCCCTCGTGGGCGAGTTGGCGCATCCCGGCGTCGACGATCGGGTAGCCGGTACGGCCCTCCCGCCAGGCCCGGGCCTCGCGTTCGTCGCGGTGCCAGCGGTCGCCGCGCGGCCGGTAGTCCTGCCGCGCCGCGTCGGGGCGGGCGGCGAGCACCTGGTGGTGGAAGTCCCGCCAGGCCAGCTGCCGCAGGAACGCCTGCGCCCCGTCACCCTCGCGGCCCTGCACCCGGGCGGCCAGCTCGGACGGCGACAGGCACCCGAAGTGCAGGTACGGCGAGAGCCGTGACGTGCCGTCAGCGGCCAGGTCGTCGTGCTGCTGCGCGTACCCGTCGACGTCCCACCCCCGCCACTGGGCACGGGCCGCACCCTCCCCGCCGGGCGGCAGGCCGGGCGAGTCGGGGCGGGCGACGGGCAGGGGGTCGCTGCCGATCCCCTCGGGCGTCCGCAACGCCCGGGGCGCGCGATGCACGGTACGCCGCGGGGCCCGCAGCCAGGCCTGGTAGTACGGCGTGAACACCGCGTAGTGGTCGCGACCCGCCGGCGTCACCTGCCCGGCCGGCACCACCGTCAGCGAGGCCTCGTGCACGTGCAGCCGCTCCCCGAACACCGCCCGCAACCGCGCCTCCCGCCGCTGGGCGTACCCGCTCACGCCCGCCGCGACGTGCACCCCGCCCGCCCCGACCTCCGCGACCACCCGCGCCACCTGCTCGGCCGGGTCGCCGTGACGCACCGTCAACCGCGACCCGACCCGCCGCAACCCGGCATCCAACCCGGCGAGACACTCCGCCAGGAACGCCACCCGATTGGCCGCCGCGAACCCGGCCCGCCCCACCGCGGGATCCACCACGAACAACGGCACCACCTGCTCGGCGGCGGACACCGCGGCGTGCAGCACGGGATTGTCGTGCAGCCGCAGATCCTGCGTGAACAGCACGACGGCGACGGAAGACGAACGCATCGACACAACCCCCACCCTCCTCCCCACCCCCCACCCCCGCCACTCGCCCCGTTCGTGCAACGTTCACCCCCACCGCCACGCGCAACAACGCCTGACGCCCCGTCACCCGTAGACTCGACCACCCTGACGCCCCCCCGTGAGACCACCGATGCCCCGCCAAACCTCCCCCCGTCCCCCCACCGCCACCTCCCCCGCCTCCGCTACTCCCTCCACCTCCACTCCCTCCACCTCCACTCCCTCCACCTCCACTCCCCCTGCCTCTCCTGCCTCCACCTCCCCGGCTTCCTCCGCCGCCGCTCCCCCCACCACCCCGACCTCCACTCCCTCCGACTCCCCCGCCTCCACCGTCCCGGCTTCCCCCACCCCTTCCTCCACCCCCACCCCCGCCGGGCACCGCACCCCACCCGCCGTCACCACCGGCGAGGTCGCCCGCCGCCTAGGCGTCGCACCGGCCACCATCCGCTCCTGGGAACGCCGCTACGGCATCGGCCCGGCCGCGCGCGAGCCGGGACGGCACCGCCGGTGGAGCGCGGCGGACGTCGCGGTGCTGGAGGCGATGTGCGCGCTGACCGCGCGCGGCGTCCCTCCGGGCGAGGCCGCCCGTGTGGTGGCCGACCGGGGCGACCGCCCCTCCGTGACCACCGCGGCCCCGACCGCCCCCGGCGGCGGCAGCACCCTGCCGGTGGGACGGGTGCGGCCCGAGTGCCGGGGGCTGGCGCGGGCGGCGGTCCGGCTGGACGCCGCCGAGGTGTCCGCGATCCTCCGCCGGGTGCTGGCCGAGCTGGGCACCGTCACCGCCTGGACCGAAGTGGTCGTCCCGGCCCTTCGCGCGACCGGCCGCAAGTGGGCGACCGAGGGCGAACGCTACGTCGAGGTGGAGCACCTGCTGTCCTGGCACGTCTCGACCGCGCTGCGCGTCGTCGCCGACCGCCAGCCGCCCCCGGCGGCCGGACCGTGCGCCCTGCTGGCCGGCGCACCCGGCGAGCTCCACACCCTCCCGCTCGACGCCCTCGCCGCGGCCCTCGCCGAACGCGGCCTCCCCGTCCGCATGTTCGGCCCGGCCGTCCCGCCGCTCGCTCTCCTGGACGCCGTCGAGCGCACCGGCCCGGCCGCCGTCGCCCTCTGGTCCCAGACCCGCACCACCGCCGACCGCACCCTCGCCCACCGCATCACCGCCACCACCTGGGGCAACCGCGGCTCCCGCACCCACCCCCGCCTCCTCCCCCTCGGCCCCGGCTGGCCACCCCCGACCCTCACGACCACCGCCACCCCCCGCCCCCGCACCCTCGCCGCAGCCCTCGACCACCTGCAGCACCTCCTCGCCGACTGACCGGCCCGTCCACCGCCGGCCGTCCCCGACCGGGCCATCACCCGTCCCCGGGACGCGCCTTGACGCCCCGACAGGTCGCCTGCGATCTTGTCCCGGGCCGGGGGGCGAACCGATTCCCCGGTGTGACGGCATCGAGGGGGAATCCGATGGGCGGGACCGAGGCGTTTCGGCGGCGGGCGCTACTGGCGGGAGCCGTCGCGGGGGTGGCAGTGGCGGCGACCACCACGACGCCCGCGGCCGCGGCCGGCGGCGGCGGGACGGACTGGTTCGACGTCAAGGCGTACGGCGCGGTCGGTGACGGGGTGCACGACGACACGGCGGGCGTGCAGGCGGCGCTGAACGCGGCGGCCGCGGCGGGCGGCGGCACGGTGTACTTCCCGGGCGGCCGGTACCTGGTGGTGCCGACCGCCGGGGCGCCCGCCCTGCGGGTGGGCGGCAACGGGATCCGGCTGATCGGGGCGGGCAGCAAGGCCTCGATGCTGGTGAAGGGCGGCGACGGCATCCTGCTGCGGATGTCGGGCGCGGGCAGCGACCCGAGCGGGGCGACCCACCGCAGCTACTGCGCGGTGGAGAACCTCGGGTTCAACGGCGCCGGCCGCACCGGCCTCGTGCTGGAGCTGTACTACAACAACAACTCGGTGATCCGCGACGTCTACGTCACCAGCAACGCCGACGTCTGCATCGACGCGGTCGAGCTGTGGGACACCCGGATCTACAACCTGGTGGTGGAGTCCAGCACCGGCCCCGCCAACAGCAACGCGCACCCGAACATGTGGCTGCGCAACGCGTCCGCCGCCACCGGCTGGGGCTCCAGCACGGACAACGTCAACCAGGTGCACCTCATCGGCTGCCGGTTCGAGGCGTTCGGCACCGGCGCGCTGTGGATCACCCAGGGCCCCGGCAACGCCAACAACCCGAACGGCATCTACCTGACGGACTGCAAGTTCGAGACCTCGCAGATGCAGGGCGGCCCGCACCTGAAGGTCGACGCCTCCTGCAAGCACGTCCACGCCCGCGACATCTACGCGTACGCGGGCAACTTCGCGTCCGGCTACACCCCGCAGCCGCAGAACATCATCGCCTGGGCCGGCATCGCCTCCAGCCTGGAGAACGTGCTGATCGCCAACGGGTCGGTGGCGACGGTCAATTCGGGCGTCGACCTGTACGTCGGGCCGAGCACCGTCGCGGTGCTGCGCGACGTGGTCGGCCTGTACGGCACCAAGCCGACCGGCCACCACGTGTACTACGAGTCCACCAGCACCGGCGACTTCCGGGTCGAGAACACCTACGCCAACACCGGCAGCCAGGCCGGCGGCACGCTCCCGGTCAAGCACGCGCCCAACCCGGCCCTGCGCCAGGTCACCGGCCCGGTCACCGACGCCTCCTTCACCCGCCCGCCCGCCGACGGCACCCTCGCCGTCGACACCGTCAACCACCGCCTGTACGTCCGCGTCGGCGGCACCTGGCAGTGGACGGCACTCAACAACTGACCCCCGCCAGCCCCGCTCCGCCGCACCCACCCGAGGCCCCATGCACCCCTCCCACCCCACCTCCGGCATTCCCACCACTCCCCCCGTCCCCGGCACGGCCGGCTACGCGGAGGCCGCGGACACCCTCGCCGTCCAGTACGAGGAGGTCACCTTCGAGCAGGTCCACGCCCGGGTCCTGCACCTGCTCCCCGCCGCCCCGGCCCGCATCCTCGACCTCGGCGCGGGCACCGGCCGCGACGCCGCCGCCCTCGCGGCCCGCGGCCACCAGGTCCTCGCCGTCGAGCCGACCGCCGAACTGCGAGCCCACGGCCGCCGCCTGCACCCCGACCCGGCGATCACCTGGCTGGACGCCGCCCTCCCCGACCTGACGCTCCCTCACCACGCCGCCCTCGAAGCCACCTTCGACGCCACGTCCGACGCTGCCTTCGACGCCACCTTCGACGCCACGTCCGACGCTGCCTTCGACGCCGTCTTCGCCACCGCCGTCTGGATGCACCTCGCGCCGGCCGAACGCGAACGCTCCATGGCCCGCATCGCCGCCCTGCTCGCCCCGGCCGGCCGTCTCTTCCTCACCCTCCGCCACGGCCCGGTCCCACCCGGACGCGTCATGTACGACGTCTCCGCCGCCGAGACCACCACCCTCGCCGCCCGCCACCACCTCCACCCCGTCCACCACTCCGAACGCCAGGACCTGCACTCCCGCAACGGCGTCACCTGGTCCGAACTCGCCTTCCGGGCCGACCCCGTCCAGCCCTGAACCGCCCCGCGAGCACGCGCCGTTCACACGTCCCGGCGCCGTCGCCGGTCACACGTCCCGGCGCCGTCGCCGGTCAGACGTCGCGGCGCCGTACGACGAGCACCGCGAGGGCGACCGCGGTCAGCGGCCAGAGGGCGTAGACGAGCCAGCAGCCGGGGAGGGTGGCGGCGTAGCCCAGGGATCCGGGATCGGGCTCCCAGGTCTGGACGAGACGGGTCCAGGCGGCGGAGATCATGGTGTGCCTGATGTCGGCGGACCAGCGGTTGCCCTCGGAGAACATGGTGGGCAGCATCAGCAGCGCGAAGGCGCTGGTGAGCATGGTCGCGGCGGCATGGCGGAGCAGGACGGCGAGGCCCAGGCCGGTCAGGGCGCAGACCGGAGCCAGCAACGCGGAGGCCACCAGCGGGCGGAGCACGTCGGGGTGGGTGATCGGGACGTCGGCACCGTGCCCGCGCAGGACGGCCTGGGAGACCAGGAAGGACCCGAGGGCGGCGACCGTGCCGACGGCGGTCCACAGCACGGCGGTGACGACCGCCTTGGCCAGCACGACCGCGCCGCGGGCGGGGACGGCCGCGAGGGTGGTGCGGATCAGGCCGCTGCTGTACTCGCTGACGACGCCGAGGGCGCCCATGCTGCCGGCGACGAGTATCAGCGTCAGGTAGCCGGGCGAGGAGAACGCGTCGTAGGCCAGGAAACTGCCGGGTTCGGAGCCCGCGGCCCGGTCGGAGAACGTGGCCACGGCGGCGGACCCGATCACGAACAGGGTGATGAATACCAGCACCCACGGGGTGGAGCGCAGCGACCGTGTCTTGATCCATTCGGACGCGATCAGGTCGCGGAAGCGGGCGGGCGGCTCGGCGAGGGGGGCGGCCGAGCTGGTCGCGGGGGCGGTGGCGAGTGTGGTCATCGGGGCTGTCCTGCCTGGTATTCGACGCTGTCGGCGGTGAGTTCCATGAAGGCCTCTTCCAACGAGGCCGCCCGGGTGGTGAGTTCGTTGAGCAGGATCCGGTGCTCGAAGGCGAGCGCGGCGATCCGGTCCGTCGGCAGTCCGGTCACGACGAGCTTCTCGGTACCCGCGGACCCCTCCGGCTCGACCGACGCGCCGGCGGCGGTCAGCACCGCCGTCAGCTCGGCGGCCTGCCGCGTGCCCACCACCACGCCGGGGCTGGTGCTGCGGGCCGCGAACTCCCGTACCGACTCGGCGGCGATGAGCCGGCCCCGGCCGATGACGACGAGCTGGTCGGCGGTGTTCTCCATCTCCGACATGAGGTGGCTGGAGAGGAAGACCGTGCGGCCCTCGGTCGCGAGGCGGCGGAAGAGGCGGCGCATCCAGAGCACACCTTCCGGGTCCATGCCGTTGACCGGTTCGTCGAACATCAGCACCGGCGGGTCGCCGAGCAGCGCGGTGGCGACCCCCAGGCGCTGCTTCATGCCGAGCGAGAACCCGCTGATCCGGCGGCCCGCCGCCTCGGCCAGGCCCACTTCGTGCAGCACCTCGCCCACCCGGCGCGCGGAGATCCCGTTGCTGCGGGCCAGGGCCGACAGGTGGGCCGTGGCGGTGCGTCCGCCGTGGACCTGGCCGGCGTCCAGCAGGGCGCCGACGTGCCGCAGCCCGCGGGCGTGGCTGCGGAAGGGGACCCCGTTGACGGTGGCGGCGCCGCCGGTGGGCGCCTCCAGGCCGAGGATCATCCGCAGGGTGGTGGACTTGCCCGCTCCGTTGGGGCCGAGGAAGCCCGTGACCTGGCCCGGCCGCACGGTGAAGGACAGCCCGGCGACGGCGGTCCTGCCGCCGTAGCGCTTGGTGAGTTCCTGTACTTCGATCATGTGGACCACACTGCCGGGACGGGCCCCGGCCGGTCATGGGGCCGGGGACGGCAATCGCGGGGCCGGGTTGGCCCTGGGGCGTAAGCCCCCGGGAGGACGCCGCGGGGTCGGCGGCTGGATAGTGTCGCGGGATGATCAACCTACCGACCGCCCCGCCGCCCGCGACCGTCGCACCGTGCGGCCTTCGCACCGCGAGGGCGCACCTCCGATGACGCGAACGAACCTCACGGCCTGGGCGGGGGGCGTGCTGTACCTCCTCGCGGTGGCCCTGCTCGTGGGCGGCGCGCCGCGGGCTTCCGGCACGGTCCACGGCGTCGGGACACTGCTGGCGGCGAGCCTGCTCGTCGGCGTCCTGCGCAGGGCGCCGGTCCTGGCCCTGGCCCTGACGCTCCTCGGGTCCGCGGCCGCGGTGGCGGGTCCCCCGAGCTCCGCCGGTGCGGACCTGTCGGCTTCGTACCAGGGCCAGTTCCTGTCGTTCCTGGCGGTGGACCTGGTGCTGGGCTTCCTCGTCGCCACCCGCCCGCGGCGGGCCTCGGCCGTCGCGGTGGGCGTCTCCCTGGCCGTCCAACTGCTGCTCGTCGGCGGGTTCGCGCACGGCGACGGACTGGCCGTCAACCTCCTGATCGCCCTCCTCGCGATGGTCGCGGCCGGCACGGTCGGCCTGCTGAGCAGGGAGCGCCGCGAGCACGCGGTGGAGCTGCGCGCGCAGGCGGTGGCGGAGGCCGTGGTCGCCGAACGGCTGCGGATCGCACGGGAGTTGCACGACATGGTCGCGCACAGTATCGGCATCATCGCCATCCAGGCCGGGGTGGGCAGCCGGGTCATTCGCACCCAGCCCGAGGAGGCCCGCGAAGCCCTGCGGGCGATCGAAACCACCAGCAGGGAGACCCTGTCGGGTCTCCGGCGCACGCTGGTGGCACTCCGTCAGACCGACCCGGACACCGAGGTCTCGGCACGGGCCCCGCTCGCGCCGTCGCCCGGCCTGGCGGACCTCGAACGGCTGGTGGCGGCGACGGCGGACGCCGGCGTACGGGTCGACCTGCACCGCGGCGGGGACCAGCGCCCGCTGCCGGCCGACATCGACCTGTCGGCCTACCGTATCGTCCAGGAGGCACTGACCAACGTGGTCCGCCACGCGGGCACCGGGCACTGCCGGGTGACCATCGAGTACGGGGACGGGGACGGGGAGCTATCCGTGGAGATCGTCGACGACGGGCGCGGCACCGCAGCGGACGGCCCGACCCAGGGCTTCGGCATCGTGGGCATGCGCGAGCGGGTCGCGCTGCTGCACGGCCGCCTCAGCGCCGGGCCGCGTCCCGAGGGCGGCTTCCGGGTGGCGGCGCGACTGCCCCTGCCCGCGGCCACCGGAGCAGCGGCGGCGGCCCGATGACGGACCGTCACATCCGCGTCCTGCTCGTCGACGACCAGCCGCTGGTGCGTTCCGGCCTCCGCGTGATCATGGCCGACCACCCCGACCTGGAGGTCGTCGGCGAGGCCTCCGGCGGCGGCGAGGCGGTCCGACTGGTCGCGGACCTGTGCCCCGACGTCGTGGTGATGGACGTCCGGATGCCCGGCATGGACGGGATCGAGGCCACCCGGCTGATCACCGCCGGGCCGACCTCGGCGCGCGTCCTCGTCCTGACCACCTTCGACGAGGACGACCACGTCTACGGCGCGCTCCGGGCCGGAGCGAGCGGCTTCGTGGTCAAGGACATGGCACTCGACGACATCCTCGCCGCCGTCCGCGTGGTCGCCGCCGGCGACGCCCTGATCGCCCCGGGCGTCACCCGCCGCCTGATCGCCGAGTTCGCCGGCCGCCCCGCAGCCACCCCGGCCCGCTCCCCCCACGTGATCGAGGGCATCACCGAGCGGGAACGAGAGGTCCTGACCCTGGTCGGCCACGGCCGGTCGAACACCGAGATCGCGGAAGACCTCTTCATCACGGTGGCCACCGCCAAGTCGCACGTGTCCCGCCTGCTCACCAAACTGGGCGCCCGGGACCGGGTCCAGCTCGTGATCACCGCCTACGAGAGCGGCCTCGTCACCGCGGGCGTCAGACAGGCTGGATTGTGACGGTGCACAGCCGCTTGGTGGCCCGGGTCAGAGCCACGTACAAGTCCCTTTCCCCGCCGGGGCGAGCCGCGATGATTTCCTCGGGATCCATCACGACGACCCCGTCGAATTCCAGCCCGCGTGCTTCGGAGGCCGGCACGACGCGTGCGTGCTGAGCGATCCCTCGCTCCGTCAGTTCGCGCACCCTGGTGTCGGCGCAGATCACGCCCAGCAGTTCCCCCGGGTGCGCGGCGCTCTGGGCACGGAGTTCCTGGACGACCGAGGTGACCAACCCGTCCGGAGCTGTGGTCACCATGCGCGGGACCTCACCGCTGCGCAGTGACCGGGTGGGCTCCTGGTCCGGCGCGATCCGCGCGAGCAGGTCCCGGACGCTCTCCAGGATCTCCTGCGTGGTGCGGTAGCTGACGGTCAGGTGGTGCAGCCTGAACCGCGGTCCGACGTGGGGACTCAGGGCTTCCTTCCAGTCGCGCGCGGTCGCGACCGGGCCCGCCTGCGCGAAGTCGCCCACCAGCGTCATCGCCCTGGCCGGGCACCGGCGGACGATCATCCGCCACTGCATGGCCGTCAGTTCCTGCGCCTCGTCGACGACTACGTGCCCGTACGTCCGCTCGGGGGGACCGTCGACCAGGCTCGCCGCCTCGTCCAGCAACGGCACGTCGGCATCGGTCCACGGGTCGTCAGGACCGCGCAGCAGCAGGGACCGCTCCTGCGCGGTCAGCCGGGGCAGGTACGCGGCGAGCGCACCGGCGTCCGTCAGCAGCGCCTTCACCAGGTCACCGGGAGCCAGCCGCGGCCACAGCACCTCGACCGCTCGGTCGACGCCGGCGTCGTCGAGGAGTTCGGCGCGGACGGCGTCCACGTCCAGCTCATGGCCCGGACCCGGGTCGCCCGCCCCTTCGGCACGGTGCTGGGCGGCGCCCGTGAACCGGTCGAGGTCCAAGCCCGTCATCCTGGCGGCATCGGCGTCGATCTGCTCCAGGACGTCGCCCAGGTCACGTTGCATCGCGTCGGTGACGGCGTCGACCAGGAGCTCCCTGAACACCCGCCGCGCGCGGTTGTGCCCCGGTACGGCCACCACGGCGGCGTCGCGCGCCGTGGCGACCACCTCGTCGGACAGCTGGACCAGTTCCTGCCCGACCCGCACGGTGAAGCCCCCGGCGGGGGCCTGGTGGACGCGCAACACGCAGGCCAGGGCGTCGGCGAGGTCGGAGCCGCCCTTGAGCCGCGCCGCGTCGAACGGCTCCACCGCGTCCGTGGACACGCCGGCCAGCTCCCGGCAGGTCGCCAGCACGACGTCGTTCTCCCCGAGCGAGGGCAGGACCTGGGAGATGTAGTCGAGGAACCGGGTGTTCGGGCCCACCACCAGGACGCCCTCCTCCGCGGCGCGCGGGAACGCGTACAGCACGTAGGCCGCCCGGTGCAGAGCGACCACCGTCTTGCCGGTGCCGGGCCCGCCCTGCACCACGGTCACCCCGCGGTGGGCAGACCGGACGATCTCGTCCTGCTCGGCCTGCAGCGTCGCGACGGCCGCCTGCATCCTGCCCGTACGCCGCGCCGCCAGCGCCTCGGTCAACGGACCGTCCCCCACCACGTCCTCATCGGTCGGGGCGGTCCCGTCCAGCAACTCGTCGCTCACCGAGACGACCGTGCGCTCCTCGAGGCGCAGGTGCCGGCGCCGCCGCAGGCCCATCGGGTGGACCGGTGTCGCCTCGTAGAACGGCCGCGCCGCATTCGCGCGCCAGTCCACCAGCAGCGGCAGCTCGTCCTCGTCCCTGTGCAGTCCGATCCGCCCGATACGCAGGGCCGTGCCGTCCGCCCAGTCGACGCGCCCGAATACCAGCCCCTTTTCGGCGCCCTCCAGCCGGCCGATTTCCGTGGCCAGACGCTCGGCGGCGATTTCCCTCTCGTACGCCTCACCAGCGCTTTCCGCCGGGGCCTTCAGCACACTCGCCCGGTCTACTTGCGCCGCGGACAGCCGCTCGGAGAGCACCCGATAAAGGGAGGACACATAATCCCGCTCCGAGTCAACCGCACGCGCAGCAGGGTCATTCGCTTTCGACAACAGCAGGCTCCTTCGGTTCGAGCCACACCATACGGTTGTCGTTCCGTCAAGGTAAGTCTTGACTTACCCGGCGAATCCATGTCCCTGCCAAATGAATTCCGCTGTTCCGCATATCGCCAATTGCACTCCCGATACCGCGCAGCTCATGATCGGCCGGAAATCTCCCCGTCACCGCCGTCGAGTCCGGACCGCATACCGAGCCACTGCTCGGCCCCCCACGCCTCGAACCGCTCCACCTCGGTGAAGCCCAGCTTCGCCGCGAGCCGCATCGAGGAGACGTTGGCGCTCTGGGTGGTGAGCACCACCGGCTCCCCGGGGAGCACCCCGGCCAGCCAGTCGAGCGCTGCCGCACACGCCTCGGCCGCGTACCCGCGCCCCCACGCCCGCGGGAGGAAGAGGTAGCCGAGGTCGACCTTCCCCGTTGCGGCCGGGCGGCGGTGCCCCGTGGCCCGCCTGAGCAGGATCTGACCGATCATCAGCCCGTCGAGGTCGACGACGAAGCTCCCGGGCCACCGCTCGGGCACCGCGGACAGCTCGCGCTCGAGCTCGTCCAGCGGCCGGGGACCGCCGAGATAGGTGTGCACCTCCGGCGAGGCGAGCAACTCGACGAACGCCGCCCGGTCCCGGGCCTCGGGCTCACGGAGCACCAGCCTCTCGGTCCTGATCGGCTCGGGCGGCCACACTATGCGTCCAAGATCGTCCATCCGCGCACGCTAACAGGCCACCGGCCCGACCCGACCGAAAACGCCGAACTCCACCCGGGCCGGCCCCTGACCAGCCCCTGACCGGCATCTAGACCGCGTCCGCCGCCACCGCCGGGACGTCCGTCCCCCACCTGGCGTCGCGACCGCTGAGCGCGAGCGCCCGCTCGAACGCGCTCGCACCGTCCGGCGCGGCGACCGGCTCCCCGTAGCCCCCGGTGGCCCGGGCCTGCTCGGCGAGCTGCTCCACCACGCCCAGCAGCACCGCGCCCGCCTCCTCGCCGACGGGGTAGGGCCGATCGGTGGCCCGGGCCAAGTCCCAACCGTGGATGGCGAGTTCCTGCAGGGTGACGGCCGCGGCGAGGCTCGAGGGCATCAGGCCCGGACCGAACTCCGTCTCACCCTCCATCGCCTCCGGCCGCAGCCAGGCCGCGGCCGCGCGCTCGGCCCCGGCCGCCACCTCGGCCGGGGCCGAACCGGCGGCGCTCGACGCCTCGCCCCGCGGGACCCGCGCGGCGGCCCGCTCGGAGTCGGCGAGGATCCCGCCGATGTGCTCCAGCAGCTCGGCGACCGTGAACCGCTCGCACGGGGTGGCGGCGGCCAGCCGGTCAGCCGGGACGGCAGCGGCCGCACCGGCGAACAGGGTGGCGAACTCGGTCATTGCAGTCTGCATGGCTGGCTCCTCGAATCAGTCGGCAACAGTCGAACCCATCGCTTTAGTCGAGACTAAAATAACGCCCCCTTGCCTCGCAAGCTGAAGCCTCGACTAAAATGTCATCCGTGGAAGCGGTCCAAGCGATAGCCGAACCCCGCCGGCGCGAGATCCTGCGCCTGGTCTGGGACGACGAGCTGTGCGCGAGCGACATCGCCGAGCGGTTCGACGTCACCTTCGGAGCGATCTCCCAGCACCTGAAGGTGCTGCGCGAGTCGGGCCTGGTGACGCTGCGCCAGGAGGGTCGCAAGCGGTACTACCGGGCCGACCTGGAGGCGATGGGGCCGCTGGCGGCCTACCTGCAGTCGATGTGGTCCGAGAAGCTGGACGTGCTCGCCGAGCTGGCGGAGGCCGCCGAACGGGCCGAGGGGTCGAAGGGGACCGGCGGATGACGGGCGATCAGGTGGTGCTGGAGCGGCGGATCGCCGCCCGGCCGGAGACGGTGTTCGCCTTCTTCACCGATCGCGAGAAGTGGCTCTCCTGGATGGGTCGGGACGGCGAGTTCTCCTTCACCCCGGGCGGCGCGTTCCGCACCAACGTCAACGCCGACCACCACGCCGTCGGGGAGTTCCTGGTCCTCGACCCGTACACCAGGGTGGTCTTCACCTGGGGCTGGGAGGACGGCGCCATGGCCGTGCCGCCCGGCTCCAGCACCATCGAGGTGACCCTGACCCCGGACGGCGAGGGCACCCTGCTCACCTGGGTCCACCGCGACCTGCCACCGGAGGCCCGCGCCCCGCACCGCGAGGGCTGGACGCACTACCTCGCCCGCCTGGCCACCCGTGCCGAGGGCGGCGACCCCGGACCGGACACACTCAACGGGTAACCCCCGGCAGGCCTCTGACTTACCGTCAGAGCTGGTACGCCCAGGGCGGGTTGGCCCCCGCCACGCCCACCGTCCGGGCCGCCACCCGCGTACCGAAGGCACAGGCCTCCGCCACCTGTTCCACCGTCAGCGACTCCAGTCGACCGCCCAACTGGCCCTGCCCGTCCAGGTGGTGGAGCAGCCCGGCGGTGAACGAATCCCCCGCGCCGACGGTGTCCACCACCTCCACCTCCGGCGCGGGCACCGTCACCCGCCGCCCGTCCAGCGAGGCGAACACGCCCCGTTCGCCGAGCGTCACCACGACCAGCCGCGCCCCGGCCGCGTGCCACCGGTCGCTTGCCTCCTCCGGCGACGCGCCGGGCAGCAGCACCGCCAGGTCGTCCTCGCTCAGCCGCAGCAGGTCCGCCAACTCGCACCACCGGCCCAGCCGTTCGCGGTACGCGGCAGGCTCGACCAGCAACGGCCGTACGTTCGGGTCGATCGAGATCGTCGCTCCCTCCCGGGCCCGCGCCAGCAACTCCTCGATCCGCCGCCCGCCGGGCTCCCGGACCAACGCCAGCGAACCCGTGTGCAGGCACACCGCATCCGTGCCGTCGGCAGCCGCCAACTCCTCGGCGGTCCACTGCCAGTCCGCGGTGCCCTCCGCGTGGAACGAGTACCGGGCGTGCCCCTGCTCGTCCACGGCCGCGACCGCGAGCGTGCTCGGCTCCGCCGCACTCACCACACCCGACAGGTCCACCCCCGCGCCGCCCAACTGCTCCCGGAACAGCACCCCGAACGGGTCGCCCGACACCCGCCCCAGGAACCGCGTCGCCGTCCCCAGCCGCCCCAACGCCACCGCCGTGTTGGCCGGCCCGCCGCCCGCCAGGACCCGCAGCACCAACTCCCCCGCCCGCCCCGCCTCCCGCTCCACGAAGGCGTCCGCCACGCATTCCCCCACCACCGTGATCGACCCCGCACCCATCCCCGACACCCCTCTCCACCAGCCCACCACCCGACCCAGCGGACTCCATCACCCACCCCCCACCAGCGTCAACGCCATCGCCCGCGCGTGCCGCGCCGCCCTCACCATGCGCACCTGTCAGTGCCGCGCTGTCAGTGGCGCGTGAAACGCTCCGGGCCGGACGACGCAGCCGAACGGGAGGGAGACCCGAGATGTGGCAGCCGGGGGACGTCTGGCAGGTGCTGAGCGGCGGCGAGGTGGTGGGCGAGATCGCCGTCGACGAGGGCGACTGGCCCTGGCTCTCGGGCCACTTCACCTCGAAACCCGGCTTCGACGCACTGCGGCCGCTGTTCGAACGGGAACTCGCGCTGGCCGAGGCGGAGGACTGGGACGCCTGGGAGCCGGTCGTCGAGGAGATCAGCCGCAACGTCCAACTCGCCTCCCCCAAGGGTCCGGTGACCGAGTTCCTGCTCCACGTCGACGGCGAGAGCGCCTGGTTCAGGTACTGATCACCGCCCCGTCCCGCTCCATCCGCCCGTCCCGCCCCACCCGCCCGGCGAGCTCGATCCGTCCCGCCAACTCCTCCGCCAACCGGGCCGCCGGCCCGCGCCGCCGCCGGGACAGCGCCAACCCCAGCTGCCGCCGCGGACTCGGCTCGGCCAACGGCAGCGCCACCAGTTCCGCCTCCCGCGCCAACCCCAGCTGGGGGATCAGCGCGATCCCGACCCCGGCCCGGACGAGTGACTGCGCGAAGTCGTAGTCCGTCGCCGTACAGCACACCCGCAGCTCCACACCCGCCAGCTCCGCGTACCGCGCGAACTGCGCCGCCGACTTCCGGCAGCCCAGGATCCAACGCTGGTCGGCCAGTTCAGCCAGGTGCAGCGGCCCGCCGGTCCCGGCCGCCAGCACATGCCCTCGCGGCACCACCACCCGCAACGGGTCGACGCCCAACGGCGTCCAGTCCAGGCCCGAACGGTCACCCGGCCGGGACGGTGGCGGCCCGTCGAAGTGGTACGCGAGCGCGAGGTCGGCGCGGCCCTGACGGACGGCGGGCAGACTCTCCTCCGGCTCGCCCTCCAGGATGGTCAGCTCCACCTCGGGGTGGTCGGCGACGAAGCCCGCCAGCGCCGCGGGCAGCAGCCGACGGCCCGCACTGGCGAAGGTCGCAACGGTCAACGCCGTCCGCTCGGCGGTCAACCGGTCGAGCCGCTGCTGGGCGTCGACGAGCTCCGCCGCGATCGCCTCGGCCGCCTCCACCAGCAGCCGCCCCGCGTCCGTCAACGTCACGCCCCGAGTGGACCGCTCCACCACCGCACTGCCAAGTCCCCGCTCCAGCGCGGCAATCTGCTGCGACACCGCAGACGGCGTGCAGTGCAACACGGCCGCCGCCCGGTTGAAACTCCCCAGCCGCGCAACCTCCCGCAACACGGCCAACCGCTGAACGTCGATCAACAGTCCCCCTTACGACCAACCACCCATCTACACACTACCGCTGTAAACCAACCCCCAGCAGACTCTCCTCATCCGAACCAGCCCCCCACCACCCCCACCACCCTCCCGCCCCCATCTCCACCCCCTCCCAACTCCCCCACCTCCCAACTCCCAACTCCCAACTCCCCCACCTCCCAACTCCCCCATCCGCAACTCCGCCCCCTCCCAACTCCCCACCTCCACCGCCTCCCCCACCTCCACCCCCTCCCCCAGCTCCATCCCCCACCCCCTCCCCAGCTCCAACTCCACCTCCCTCCGAAGGAGCCCCCATGCACGTGTGCGTCATCGGCGGCAGCCGCTACTTCGGCCGCCTCCTCATCTCCCACCTCCTCGACGCCGGAGCCACCGTCACCGTCCTCAATCGCGGCTCGGTCCCCCCACCCCCCGGCGTCACCCACCTCCTCGCCGACCGCGACGACGAAACCGCCCTCCGCGCCGCCCTCGCCGGCCGCCACTTCGACGTCGTCATCGACCAGGTCTGCTACACACCACGTCAAGCCGCCCTGGCCACCCGGGTGTTCGCCGACCACACCGACCGCTACGTGATGACCTCCACCGTCGAGGTCTACGCCGACCTCGGCCGCCCTGGCGGACCACTGCTGCCCGAGTCCGCCCTCGACCTCACCTCGCATCCGATCGACCTCGAACTCCCCTGGCACGAACCGCAGTTCCTCGAGTCCCACTACGGCGAGGGCAAGCGCCAGGCGGAGGCCGTACTGCTCCGCGACGCCGCCTTCCCGGTCGCGACCGTCCGCACCGCCCACGTCCTCGGCGGTACCGACTTCACCGGCCGCCTCGCCCACTACCTCGACCGCATCACCGCCGGCCGCCCCGTCACCGTCCACCCCGACCCGCAGGCCGCGTCCTTCGTCCACGCCCCGGACATCGCCCGCTTTCTCGCCTGGACCAGCACCGCCACCTTCACCGGCCCGATCAACGCCTCCTCCCAAGGCACGCTCACCGCAGCAGAGTTGAGCACCCTGATCGCCGACATCACCGGCTCCCCCACCCCGACACTGCACCCCACCAGCACCAGCACCGCCACCGCCACCGCCACCGCCACCACGGAGCCACCCTCCCCGTTCTCCTTCGACCGCGCCTACCCGATGGACACCCGCCGCGCCCGCGACCTCGGGTTCACCTTCGCCCCGCTCACCACCTGGCTCCCCCAGACCATCCGCGAGAGCACCCAGCGCTGACCACCTCCAAGCCGCACACCACCACCCGAACGAAGGCCACCATGCCCCTCACCACCCCAACTCCCGTCCCCCGCATGATCGGAGACGATCCCGTCGGACCGATCGGACTCGGCGCCATGCCACTCTCCGTCGAGGGCCGCCCGGACGAGCGACAGGCCCTCGCCACCCTCCACGCCGCGCTCGACGCGGGAGTCCGCCTGATCGACACGGCCGACTCCTACCACTGGCACGCCGACGAAGTCGGCCACAACGAACGGCTGATCGCCCGCGCCCTGGCCGCTCGCAGCCGCGACGCCGACCACGTCCTGCTGGCCACCAAGGGTGGTCGCGGCCGCCCCGGCGACGGCTCCTGGACGGTCGACGGCCGACCGGAGCACCTGCGCCGCGCGGCCGAGGCCTCCGCCTCCCGCCTCGACGTCGACACCATCGGGCTGTACCAGCTGCACAAGCCCGACCCGACCGTCCCGTTCGCCGAATCCGTCGGCGCACTACGCCAGTTGGCCGACGCCGGGACGATTCGCATGGTGGGCCTGTCCAACGTCGATCCGGCGCAGATCCGAGCCGCCCACCGGATCCTCGGTCCGCTGCTGGTCTCCGTCCAGAACAGGTTCTCCCCGGCTCACCAGGAGACCCGGGACACCCTCGACCTCTGCACCGAGCTCGGCCTCGCCTTCCTCCCGTGGAGCCCGCTCGGCGGCATCTCACCCAGCGCCGTCGACGACCCGACCACCATCCGGCCCGCCACCAGCGACACCCCGTTCCACACGCTGGCCGCCCGGTACGGCGTGAGCCCCCAACAGGTCTGCCTCGCGTGGCACTTGGCACAGTCCCCGACCGTGATCCCGATCCCCGGCGCCCGCCGCCCCGCCTCCATCCGCGACTCGACCGAGGCCGCCCACCTCACCCTCACCGCCGACGACCTGACCCACCTCAACTCAGCCGCGACCGCCCGCCACGCCGCCCTCGCCGCCGACGCCCCGACCCTCCGTCAGCGCACCGGCACCAGCAGCGCCACACCGTCACCGGACCACGCCACGCCCGCCCGGTGACAGCGCGAACCGGTACCACCGACGGTGCACCACCGGCTCGACGGTCAGCACGGCCGCGGCCGCGACGACACCGACCGCCAGTCCCGCCCACCCGCCACCGTTGAGGACAGCACCGGCACACGCCGCCACCAGCACCAACGGTCGTACCAGCGTCAACGGCCCGAGCCCCATCACCACCGCCAGCGTGCTGACCCGGAACGGCAGCAGGAAGTACCCGGCGAACGACAGCGCGACCACCGCCGCGTACACCGCGATCGGCAGCAGGTACCCGACCGCCCCGGCGGCCAGCACCGCGTACGCACGGCCCGAGTCGCCCGCCACCGCCAAGATCCCACACGCCGTCAGCACCGGCGCCAGCAGCAGCACCGCGCCCACCCCGAGCCCCCGCCCGGCGGACCGCACGACGGCCCGCCGCTTGCGGATCCGCGCATCCCGCCCGGCGTACGCCCGGAAGCCACTGAACGACGCGTCGATCAGGCCCAGCACCAGCAACGGCACCGCCGGACTCACCACGCCCCCTCCCCGCCCACCGCGCCACCACTCCCGTCGACGACCAGGCCACCATCCGACCCGCCACCGCTCTCCCGCCCCCGGCCGCTCCCCCACCCGGAACCGCTCTCCCGCCCACGCCCGATCCCCCACCCGGAGCCGTTCCCCGACCCCCGATCGCTCCCCGGCCCGCCGCCGCTCTCCCACCCCGGGCCGGCCAGCCGGCGCGCCGCCCGCCCCAACTCCCGCCGAAACGGCGCCTCCAGTTCGGGCCGCACGCCGATCACCGGTCGCAGCGTGGTGCAGAACGGGTTCGAGCGTCCGCGCGGTTCGAAGATCAACGGGTTCATGCCGGGGACGGTGGCGGCGCGCAGTAGCGTCTCGTCGGGGTGGGCTCGCCGCGCGGAGGCGACGCCGTCGTGGCGGCCGAGCGGGTGCCGCATCCGGGCCCGATGGAAGACCCAGGCGCCGATCGGGGCGAGGCCGTTCGCGGCGATGTCGAAGTGGCAGAACGCGGCGGCGGGCGAGGCGGCCTTGGCCCGGAAGAAGTCGGCCAGCGCGGGGGCGCTGAAGTGGTGCAGCACGCCGGTCGACACGTAGACGGTGGCGGGTTCGGCCAGGTCGAAGGCGTTTCCGCGGACGAACCGGCAGTCCAGCTCCTCGTCCCGGGCCAGCCGCTCGGCCTCGCCGACCAGGCCGCCGTCCAGGTCGACGCCGACCAGCTCGACGTCCGGGCCGAGCGCGCCGGTCGCGGCGAGCCTCCGGACCACGTAGCCGAGGCCGCAGCCCACATCGACCAGGCGGTACGGCCCGGGGTGCGTGCCGGTGGCGCGGATCGCCGCGAACAGCGGGCGCAGCAGTTCCAGCATCCGGTCGCCGATGCGGAGTTCCTCGCTCAGCCGCTGCAGCTCGGTGTGCACGCCGATCAGCAGCGCGTCCACGGCGTCCGGGTCGAGCACGCCGTCCCCGTCCACCGGCAGGTCGGCCACGATCCGGGCGGCCCGCCGGTCCCCGTTCTCCAGCAGTCGCCGTGTGACGTCCGCGCGCCGCACCGGGAGCCGGCGGCCCGAGTCCGGGTCGACGGCGGTGATCAGGTCGGAGATCTCGAGCGGGGACACGAGGCAGCACCCTACGTGCCGCGCCGATCGGCGGACCAGTCGCCACCCATTCGTCCACTGCTCACCCAAACTCAAGTGGGAGCGCTCCCAAGCCTCTTGACGCGACCATGCGCTGTCTGGCTTCATAAGGGCTGCCCTCACCTCACACCATGGGAGCGCTCCCCAAAGCTACTCGGATGACCGTCTCGTACCACCCCACCCCCACCGGACGCCCCCACCCGCGTCCAGAGAGGAACGAGACCCATGCGCCTCCAGCTGCGCCGGCGCCTGTCGCGCCGGCTGGCGAGCTGTGCGGCGGCCCTCGCCGCCGCGCTCGCCGTCGTCGCCGTCCCCCCGGCGGCCCTCTCCACGAGCGCCACCGCCGCCACCACCGCGTCCACTGCCAACGCCGCCGCCTCCGCCGCCGGGGCCGGGTACTGGCACACCAGCGGTCGACAGATCCTCGACGAGGCGGGCCAGCCGGTCCGGATCGCCGGGATCAACTGGTTCGGCTTCGAGACCGGCAACTACGTGGCCCACGGCCTGTGGAGCCGCGACTACAAGTCGATGATCGACCAGATGAAGACGCTGGGCTACAACACGATCCGGCTGCCGTACAGCGACGACATCTTCAAGGGCACCACCCCGGCCAGCCTGAACACCGCGAACGGGATGAACGCCGACCTGGTCGGACTGGACTCGCTCGGCGTGATGGACAAGCTCGTCAACTACGCCGGAAGCATCGGCATGAAGGTGATCCTGGACCGCCACCGCCCGGACTCTGGCGGGCAGTCGGCGCTCTGGTACACCTCCGCGGTGCCGGAGTCGACCTGGCTGGCCAACCTCAAGTCGATCGCCACCCGGTACAACGGCAACCCGGCCGTGGTCGGCATCGACCTGCACAACGAGCCGCACGACCCGGCCTGTTGGGGCTGCGGCGACACCACGGTGGACTGGCGGCTGGCGGCCCAGCGCGGCGGTGAGGCGGTGCTCGCCGCCAACCCGAAGCTGCTGATCTTCGTCGAGGGCGTGCAGACCTTCAACGGCAGCTCGTACTGGTGGGGCGGCAACCTGCAGGGAGCGGGCCAGTACCCGGTCCAACTGAGCGTCCCCAACCGGGTGGTGTACTCGGCGCACGACTACGCCACCAGCGTCGCGCAGCAGACCTGGTTCTCCGACCCGAGCTTCCCGGCCAACATGCCCGGCATCTGGGACAAGAACTGGGGCTACCTGTTCAACCAGAACCTCGCCCCGGTCTGGGTGGGCGAGTTCGGCACCACCCTGCAGTCCGCAGTCGACCAGACCTGGCTGAAGGCGATCGTGCAGTACCTGCGCCCGACGGCCACCAGCGGAGCGGACTCCTTCCAGTGGACGTTCTGGTCGTGGAACCCCAACTCCGGTGACACCGGCGGCATCCTGAACGACGACTGGACCACCGTCAACACCGTCAAGGACGGCTACCTGGCCTCGATCAAGGCGCCCGGCTTCGGCGGCTCCACCGGCGGCGGCGACACCCAGGCCCCCACCGTCCCCGCCGGGTTGACCGTCACGGGCACCACCGCGAGCAGCGTGTCGCTGTCCTGGACGGCGGCCACCGACAACACCGCGGTCACCGGCTACGACGTGTACCGGTCGGGCACCAAGGTGGCCACCGCCACCGGCACCTCCTACACCGACACCGGATTGAGCGCCGCCACCGCCTACACCTACACCGTCCGGGCCAGGGACGCGGCGGGCAACGTCTCGGCGGCCTCGGCCTCGGTCACCGCGACGACCTCGGCGAGCGGCGGCAGTTCGGGCTGCTCGGCGACGATCAGCCTGAACGACTGGGGTTCGGGCCTGACCGCCACGGTCACCGTCACCAACACCGGCACCCGGCCGACCACCGGCTGGCAGGTCGCCTGGACCTGGCCCACCACCCTTCAGGTGACCGGAAGTTGGAACACCACCCTGACCCGGTCGGGCCAGACCCTGACCGCGGCCAGCCTCCCCTACAACGGCGCTCTGGCCGTCGGCGCCGCCACCACCTTCGGCGTCCAGGCCTCCCGCACCGACTCGACCGCCGTGGCCACCGCCACCGCCACCTGCACCGCCACCTCCTGACACATCGTCAGGCGTGACCTCCCCCGTCGGATGTCGCCTCGCCGCCGCAGACCCTTTGGTCTGCGGCGGCAAGCCGCTCCCTTCGATCCACCGAGCCCCGGAGCGTCACCCCCGGCGCGCCTCCAGGAACCCGGTCGTCTCGGGGCCGGAGCGCGGCGGCAGCGGGCGGCCGCGCTGGGCGGCCACGTCGACGAGTGCGGTGAACTCCGTGGTCCAGCCGTGCGAGTCGAGCCAGTCGCCGGTGCCCGGGCCGAGGCCGCCACGCCACAGTTCGGTGATGTGGGCGAGCTCCGGCTCGTGCGGGGTGCCGGTGACGTCACGGCCGCGCTCCAGCAGCAGTCGGCTTCCGGGTGCCGACAACCGGCCGACCGAGCCCAGCAGTTCGGCCGCCTCGGCGGCGTCCAGGTAGACCAGCAGGCCCTCCGCCAGCCACGCCGTGGGCTGCTCCGGGTCGAACCCGGCCGCGAGCAGCCGGTCCGGCCAGCCGGGATCGACCAGGTCCACGGCCAGCGCCGTCCGTTCGCAGGTCGCCTTGGCGCCCTGCTGGTCCAGCACCCGGTCCTTGAACGCCAACACCGCCGGCAGGTCCAGCTCGTACATCCGGGTGCCGTCCGGCCAGGCCAGGCGGAAGGCGCGGGTGTCCAGTCCGGCGGCGAGCAGCACCACCTGACGGGCGCCCGAGGCGAGCAGCCGGTCGTCGTAGTAGCAGGTACGCAGGATGCCCTGCGCAACCAGCCGGCGGGCCAACGGGGTCGTCGGTCCGGTGCTGTCCATCGGCACGCCGGAGGCCGCGACGAAGGCCAGGGCGTACGGGTCACGGAACAGCGGCTCGGGCCGGGAGCTCTCGTAGGCGCGGACCCGCGCCACCGCCAGCGCGGTACGCGAGACCGGGCTCAGTCCGTCCGCACCCGACTCCACCGCACCCGACTCCACCGCACCCGATCCGGCCGCTCCACCCCGCGTCCCGCCGGCAGCGCCGCCGGCAGCACCGTCGGACTCTCCTGCGTCGTCATGTGTCGTCATGCCCGCCAAAGTACATCGCCACCGATGCATCTGTGAAGATGTATCCTGCGCGGCATGGACGGCGTGCGACTGCTCAGACTCGGAAAGCGGCTGACCGACCTCGGCAAGGAGCTGGTCACCGACCCTGCGGCGGCGACTCTCACCCCGGGCGAGATCGCGGTGGTCGCGGACGTCTACCGCCATCCGGGCACCTCGGTCCAGGACATCCGGGCCCGCACGGGCTTCGCCCAGAGCCACGTCTCCACCTCCGTCGCGCGGCTGCGCGAACGCGGACTGCTGGACGCCGCGCCCGACCCGTCCGACGGGCGCCGCACCCTGCTGAGCACCTCCGAGCTGGCCCGCACCCACATCCGCACCCGCGCCGCCGGCCCGGCCGAACCCGTGATCGCCAGGGCCGTCCCCGACCCCGCACAAGCCCGCCGCGTCACCGAACTCCTCGAGGAGCTGGCCGCCCTCCTGCTCCCCGGGCAGGCCTGAACACCGGATCCGGCACGCCCGCCGCACCCCACCGCCGCACCCCGCCGACGGGCCCGGACAGGCCAACCCTCGCACGTCGGACGCGCAGCTGACGGACCGTTCGGTGACCATGGACGGGTACCGCCGCACCCCTGCGCACCGGAGGCACCGATGATCCAGCCCGCCGACATCCGCGAGTGGCGCTCCCACGACGTGATCGACCAGGGCGGCAAGAAGATCGGCAGCCTGGAGAACGTCTACGTGGACACCGCCACCGACCAGCCCTCCTTCGTCACCGTCACCGTCGGCTTCCCGGGCCGCCGCCGCCTGGTCTTCGTCCCGGTCGCCGACGCGGTGGTCGGGCCGGGCTACGTCCGGGTCCCGTTCGCCAAGGCCGACGTGCGCAGCGCCCCGTCGATCGACACCGACGGCGTGCTGCCCGCCGAGCAGGAGCCGGAGGTGTTCGCGCACTACGGCCTCGAGTACGTCGCGGGGGACGCCGGGGAGCGTCGACTGGCCCGCCGCTGACCTGCATTTCCTTGACTCTTCACCGGATCTGCACGCCTTCATCGGGCATGGGATCGGAACGGGCGGGTAACCGGGGACGGACCGACCGGAGACGAGGAAAGGACTGGAATGGCGTTGCCCACAGATGAACTCCTCCTATCCGTAGCCACCGAATCCGGGTCCGCCAGAACGGCGCTCCCGCGCCCGACGCACCGTGCGCACCGCGCACCACGCGCGCCCGCCGACGCCCGCCAGCTGACCCGGGTGCTGCTGGCCCGGCTCGCCGAGCTGGAGCCCGACACCCCGGAGCACGACTACGTCCGGCGGACGCTGATCGAGCTCAACCTGACCTGGTCCGCTTCGCGCTGCGGCGCTTCGGCACCAGCGGCGAGCCGTACGACGACCTCATGCAGGTCGGCTCGGTCGGCCTGATCAAGGCGATAGACCGGTTCGACCCGGCGTACGGGGTGGAGTTCACGACGTACGCGATTCCCACCATCGTCGGCGAGATCCGCCGGCACTTCCGGGACACCACCTGGTCGGTGCACGTGCCGCGCCGGCTCCAGGAGCTGCGGCTGGAGCTGGCGAAGGCGCAGGACGCGCTGTCCCAGGCGCTGGACCGCGACCCGACCGCCGCCGAGCTGGCCGAGCACCTGGAACTGCCCACCGAGCAGGTGGTGGAGGGCCTGGCCGCCGCCAACGCGCACACCGCCGGGTCGCTGGACCTCACCGGGTCGGGCGAGCCGGACGGCACGAACCCGCTGGCCGAGCGCCTCGGTCGCACCGACGGGCGGCTCACGCTGGTCGAGAACCTGGTGGACCTGAAGCCGCTGATCGACCAACTCCCGGACCGGGACCGGCTGATCCTCTCGCTGCGGTTCACCGAGGACCTGACCCAGTCGCAGATCGGCGAGCGCCTGGGCCTGTCCCAGATGCACGTCTCGCGGCTGCTCAACCGCACGCTGCGCCGACTGCGCGAGGGCCTCACCGCGGACTGACGAGCTGTCAGTTCCGGCCGCTCCGGGGACGGTTGCGCCGACGGCGGCGCAGCAGCGTCCGGCGCTCCTCCTCGGTGCGGCCGCCCCACACCCCGTAGCGTTCGCGGGCGGCCAGCGCGTGGCGCAGGCACTGCTCGCGGACGGGGCAGCGGGCGCACACCGCCTTGGCGGCGCGGTCACGGTCCTGGTGGGCCTGGCCGCGTTCGCCGGCGGGGTGGAAGAACAGGCCGGAGTCGGCGGTCCGGCAGGCGCCCTGCAGCTGCCACTCCCACTCCTCCTCGATCGCCCCGGGCAGTCGGGAGAGCACGGTCATCGGTCGCTCCTTCCCTGGTACCAGCGGTTCCGCCTGCTCGTCTAACCGCGATCCGGCCGCTGATGCACGCGGGACGCCGGGGGTTCAGGAGGAGCGGGCCACCCGGTACCGCAGGTGGGTGACGGTGGGCGAGGCGATCACCTCGACCGGTTCCAGCGCCGCCGTCACCCCGTCCAGCAGCCGCTCGCCCGCGCCGAGGGTGACCGGCACCAGGTGCAGGACCAGCTCGTCCAGCAGCCCGGCCTTCAGGTACTGGCGGACGGTGGCTGCGCCGCCCGCGATCTCCACGTCCTGCTCGCCGGCCGCCGTTCGGGCCCGTTCCATGGCCGCGTCGATGCCGTCGGTGACGAACTCGAAGCTGGTCCCGCCGGCCATCGGCAGCGTCGCCCGCGGGTGGTGGGTGAGCACGAACACCGGTGCGTGGTACGGCGGTTCAGGTCCCCACCAGCCGGTCCAGGTCTCGTCCCAGGCACCACGCCCGGGGCCGAACATGTGGCGGCCCATGATGTGCGCGCCGGTGTTGGCGTGCAGCGCGGCGAGCAGGTGCGCGTCGTGCTCCCGCCCGGGCTGCTCGCTCTCGGCCATCCACGCGGTGAGCGCCTCCGCTCCGGTACCGAAGGGGTGCTCCAGATCCTGCCCCGGCCCGGCGGTGTAGCCGTCCAGCGAGATGGCGAGGTTGGCGGTCACGAGTCCCACGACGGCTCCTGTCGTCCCGGCGGCGGTCCACTCGCGATGCTAGGGCCTGTCTTCACACTCCCATCTGCCCCACGCCGCCCGGCACGCACTCTCGCCGCACCGGGCGAAAGCCCAAGTACACCCAGTACGAGGGCTTCCGCCCGGCACGCCGAGAGCACGCACCAGACGACGCGGGGCTGCGACGGCAGTGTGAAGACAGGCCCTAGGCACCCGGGGCACCGATCACCGGGATCCACGAGCGTCCACCGTCCGCACGCTCGGCTGGCGCCCCCGACCGAGCCGGGGCACGGTGGGTGCAGGGGGTAACGCACCGCCGCGAGAGGAGTCGCCATGTCATCGAAGCGCCGCCGGAAGAAGAAGGCACGCGCCAGGCGCGGAGCCAACCACGGACGCCGCCCCCAGTGCTGAACCCCGCAGCGGCCGCCACCGGACCCAGCCCCGGTAGGCGGCCGCTTCGGCTTCCCCGAGCAGCCCCCGCCGTACGCACACCCCCCGGCAACCCGGCCCCGCCACCCTCCCCGTCAGCCGCCCGCGATCCGCTTCCCCGCCTCGCCGGCCGACCCCTCGCCCGCGACCCCCTCGCCCTTGGCCGTCGTCGCCACGTGGCCCACCGACCCCTCGCCCGCGACCCCCTCGCCCGTGGCCGTCGCCGCCGCGTCGCCCGCCGTCCCCCCACCCGCCGCGGCGCCCTCACGGTTCGCCGCCCGGGCCTCGGCCGCCGCGCGGATCGGTGACAGCCCGCAGGCCCACACCATCACCGCACCGAGCAGCCTGGCCACCGGCCGGTCCCACAACCGCCGTACCACCCACGGACGTTCGATGCCGAGCTCGCGCCGCGCCCACCCGGGCAGCAGTCCGATCGCCGCATTGGTGAGCACCCGCACTGCGGTCCGCTCGCGCCTGCTGCGCCCGAAGCCTCGCAGCAGTCGCACCACCTCCAGCGCCGGCCCGGTCACGCCCAACTCGCCGCGCACCACGGCGAAGTACGCGCCGACCTCGGCACGTGAGCGCGGCACCCCGGTGGCCCCGAGACGCTCGCCGATCCGCGCCACCTCCGCGAAGTACCGGTCACACTCGGCATCGCTCAACCTACTTCTCCCCGCGAAGACCTGATAGCCCGTCAGGAAGCAGGCCACCTCCGCGGTGTGCACCCACCGCAGCAGCTCCGGGTCGTCCGCGCGGTACGTCCGACCGTCCTCCGTCTCCCCGCGCACGAAGACGTGGATCCGGCGCACCGCCGCCACGGCCTCGTCGGCGGCCGCGGTCGAGCCGAGCGTGGTGGTGGCGACGAACCGGGCGGTGCGGTGCAGGCGGCCGGTCGGGTCGGTGCGGAAGTCGGAGTGGTCGGCGACCGCGCGCATCGCCACCGGGTGGAGCGACTGCAGCATCAGCGCGGCGAATCCGCCGACCAGCATCCCGGCGGGGTGTCCGTGCACCTGCCACACCACGCTCCGCGGCCCGAACAGGCCCGGGTCGCCGGCCGGGCGGTCGTACCGCTCCAGGTGCAGATCCGCCCCGTGGACGGTGGAGTTGATCTCCCGCAGAATCCTGACCCGCAGCGCCTCCACCGGTCCCCGCCACACCCGCAACGCCATCACGGCACCTCCTCGCCCCTGTCTGCCACCCTATGCCCGGCCCTGCCCGAAACCCACCCGCGCAGCGAGCCGCGGCGAAAAACCCGGCTGACAGCGCCGCCCGGGCCCGCTAGGCTCCCCGGCGATGACTAGCCATGGAATGGAGGTCTCGTCCGCCCGAAGTGATGCCTGATGCACACTTCCAGCGCGAACGGGACTGCCCGTATCAGCTTCTGGCCCCGCGTACGCGAGTTCGCCGTACCCCCGGCCATGATCGAGAACGCCACCGCCCGCCGTGAGCTCGGCGACTGGGGCGGAGCGTGCGCCGCCGCCGGGTTCGACCCCGAGGTCGACCTGCGCGCCGTCGCCCGGACGCACGGACGGGAGACCGTCCGGCAGATCCGCTCGGACCTGCGACACCTCGCTCCGGACCTGCTGCGCTGGCACCTGCCACGGGTCGCCCCGGACGGGCTGCTGCGCCCCGGCCTGACGCTCACCCTGGCCCGCTACCCGGCCGCCGGTCCCGGCCCGCTCCACCTGGTCGCGCGCACGGCGCCGGCCTGGGCGGAGGGCGGCCAGCGCGTCGAGCTGGCGCTCTGGGACGGCACCCTCACCGACCCGGCGGCCAGGCGGCACCCGCATCCGCACCCGGACCGGCGGTTCCGCCTCGACCTGCACCGCCATCTCTGGGACGCCCGCCGGTACGCCGAACTCGGCCTCAGATCAGGGACGTTGACGGCACCGCTGGAACGGTGGGCGGCCGAGGCGGCGCTGCTGCGCACCGCGGACGGGCTGCCACCGGACACCCCTGTCGCGGTCCGTCTCTCCCACCGCCGACACCTGCTGCTCTCGGCCGACGGCGCCACCGGCCCGCTCGCCTCGACGGTGGGCCATCCCCTCCTCCCGGACGCCGCGACCCGGCTGCCGCCGGACGTGGCGCTGCTCCGCGCCGGCCGGGTCGACCCCGACCGGCTGCACCCGCTGGTCGCGGCCGCCCTGGCCCCGGGCTACCGCCCGCCGGAGCCCGTCCGGAGCGAGGCGGACGCGCCGCTGCTGATCGACTGCCGCGGCGCCCGGCACCGGATCGCCGTGGTCGACGGCGTGCTCACCGCGCTGGACCACGACCCGGTCCAACTCCGGCGCGAGGAACTGCTGATGGCGCTCTCCGGGACCCCGGTGCCGTGCCTCCAGGCGATCGACCGGGCGCACCGCAGACCCGAGGACCTGGACGCCATCCGCCTCCGCCTCGACCACGGCGACCGGGTCGGCGCCCTGACCGCCGTGCACCGGCTGCTCGGCGCCGCCGGGCCGTCCCGCGAGGGCCCGCTGGCCGACGCGCTCGCCGCGGACACCCTGCGCCGCATCGACCACGGCCTCTACCGCGCGGGCCTGAGCTGCTCCACCCCGGCGCCGAGCGCTCCGGACACCCGGCCCAACCGCCGTCTCACCCGGCCGGGCAGCCGAGACCGCCACCGCGCGCGCCACGCCATGCCCCTCCGCTGACCCCGGGGCACCCGGCGCGCCGACCCATCTCCCCCGCCCCCCTCTCTCCCACGGTGATCACCCATGCCTGCGAACATGCCTGTGACCATGCCTGCGAAGGTGCCTGCGAACATGCCCGTGAACAACCAACTCGCCCTCGCTGACGACCTGTTGGCCCTCCTCCAGGCCACCACCACCGAACCGCGCCAGGACCGGCAGCTCGAAGCGCTCACCCTCGCCGTCGCCGCCGACCTCCCGGTCCTGCTCTGGGGGGAGCCAGGCGTGGGCAAGACCTCCGCGCTCACCCAGCTGGCCGCCGAACTCGACCTGCCGCTCACCACGGTGATCGCCAGCGTCCACGAGCCCAGCGACTTCTCCGGCCTGCCGCTGCTCGGCGACGACCCGGCCGTGCAGGGCGTGCCGATGGCGCCGCCGGACTGGGCCGTGCGGCTGGCCCGGCAGGGGCGCGGTCTGCTGTTCCTCGACGAGCTCTCCACCGCGCCGCCGGCCGTTCAGGCGGCGCTGCTCCGGTTGGTCCTGGAGCGTCGCGTCGGCGCCCTGCAACTCCCGCCCGGCGTACGGATCGTGGCGGCGGCCAACCCGCGGGCCTCGGCGGCGGACGGCTGGGAGCTGAGCGCGCCGCTGGCCAACCGCTTCGTCCACCTCGACTGGGTGCACGACGCGGACGTGGTGGTGCGCGGCCTGGGCGGCGTGTGGCCGCGGGCCGAGCTCCCGGCGTTGGAGCCCGAACGGCTGCCTGCGGCGGTGGAGTTCGCGCGCCGGGCGGTGACCGGTCTGCTGACGGTCCGGCCGGAGCTGGTGCACCGGCTGCCGTCGAACGAGGCGCGGCGCGGCAGGGCCTGGCCGTCGCCCCGCAGTTGGGAGATGACGGTGCGGCTGCTGGCCTTCGGCTCGGCGGCCGGGGCCGACCGCGAGGTGCTGTCGCTGCTGGTGCGGGGCACCGTCGGGGACGGCCCGGGGCTCGAACTGCTGGCCACCATCGACCGGTTGGACCTGCCCGATCCGGAGCTGCTGCTCGCCGACCCGTCCGCCGCCGAGCTGCCGCAGCGCGGCGACCTGCGGCAGGCCGCCCTGGACGCGGTGGTCGCGGCGGTGCGCCGCCGGCCCGACCGGGAGCGCTGGGACGCCGCCTGGGCGCTGCTGGTCCGGGCGTTGGCGGACGGCGCGCCGGACCTGCTGGTGGTGCCGGCCACGACGCTGGCCTCGCTGCGGCAGGCCGACTGGGAAGTCCCGTCGTCGATCGAGGAGTTGGCCGGTGCGGTGGCCCTGTCGGGTCGCGCGGACCGCTCGGTCGCCCGCACCACGGCCGCGGCGGGTGCGCGATGACGGCGCTGGACGTGGACAAGTTGTACGCGGCCCGGCTGCACGCCGCCCGGGCCCGCCCGTACCTGGCGACGGCGCTGTTCGCACTGCACGTGGTGGAGTCCGACCGGGTGCCGACCATGGCGGTGGACCGGCACTGGCGCTGCTACGTGTCGCCGGCGTTCGTCGCGGATCTGCCGGAGGAGGAGCTGGCCTCGGTCTGGGTGCACGAGGTCTCGCACCTGCTGCGCGACCACGCGGCCCGCGGCGACCGGGTGATGCGCACCCGTGGTCTGACCGGCCGTCGGGAGCGGCTGCGGGTGAACATCGCGGCGGACTGCGAGATCAACGACGACGCGTTCGGCGACGGTCTGGTCCACCCGTCCGGCGCGGTCACCCCGGAGCGGCTCAAGCTGCCGGCGGACCACCTGATGGAGGACTACCTGCGCTGGTTCTCCCTCGGCCCCGACCTGGACGACCTGGTGTGGCTGGAGTGCGGCAGCGGCGCGGACGGCCTGGAGCGCTCCTGGGAGCTGGGCCCGGACGGCGCGCACGGTCTGCGCGCACACGAGCGCGACCTGGTCCGCTTCCGGGTCGCCGAGGGCATCGGCGGCCGGCCGGGCGACGCCCCGGAGGGCTGGCGCCGCTGGGCCGAGCAGGTCTTCCACCCGCCGCAGCCCTGGCGGGAGTTGCTCGGCGCGGCCGTACGCTCGGCGGCCGCGTCGGCGGGGGCCGGCGGCGACTACACGTACGGACGCCCGGCCCGCCGCGCGGCGGGCCTGCCCGGCGTGGTGCTGCCCGCGTTGCGCCGCCGTCCGCCCCGGGTCGCGGTGGTGGTCGACACGTCCGGCTCGGTCAGCGACGCGGAGCTGGGCGCCGCGCTGTTGGAGATCGCGGCGATCGGCCGCGCGGTCGGCGGACGCCGCGACCTGGTCACCGTCGTCTCCTGCGACGCCGCCGCCCCAATCCGTCCAACGCCTCTGCCACACCGAACAGTTGCCCCTCCTCGGCGGCGGCGGCACCGACCTGCGCACCGGATTCACCGCCGCCCTCCGCACCCGCCCCGACGTCATCGTCGCCCTCACCGACGGCCAGACCCCCTGGCCCACCCACCGGCCTCCATGCCGCACCGTCATCGGCCTCTTCCCCCGCCCCCGCCCCCACCCCGCCGAAGACGACGCCCTCCCCCCGCCCTGGGCCCACACCGTCACCCTCGGCTAGCAGCCAGCAATGTTGATTCAACACTAGTTAACATGTGCGAACGCAAGGAAACATCCCCAGCTCTCACCGCACGCCAGCACCGAGACAGCCCGGCCGGCGACGCGCGCACACAGTGGACGTCGCCCAGCCATGCGCGCGGCGGGTGCGGATTCGCCAGCTTCACCAGCGTGGATGGCCGAGTCCACCTGGAGTCTCGTGGGCGATGGAGCGGTCCGCGATCGACAACCACGCAGCGAGGCTTCCTGCATGGCACCCCTGTCGCAAGCCTTGACAGGCTCGCGCTCGACCTCGGAGACTCTCCCTCAACCGCACGTTTGATCAAACATGAATCAACGTCAACCGCACACGGCAGACCGGACGCCGCCGCCACCCCGCCGCCGGCGCACTCCCACCCAGTCGGTCCGCCATGCCACCGGTCCCGATCGCCGCCGCCCTTGCGCCGCCGCCCTTGCGCCGCCACCCCGGCACGGCCCCGGACCAGATCGCCCCCACCCACCCCATGCCCGGCGAACGGAGCCATCGCCATGACCCTGCCCCCCTTGCCCCTGGGCCGCAGAAACCTGCTCGGCGCGGCCGCGCTGACCGCCGGCGCGGTGATGCTGCCCGGCGGCCTCGCCCCGTCCAGGGCCTCGGCCGCCGTGCCACCACAGGTCACCCTGCCGCAGCGCGGCATCTACGACACCACCCCCGCAGGGGCGTGGACCGACGGCTTCCTCACCGGCAACGGGGAGTACGGCGCAGTGCTGCACGGAGCGCCGACGCTGGAGAAGATGATCGTCAACCACCACCGGTTCGTGCTGCCCAACGGCACCCGGGACGTCGATCCGCCGCGAATCTCCCCCCAGCTCGCGCAGGCCCAGAGCATGGCCCTGGCCGGCGACTACGGCGGTGCGGCGACCACCTTCGCCTCGGACTGGACCCTGCGGTGGACCCAGACCTTCCACCCCGGCTACGAACTGCAGCTCGCCACCCCGGGCATGACCACCACCGACAACTACGCCCGGATCACCGACTTCCGCACCGGCGAGGTCACCCACACCTGGACCGACAGCGCCGGGACGTGGAAGCGCCACGCCTTCACCTCCCGGGCCGACCAGGTCATCGTCCACGAGCTGCTCCCGGCAACCGGCCGCACCGTCGACACCACGCTCAGCGTCAACACCGCCCTCGACGGGGTGCCCGCCGGCGTCGCCTACACCACGACCGCCACCGCGAGCGGCCGGGAGGGCTACCTCGACCTGCGCGGCACCTACCCCGCCGGTCTGGGGGCCTACGGCTACGAAGGCGTCACCCGGGTGGTGGCCACCGGGACCAGGGCCACGGTCACCGCGACCGGATCCACGCTGGTCGTCGCCAAGGCCACCAAGGTGCTGCTGCTCACCAAGCTGGGCCGCTACGACCTGGCCGGCGGCTGGAACGCCAAGCCGCTGCAGACGGCGCTCGCCGCGCTGAGCGCCGACTACACCACCCTCCTGGGCCGTCACACCCCGCTGCACCAGGCGATGTTCGACGGCTCCAGCCTCGACCTCAACGTGTCCGCGGCGGACCGCCGGCTCTCCACCGGCGAACTGACCACACGTCAGAACGCCAACCGGTCGGTCGTCGACCTCGCCCTGCTGGAGCGGATGTACGACTCGGGGCGCTACCTGTTCGTCAGTTCCAGCGGCGTGCTCCCCCCGCGCCTGACCGGCATCTGGTCCGGTTCCTGGACGGGCGCCTGGGCGGACGACATCACCACCGACGCCAACGTCAACCTCCAGGTCGCCGGCGGCAACATCCTCAGCCACGGCACCGCCATGCAGGGCTACTTCGACCTGGTCCTCGGGCAGCTCGCCGACTGGCGCGACAACGCCGCCAAGATCTACGGGGCCCGCGGTTTCCTCGCCCCCACCCGCACCGACGGCGAGCGCGGCCACATGCTGCACTTCAACAACGGCGACTTCCCCGGCGAGTGCTGGACCGGTGGCGCGGACTGGCTGCTGTTCCCGCTCCTGGAGTACTACCAGGTCACCGGCGACGCCGCCTTCCTGCGCGACAAGCTCGGCCCGGCCCTGATGGAACTCGCCCTGTTCTACGAGGACTTCCTGACCCGCACCGACGGCAACGGGAAGCGGATCTTCGTCCCGTCCTTCTCGATGGAGAACTCCCCCTCCTCCACCGGGCAGATGCTGTCCGTCAACGCCACCGGCGACATCATGGCCGGTCGGCACGCCCTCCAGGCCGCCATCGACGCCGCCAACACGCTGAACACCGAACAGGGCAGCGGGCAGGGCGTCGCCCGCTGGAGCGCACTGCTGGCCCAGCTGCCCGACTACACCGTCAACGGCGACGGCGCGCTCGCCGAGTGGTCCTGGCCCGGCCTCACCGACCGCTACAACCACCGCCACGTCCACCACCTGTACGGCGCCTGGCCGTTGCACGAGATCAACCCGGAGGACCGGCCCGACCTGGTCCGCACCGCCGGCCGCGCCCTGGACCTGCGCGGCGACGAGAACTACTCGGCACACGGCAGCCTGCACCGGGCGCTGGCCAGGGCCCGGCTCAAGGACGGCGCCGGCGTCTACGACAACATCAGGAAGATCCTCGGCAGCAACATGGTGTGGCGCTCGCTGATGACCTCCCACAACCCCGAACTGACCACCTACAACTGCGACGCCGCGAACACCCTCCCCGCCGTTCTCGCCGAGTCCCTCCTCTACACCCGCCCGGGTGTCGTGGAGCTCCTGCCGGCCCTGCCCGACCAGCTCGTCAAGGGAACCATCAAGGGCGTGCTGGGCCGCGGCCGCACCCGGATCGAAAGCCTCACCTGGGACACCGCGGCCCGCACCGCCACCGTCGTCCTCACCTCCGACGTCACCCAGGTCGTCACCTTCATCTGCCGCCGCGGGATCACCTCGATCTCCACCACCGCGACCGTCGCCCCCTCCCCGCTCGGTGCCCATGCCCGGAAGGTGACCCTGACCGCCGGCACCCGCATTACGATCACCGTCGGCACGCTCGCCGGCACCTACCGCCTGGTCAACCGCAACAGCGGCAAGGTCCTGGACGTCTCGGGCACCGCGACGTGGGACGGCGCCCCGGTCATCCAGTGGCCCCGTACCGGCGGCACCAACCAGCTGTGGCGGCTCCTGCCCGGCTACGACGGCTCGTTCCGCCTCTCGAACGTCAACAGCGGAAAGGTCCTCGACGACCCCGGCGCCTCCACCACCCCGGCCCAGCCGCTGGACCAGTGGACCGACACCCACAGCCCCAACCAGTGGTGGAACCTGGTCCCCGCCTCGACCGCGGGCTCCTACAAGCTGGCCAACATCTCCAGCGGCCTCTACCTCGACGTGGCCGACTCCTCCACCTCCGACGGCGCCCAGGCCGTACAACAGCCCGCCGGCGGCGCGACCAGCCAGGAATGGCAGCTCGAAACCGTCTGACCCGACCGCCCCGGCCCGCCCTGCCCCCCCCCAGGGCGGGCCGCGTCCGCAGTCTTTGCCGAACGGTCGACCAATCGCCCTTCCCGTTCAGGTAGTTTCCAAGGCATCCCTTGATCCTGCGACGCGGGCCCGTTCGGCTGGACCGACCGGGTCCGGGAGGAGGCGTGCGCCATGACCGTGGTCAACCTGCCGGAGACGGCGACCGGACTTCCGGAAGCGTGGAGTTCACTGCCACTCGGCCGAGTGGGCGCGGCCTGCGTGAAGGTCCTGCGCATGGACGAGATGCCGCTGGCGGAGGAGAGCCACGCCGCCGCCGAGGCACTCCTGGTGCTCGACGGCCGACTCGAGCTGGTGGTGGACGGCGCTCCGGTGCCGGTGCAGGCAGGAGAACTGTTCATCGTCCCGGCGGGCACCACGCACGCGGTCGGCCCGGGCAGCCGGGGCACCCTGGTGATCGTGGAACTCCCGGAGGAATGACGGCGGCACCATGCGCCCCGCCCGGCCGACCCGCCGTCAGGAACCCGCCGCCGCGCGGTCGGAGTCGCTGCGCAGCACACAGAACTCGTTGCCCTCGGGATCGGCGAGGACCACCCAGCCCGAGCCGTCGGGGTTCCGGCGGTCGGCGACCAGGGAGGCGCCGATGTTCAGTAGTCGGTCCACTTCCCGGTCGCGCGAGGTCTCCGGGCGCAGGCAGACGTGGACCCGGTTCTTCACCGTCTTGGGCTCGGGCACCTGGTTGAAGTACAGCACCGGGCCCTCCGCCAGCAGCACCTGCGTCTCCGGGTCACCCGGCCTGGCGTCCGGATCCACCGGACGGCCGGTCACCTCGGCCCAGAACCGGGCCAGTTCGTAGGCGTCCGCACAGTCGATCGCCACGTTCTGCAGTACCAAGACCATGCGCGCGAGTCTTCCCGATCCCCACCGCGAACGCCACCGAGCCGCGCAGCTCACGGAATCCCCCGCCGCCGCGTGCTCACCCCACCCGGAACCGCACCGTCTCCCCGGGCCGCAGCTGCGCCGCCGTCCCCAGGTCCTCCCGCCACACCACCGCGATCACGGGGTACCCGCCGGTCACCGGATGGTCGGCCAGGAACAGGATCGGCTGCCCGGACGGCGGCACCTGGAGCGCTCCGCCGACCATTCCCTCCGAGGGCAACTCCCCGGCCCGGGCGCGTGCCAGCACCGGTCCGGCCAGCCGCATGCCGACCCGGTCGCTCTCCGCACTTACAACGTAAGGCTGCGACACGAGCGCCGCGAAGGCGTCCGCGGTGAACCAGTCGTCCCGCGGCCCGGGGACGATCCGCAGCACGGGCTCCGCCGGACGGGACCGCTGCGGCGCCTCGTCGACCAGCGGCCAGCCGGTCACCGCCGCGCCGAGCGGCAGGCGCTGACCGACCGTCAGGCGCGCCGGTCCGAGCCCGGCGATGGTGTCGGTGGCCCGCGACCCGAGCACCGGCGGCACGTCGATGCCGCCGCGCACCGCCACGTACACCCGCAGTCCGGCACTCGGCACACCCAGCCGCAGCCGCTGCCCGGCACCGACCGCCACGGGACCGGACATCGCCACCGCCCGCTCGCCCACCCACGCGGGACATGCGGCGCCGGTCAGCGCGACGGTCGCCGCCCGTCCGAACTCCAGCTCCACGCCGCCCATCGGCGCCTCGATCCCGGCCGCGCCCTCCGCGTTCCCGACCAACCGGTTGGCCAGCCGCAGCGCGTCCCGGTCGGCGGCGCCGGAACGTCCGACACCCAGCGCGGCCAACCCGTCCCGCCCCAGGTCCTGCACGGTCGCCCCGTACCCGGCCCGCACCACCAGCACCTCACCGGCCATCGACACCGCTCACCCCCGCACGCCCCTCACCACAGCCCGTCCCGCGACACCCCAGCCCACCGCACCACACCTCGCCGCGCCCCATCTCTCCGCACCCCACCTCATCGCACCCCACCTCATCGCAGCTCGACGAACCGGACGCCGACGCCCGGCCGCAACCGGCTCGGCGGATCCGCGTGCACGTCCCACAGGACCAGCTCGGTGGAGCCCAACAGCCGCCATCCGCCCGGTGATTCACGCGGGTAGACGCCGGTGAACTCGTCCGCGACGGCCACCGACCCGGCGGGCACCCGGGTGCGCGGCTCGGCGCGTCGCGGCACCCTCAGCACGGGGTCGATGCCGGTCAGATACGCGAAACCGGGCGCGAAGCCACAGAAGGCCACCCGGTACCGGGCGGCGGTGTGCCGGGCGACCACCTCACCCACCGTCAGCCCGGTCAGCTCGGCGACCTCCGCGAGGTCCGGCCCGTCGTAGCGCACGGGGACCACCACCGTCTCCCCGACCGTCCCGGCCTCGGCGGCGTCCGCCACCGGCAGCGTCTCGATGGCCCGCCGGACCCGCTCCCAGCCGCCCGCCGCCGGGTCGAAGCGCACCAGCACCGTCCGCGCCGCCGGGACCAACTCCACCAGCCCGGGCGGCGGGGCGACCCGCAGCGCGGCGTGCAACCGCTCCACCTCCGGGAGATCGGCCACCTCCACCAGCACGGCATCGCTCCCGCACCGCAGCACTCGCACCACGCCGCCCCAATCCGCGCCGCACTCCCTGACGCACCGTCAGCCGGTTGCTCCCGCCGCCCTCCACGCTACCAATCGTCCTACATTCCGACATCCCTCCGCGCGGACATTCCCTTCGTCATTCACTCCTCCGCCGCGCTGCGGCATCATGACGGGACGAGGCTGCCCGCCCACCCTTCGACGGCCTCGTGACCGCCATCGCCACTGCCCGGGGGAGCACCACGATGACCGCTCACATACCGTCCGCCGCACCGGAGTTCGGCGCGGCTCGCGCCACCGCGCGACCGACCAGCCTGACCGAGTGGAGCGTGCGCGAGCTGCGCACGCTGCTGGCCGAAGGGGCCTACCCGCCGGGGTCGAGGCTGTCCGAGGAGGAGCTCTGCACCCGGCTCCAGGTCTCCCGGAACACGCTGCGCGAGGCGCTGCGCATCCTCACCCACGAACGGCTGCTCATCCACGAGCACAACCGCGGCGTGTACGTCCGCCGGCCGTCCGCCGAGGAGCTGGCCGACCTGTACCGGGTGCGGCGCCTGATCGAGCCGTCCGCGATCCGCGAGTTCGACGGGACGCCGTCCCGGCTGAACCGGGTCGTCGCGGCGGTGGCCGAAGGGGAGGCCGCACGCGGAGCCGACGGGCGGGCACTGGGCACCGCCAACGTCCACTTCCACCTGGCGGTCACGGCCCTCGCGGGCAGCGCCCGGGCGGACGAGCTGGTGCTGCGGGTGCTGACCGAACTGCGGCTGGTCTTCCACGTGATGCCCGACCTGGACGACTTCCACCGGCGCTTCCTGGTCCGCAACCGGGAGATCCTCGCACTGCTCGAACGCGGCCCGCAGGCCAAGCCGGACGCCGCCGAGGCGCTCACCCGCTACCTGCACGACGCGGAGGCCGAACTGCTCTCCCGCTACCGTTCCCTCCCCTGACACACCGCCAAGCACACCCACAGCCGACGCCCAGATCCACACGCTCCGTTGCCTCAACACCCCCGGCCTGCACGCTCCGTTGCCTCAACACCCCCGGCGTGCAGCGGCAGTGCCCACCGCCGACAGGCATCGCGGTGCCCGCGACCCCCGCCCGCTCGGTACGCGGGGGCCACGGGCTCCGCACGCGGGCGAGGGGCCCACGCTCCCCCGACCCGCCCCCCGGCCTCGGGCACGTCCTTCGGATCACGCCGCGCGGCCACCGCAGGGGCACGCACCCCACCGACGCCCACCGATCCGACGTGGTCCGAAGGACTCGCCCTAGACCGGAGTCGCCCCGGTCAGTCCCGGCTCGGTCGTCCGCCGTTCGCGGCCACGCCGCAGCAGACGGCGGCGCCGCGGCTGGTCGGGGAGCCAGCCGAAGGCGAGGCTGCTGCCGACCAGGCCGAGCAGCAGGCCGATGAAGAACCCGCCCAGGTTGGAGGTGATCCAGCTGCCGAGGGTGGCCAGCACGGCGAGCAGCGAGTAGAAGACCCGCTGTACAGGGTGGAAGATCAGCAGCAGGCCGCAGAGCAGGATGAGCGCCGGCACGGCGTAGCCGGCCAGTCCGCGCAGGCCGATCCGCAGCACCATGTGCATCGGCGCCCATTCGGTGAGCAGGATCTCCACGCCGGCGAGGGTGACCAGCAGGCCGCCCCAGAACGGCCGTCTGCCCATCCAGCCCCGCAGACCCCGGGGCGGGGCCGGCGGTGGGGTCTCCTGCGTGGCGGCCGGGCGCTCCTCGGGGTCAGCAGCCATCGGCGCTGAAGCTGAGGTGCATGTTGGGCAGGCGGAAGGTGCCGGCGGTGGTGGCGTAGTTCTGCTGGCGGAAGTGGTCGACCGCGACGGTGTCGCCCTGCTGGCCGAACATGCCGGGCGGGCCCGGGACTTCACCCTTGTCGAAGGTGGAGGCGTCGCGGCCGACCTCCAGGCCGTGGAACTCGGCGTCGCCGCTCATCAGGTCGGAGTCGGTGGTGAGGTTCTCGGCGTGGACGGGGGTGCCCCTGTCGCCCGCGGTGATCAGCAGGTTGATGCCGCCGAGGTTGACGCTCTGACAGAGGTTGGTGAGGTCGGCGGTCTTGACGACGGTCCGGACCAGGAACAGCTGCCCGCCGGTGTCGCCGGCGTTGGGGCTGTTCTCGATCATGTTGTCGAGGGTGCCGAACTGTTCGAAGCCCTTGCCGTCCAGCCGGTCGGCGGTGACCTCGAAGGCCATGCCGGAGATGGAGAACTGGGTGGCCAGGACGTTCTGCGCGGTGAGGGTCACCAGTGCGCCGGCCGCGACGCAGGCCGGTATCGCCATCAGGGCGGCGCGGCGCAGCCGCACCCGGCCGCGCCCGGTGGGGGCGGGTGCGGCCGGTGTGGTGGGTGTGGGCTGTTCTGCGGGGTTGGCCATGGTGCAGCTCCAGGGGGTGGGTGGGGATCTGCGGCTCGGCGGCCCGAGGTTCTGGCGTGAACGGTGGTCGCCAACCTGCGCGCCTGGCAGGGCAGTTGACGATCTTTCTCATAACAGCCGAGCAGATTGGAAGTTACCCCGGGGTACAGGGGCGGTCAATACTTCGCGCACCATTCCAACACATCTGACATACAGTCAACTTCTGTGACTAAATTGGCAGTTGGCCATATCTCCGACACCACTACCACTCATCCGCGTGCCAACTTCCGCCGGCCCGCTTGACGCTGCCTCCGGGCCGGGCCTAGAACCTTGACAGGTCCCCGGTCGTCGCGGCGCCGTCTCGGTGCGCGCTCCCCGGGGCCTTTCCGCCGCCTTGCGGGCGGCTGTTTCTCAGGGCGGAGACGTCTCCGGTCTCCCGGTTCGGTGGACCAGCCGGTCCCGACGCGCGGTGGCAGTCGTCGTGCGGACCCGGCCTGCTCGCTCGTGGCGTCGAGCGATCCGCTCACCCCCTGACGCACCGCTCGGCACGCTCCCGTCCCCCTTGCTGTGAGGAGCCCCTTCGCCATGCGCTCAGCCACCCGGTTCCGCCGCACCGCGCACGACCGCCAGGGACGCTCGACCACCGGCTCCCGCCAGCGAGTTCTGCCCGCTCTGGCCGCCCTGACCACCGCCGCGCTGCTCGCCGCCGGCACCCCCGCCCACGCGGCCGCGCAACCCCGGACGCCGGGCGCACCGTACACCGGCATGGGCAACTGCCCGCTCGACGCGCCGGCCATGCGCAACCCGGAGAACCTCCAGGTGGGCTGCCTGGTGTCGGTCACCAACGCCGGCCGGTTCACCATCGGCGGCACCGCGGTGCCCTTCGACGCGCCGATCAGGCTGCAGTTCGGCTTCTACTGGGACAAGTCCGCTCCGCAGGTGGACTTTCCGGACGGCAGCACCGCGAACCGGTACACCGTCGTCCCGCCGACCGGCGCGCCGCTGCTCAGCGCACCGCTGGTGCAGATCACCATCCCCGGGCTGGTGAACTTCCTGCCGGGCCTGACCAGCGTCTTCGCCCAGGTCGAACTGGCGGGCCAGGTCACGGACTTCACCCCGCTGGCCACCGGCGAGCCGTATCCGGTGTTCCGCCTGCCGATCAAACTCCACCTCTACAACGCGCTGTTCGGCCCGCACTGCTACGTCGGCTCGGACAGCTCCCCGCTGCTCCTCTCCCCCACCACCGGAGCCACCACGCCGCCCGCTCCGGTGCCGCCGATGACCGGCGACCCCGGCACCCTCGACTACACCGCCGACCCCAACGGCCATGGCGCGCTGACCATTTCGGAGACCGCCGCGAGCCTGGTCGACAACGCCTTCGCGGTTCCCGGCGCGAACGGCTGCGGTCTGCTCGGCTCACTCAACCAGATCATCGACTGGACCATGGGCCTGCCCGCCGGCCCCGGCAAGGACGCGGTGAGCTTCCAGCAGACCAACGCCTCCTTCGCGCTGGACACCGACCTCGCCGACCTCACCGCCGCCCTGGACGCCAGCGCCGCCCACTGACCCGGCCCCACCCGGCCCCACCCGGCCCGGCCCGCACCGCGCCACGCACCGAGCCGCCCCGCGCCCCGCCCCCACCGGCGCCCCGCCCCCACCGGCACCCCGCCCCGCGTCGCTTCGCTTCGCCTCGACGCGCGGCCGGGTGCCCCACCGACCCCGTGCCCGTCACCGCCCGCCGGGCGGGCGGGCCCGGCCTCCGCACCCGCGGAACCCGCCCGGACACCCGTGCCCGGGCCGCCCCCACCCACCGGATGCCCCACCCACCGGAAGGAACCACTCGTGCGCAAGCCCCTGTACCTCGGCGCCGCCCTGGCCGCCGCCGCGTTCGTCGCCCTGCCCGCCGTGCCCGCGTCCGCAGCCACCCCGGTGCTGACCACCAGCTCCAGCACCGCCGTCGCGGTCGGCGACTCGCTCGCCGCCAACCTGGTCAGCGGCACCCAGGCGACCATGTACAACCCCGGCACCACCACCGGCGTCAAGTGCGCCGCCTCCAGCATCTCCGGGACCGTCACCAGCAACCCCACCGCCCCCGGCACCGCGTCCGGTTCGGTCTCCAGCCTCACCTTCGGCAGCTGCACCGCCAACGTGATCGGCGTCATCAGCGTGAAGAGCCTGACGATGAACAACCTGCCCTACACGCTCAGCATCTCCGACGCCGCCGGCCTGCCGGTCACCCTCAGCCCCACCGCGGCGGGCCCGATCAAGGCCACCGCCGTCCTCAACACCCTTGCGGGAACGGCCACCTGCACCTTCCAGGCGGCGGCAAACCTGAACGGCAACGCCTCCAACACCGCGCAGAACATCACCCTGACCAACCAGACCCTCACCAAGGTCGCCGGCCCGAGCATCTGCTTCGCCAGCGTCAACTTCTCGGCCGCGTACGGCCCGGTCGCCGACACCTCACAGGCCGGCAGCCCGGCGGTCGTCGTCAACTGACGCCCACCCCGCCCCGATCGGGCGCCGCGCCGGCCCACCCGCCGGCGCGGCGCTCCCGGCCGCCCGTCAACAGTCCCGATGGATCGTCAGTTCTACTTCTCGGACCGCTCACCGGCCGAGGTGGTCCGCGCCCGGACGTGCACCCGCTCGCCCTGCGGACCGAACAGGCTCAGGAACTCCACCGGCGTCGACCCGGCGTTCTCGAACACGTGCGGCGTCCGGGTGTCGAACTCCGCCGCCTCGCCGGCCTTCAGCACCACGTCGTACTCCCCGAGCCGCAGCCGCAGCTGCCCGGCCAGCACGTAGAGCCACTCGTAGCCCTCGTGGGTGCGCTGCTCCCGCTTCTCCGTCTCACCCGGCGGGACGATCAGCTTGTACGCCTGCATTCCGCCCATGCTTCGCGCCAGCGGCAGGTAGGTCCACCCGTGCCGGACGAACGGGCGCAGCCGCACCCGCGGGTCGCCCGTCGGCGGGGCGTCGACCAGTTCGTCCAGCGCCACGCCGTGCGCCCGGGCCAGCGGCAGCAGCAGTTCCAGGGTCGGCCGGCGCTGTCCGGCCTCCAGCCGGGACAGCGTGCTGACCGAGATCCCGGTCTCCTCGCTCAGCTGCGCCAGGGTCGTCCCGCGACTCGTGCGGATCGCCCGCAGCCGCGGTCCGACGGCCGTCAGCACCGCCTCGAAGTCGTCCTCGCCGCCCATCCGCGACACTCCTCTCCGCTCATCCGCCACCCCCTTCCATTTGCCATCCCAGCAACATTGTTTGTCAATCCGGCGAAGGCGTCGCACCATCGAACCATGACCTCCTCGCACAGCCACTCCCCCGCCACCCGCCACTACGACGTGCTGGTCGTGGGCGGCGGCCCGGCCGGCCTGAGCGGCGCCCTCACGCTGGCCCGCGCCCGCCGCACCGTCCTCGTCGTCGACTCCGGGCAGCCGCGCAACGCCCCGGCCGAGGGCATCCACGGCCTGCTGGGCCGCGAGGGCATGCCGCCCGCCGAGCTGCTGTCCCGCGGTCGCGCCGAGGTCGCCTCCTACGGCGGCGAGTTCCACGACGGCGAGGTCCGCTCGATCAGCCGCCGCCCCGACGGCGGGTTCCGGGCCGAACTCGCCGACGGGACCGCCGTACTGGCCCGGCGGCTGCTGCTGACCACCGGCATCACCGACGGGCTGCCCGAGGTCCCCGGCGTCGCCGAGCGCTTCGGCCGGCAGATCGTGCACTGCCCGTACTGCCACGGCTGGGAGGTCCGCGACCGACGGATCGCGGTGCTCGCCACCCACACCCCGGTCGCCGTCCACCAGGCGCTGCTGTGGCGGCAGTGGACCGACGACGTCACCCTGCTGCTGCACACCGCGGCGCCGCCCACCGAGGCGCAGTCCCGCGAACTGGCCGCCCGCAACGTCACCGTGGTCACGGGCACCGTCGCCGCCCTGCTCCCGGAGGACGACTCCGACGCCCTGACCGGCGTCCGGTTGGCCGACGGCTCGACCGTCGGGTGCGAGACGCTCGCGGTCGGCACCGAGCTGGCCGTGCGGGCCCCGTTCCTCGCCGACCTCGGCCTGGAGACGAGTGAACTCGCTTTCGACGGCGTGAAGTTCGCCACCCGCCTGGCCACCGTCGACCCGATGGGCCGCACCGCGGCGGAGGGCGTCTGGGCGGCCGGCAACCTCACCGACCCGGCCGCGCAGGTCGCGGTCGCCGCCGCAGACGGGCTGCGCGCCGCGGCGGCGATCAACGCCGACCTGGTCGCCGAGGAGACCCGCCGCGCGGTGGAGGCGGTCGACTTCTGGGACAACCGGTACGGCGAGAGCGAGCAGATCTGGAGTGGCCGCCCGAACGGCGCGCTGGTCCACGAGGCCACCGACCTCAAGCCGGGCCACGCGCTGGACCTGGGCTGCGGCGAGGGCGGCGACGCGATCTGGCTGGCCCGGCAGGGCTGGCAGGTCACCGCGGTCGACATCTCCCAGGTCGCGCTCGACCGGGCCGCCGCCCGGGCCGCCGCCGAGGGCGTCGCCGACCGGATCACCTGGCAGCGCGTCGACCTCTCGCACGCCTTCCCCGCGGGGCGCTTCGACCTGGTCTCCGCGCAGTTCCTGCACTCCCCCGCCGAGTTCCCGCGCGAGCGGGTGCTGCGCCGCGCCGCGGACGCGGTCGCCCCCGACGGCACCCTGCTGATCGTCAGCCACGCCGCCTTCCCCGCCGGCCACAAGCACGCGGACATGCACTTCCCCACCCCGGAGGAGATGCTCGCCGAGCTGCACCTCGCGCCCGACGGCTGGACGGTCGTCCGCGCCGAGGAGCACGCCCGCCACGACCTGCCCGGCCACCCGGTGGACGACCCGGACGCCCGCCCGCACCACGACTCCACCCTCCGCCTGCACCGCCGGGCCTGACCCGCCGTCACTCCCGCGGGGCCGCCGGAACCCTCCGGCGGCCCCGCCGATTTTGTCCATCCGCTGGACCAATGCCCGCGCGCCCTAGGATCACCGCGTGCCCGATCTCCGCAAGACGCTCGCCAACCACGAGGACGCCATCCTGCGCCGACTGCCGATCGCCCTCCGCGTCGCCGCAGTCCTGCTCCTGCCCTGGATCGTCGACCTCGGCCTCAACGTCAAGGGCCACTTCGGCGCCCGCAACCTCTCCAACTCCTGGATCTGGCTGGACGTCCTGGAGGCCTCCGCACTCGTGCTGCTCGCCGCGCTGATCCGCCGCCGCCACCGCGCCACCAGCCCGATCGCCTCCGCCACCGCCGTCCTGCTCGCCATGGACGCCTTCTTCGACCTCTGGTCGGCCCACCGCGGCGAGGCCTTCCGCACCGCCGAGGCCCTCGCCTACCTGGCCGAACTCCCCAGCGCCGCGCTGCTCGCCGTGCTCTCCTGGTACTCCCTGCGCTGGGCCGCCGAGCTCCGCCCCACCCCGATCGCCTGACACTCAGTTCCCTCCACGGCGACACTGAGTCCCCTCTCACTTCCCGAGGGAGTGGATCTGTGGCACGGAGTGTGGTCTAGTGGGGGTACTCAGTTCCCTCCGGCGTGAAAGGACGAGGTGCCGTGAGCTTGAGGATCGTTGTCTGTGTGAAGTACGTGCCCGATGCGACCGGTGACCGTCGCTTCGCGGACGATGCCACCACCGATCGGGAGGGTGTGGACGGCCTTCTGTCGGAGCTGGACGAGTACGGCGTCGAGCAGGCCCTGCGGATCGCGGAGGCGAACGAGGGCGCCGAGGTGACGGTGCTGACGGTGGGTCCGGACGATGCGAAGGACGCGCTGCGCAAGGCGCTGTCGATGGGTGCGGACAAGGCGGT
>NZ_JBSFXE010000036.1:0-78147 GCF_053595195.1 Kitasatospora sp. NPDC002522
CAAAACATCACTGTTGACACCCCCCGGGATATAGACCCAAAAATTGGGCCACTGGCAGCGCCCCCCGCCGGGGGGCGGCCCCCGGGGGGGGGGCCCCCCGCCGCCGTGTCGACGGACCGTCAGGCCCAGAGCTGGCCGTGCAGGGCCTCGACCGCCGCCTCGGTGGACTCGGCGGTGTAGATGCCGGTGGACAGGTACTTCCAGCCGCCGTCGGCGACCACGAAGACCACGTCCGCCCGCTCGCCGGCCTGGGCGGCCTTGCGGCCCACCCCGATCGCGGCGTGCAGGATCGCCCCGGTGGAGACGCCCGCGAAGATGCCCTCCTGCTGGAGCAGGTCCCGGGTACGGGTCACCGCGTCGGCCGAGCCGACCGAGAACCGGGTGGTCAGCACCTCGGCGTCGTACAGCTCCGGTACGAAGCCCTCGTCGAGGTTGCGCAGGCCGTACACCAGGTCGTCGTAGCGCGGCTCGGCGGCGACCACCTGCACGCCGGGGACCTTCTCGCGCAGGTAGCGGCCGACGCCCATCAGGGTGCCGGTGGTGCCCAGGCCCGCCACGAAGTGGGTGACGGTGGGCAGGTCGGCGAGGATCTCCGGGCCGGTGGTCGCGTAGTGCGCGCCCGCGTTGTCCGGGTTGCCGTACTGGTAGAGCATCACCCAGTCCGGGTGCTCGGCGGCGATCTCCTTGGCGATCCGCACCGCGGTGTTGGAGCCGCCCGCGGCCGGCGAGGAGATGATCTCCGCGCCCCACATCCGCAGCAGTTCGCGGCGCTCCTCGCTGGTGTTCTCCGGCATCACGCAGACCATCCGGTAGCCCTTGAGCTTGGCCGCCATCGCCAGCGAGATCCCGGTGTTCCCGCTGGTGGGCTCCAGGATGGTGCAACCGGGGGTGAGCCGGCCGGCCGCCTCCGCCCGCTCGATCATGTGCAGCGCCGGCCGGTCCTTGATCGACCCGGTCGGGTTGCGGTCCTCCAGCTTCGCCCAGAGCGAGACCAGGCCGTCCGCGTTGCCGGGGATCGCCGCGGACAGCCGCGGCAGCCGCACCAGCGGGGTGTTGCCGACGGCTTCGAGCGGGCTGTCGTAGCGCATTACTTCATACCGCCGGCCACGGCGGGGAGGATCGTGATGCTGTCGCCGTCGGCCACGGAGGTGGACACGCCGTCCAGGAACCGGACGTCCTCGTCGTTCAGGTAGACGTTGACGAAGCGGCGCAGCTCGCCGCCCTCGAGCAGGCGGGCGGCCAGGCCGGGGTGGCGGGCGTCGAGGTCGGTGAAGAGCTCCCCGAGGTTGGCGCCGGTGCCGTCGACGGCCTTGGCGCCGTCGGTGTAGCTGCGGAGGATGGTCGGGATGCGGACCTCGATGGCCATGACTGCGCTCCTGTGGGAGTGAATTCGGGGGCCGGGCCGGCGTGGGCGCGGCAGGAGGGAACGGCCCCGGGACGCGGGGCCGGAGTTCGGGCGGGTCGTTGCCGCGTCAGCGCGCGGCGGTGCCGGGACAGATCGCGCTGGCGAGCCGGCACAGGTCGACGTGCAGGCGCGCCACGAGGCGGATGCCTGGGGCCTGGTTGCTCACATCGACGGAACGCATGGACGCATCGTATCGATTCCCGCCCCCGCAGTGACAGCTCCGTCTCGCCATCCGGTCGTCTGCGTTCCAGGGAATGAGAAGACGGGCCCGGCCGCCGCGCGGGGCGCGGTGCGGACGGGCCCGTCCCCGGGCGGCTCCGGCTCAGGCCTGGTAGGCCTCGACCACCTCGACGTCTTCCTCCGTGATCACGCCGTCCACGATGCGGAACGAGCGGAACTGGTAGGGGTCGTCCGCGCCGGTGCCCTCGGCGGTGGAGACCAGCACGTAGTGGGCGAACGGCTCGGAGGCGTAGCTCACGTCGGTGCGGGACGGGTACGCCTCGGTGGCGGTGTGCGAGTGGTAGATCACCACCGGCTCCTCGTCCCGGTCGTCCATCTCGCGGTAGAGCTTCAGCAGGTCACCGGAGTCGAACTCGTAGAAGGTGGGCGAGCGGGCCGCGTTGAGCATCGGAACGAACCGCTCGGGCCGGCCGCTGCCGGCCGGTCCGGCGACCACGCCGCACGCCTCGTCGGGGTGGTCCTCGCGGGCGTGGGCGACGATCCGGTCGCGCAGTTCTCGGGTGATGGTCAGCATGCGGGCCAGGATAGCGAGCGGCTATCCGCGGCTTCCGGCGTGGCGGTGCGGGTCCGGGGCGCCGTCCAGGGCGGACGGGGCGCGGCGCTTGAGCACCGCGTAGCCGATCACCAGGCACAGCGCCCAGCCGGGGAAGACGTACAGCGAGATGCGGGCGTTCTCGTCGAAGGCGATCAGGACCGCGACCAGGACCAGGAAGGCCAGCGCCAGCCGGCTGCGCAGCGGGCCGCCGGGGGCGCGGAAGCTCGGGGCCGGCAGGCGTCCGCTGGTCCAGGCGGCGCGGTAGCGCAGCTGGCTGGCCAGGATGACGCCCCAGGTCCACAGGCCGCAAACGGTGGCGATCGAGGTGATGTACTGGAACGCCCGCTCGGGGACGAGGTAGTTGAGCACCACCCCGGCGCCCATCAGCAGGCAGGACAGGGTGATCGCGGCGGCTGGCGTGCGCCGCCCGTTGAGGCGGGTGAGCCGGCCGGGGGCCTGGCCGCGCAGGGCCAGGTCGCGCAGCATCCGGCCGGTGGAGTACATCCCGGAGTTGCAGGAGGAGAGCGCCGCGGTGAGCACCACGAAGTTGATGATCCCGGCCGCGGCGGGGATGCCGATCTTGCCGAATGCGGCGACGAACGGGCTGACCCCGGGCTGGAACTCGGTCCACGGCACCAGCGACAGGATGATCACCAGCGCGCCGACGTAGAACAGCGCGATCCGCAGCGGCAGGGTGTTGATCGCCCGCGGCAGGGTCTTCTCCGGGTTCTCGCTCTCGCCGGCGGTGACGCCCACCAACTCCACGCCCAGGTAGGCGAACATGACGATCTGAAGGGTCATCACGGTGGCGCCGACGCCCTGCGGGAAGAAGCCGCCCCGGTCCCACAGGTGGCTGACCGAGGCGGTGTCCCCGGCGTCCGAGAAGCCCAGGGTGAGCACGCCGACGCCGATCAGGATCATCCCGATGATCGCGGTGACCTTGACCATGGAGAACCAGAACTCGATCTCGCCGAACAGCTTCACCGAGATCAGGTTGGCCGCGTACAGCAGCACCAGGAACACCAGCGCGGTCAGCCACTGCGGGATGTCCGGCGCCCAGAACCGCACGTAGACCGCGGCGGCGGTGGTCTCGGCCATGCCGGTGACCACCCAGAAGAGCCAGTACGTCCAGCCGGTGACGAACCCGGCGAACGGGCCGAGGAACTCCCGGGCGTACTCGGCGAAGCTGCCGGAGACCGGCCGGTAGGTGAGCAGTTCGCCGAGCGCCCGCATGATCACGAAGATCACCACGCCGGCCACCGCGTAACTGAGGATCAGGCTCGGCCCGGCCTTGGAGATCGCGGTCCCCGCGCCCAGGAACAGGCCGGTGCCGATCGCGCCGCCGATCGCGATCATCTGGATCTGACGGCTGCCCAGACCGCGCTGGTAGCCCTCCTCCTGCGCGTTCCCGACCGCGGTGGTCGCCTCGTCGTACGCCCGCTCTGTCTGTTCTGCCATCGCCCTCGCCTCACTGTCCGGCCAAGGGCAGCAGTGAACCACGCACACCGGAGATAACGGGGCGAATCTGAGCGTTCTCTGAGGAAACGGACAATATGAACGCGGGCGGCGGAGGGCCGGGCCGGCGTCAGTCCGTCATCGACTCCAGCAGGCTCTCCTGCATCGCGCCGAGCCACAGGTAGGCGATCACCAGCGGCTTGCGCGGGTCCTCCTCGGGCAGCTGGTACAGGCCCTCCTCGTCGTCCTCGGCGACCTCCAGCCGGGAGCCGAGGGTGAGCCGCAGGTCGTTGAGCGCGCCCAGCCAGCGCGGGCACTGCGCCGGCTCCAGCTTGACCACGCCGCCCTCGCCGGCCAGCCCGTCCAGCGACCGGACCACGGCCAGCGCGTCCTCGCGCTTGCGGGCCCGCAGGTCGAGCTCGGTGTAGCGGCGGAACTCTGCGGACATCTCGGCGGTCTGCGCGTCCTCGGCGGCGCCGGGGCCGCCGTACGCGTCCGGGAACAGCCGGAGCAGGGCGGGGTCGGCGGGCGCCTCGCTGGGGCCCTCGGCGAACAGCGCGGCCAGCGGGTCGGTGCTCTCCCCGCCCGGCGGCGGGCCGATCAGCTCCAGCATCTGCACCTCGAGCGAGCGCAGGATGGAGCACTCCACCTCGTCCAGCGCGATCGCCGCGCCGCCGCTTCCGGTGCTTTCGAACAAACCGGCCATGGGTTTCGGATCAGTCCCTCGTGGATCGGTGGATGACGGGCCGTCAGTCGTGCTGGAGGGTGGCCCACAGGCCGTAGCCGTGCATCGCCTGCACGTCCCGCTCCATCTCCTCGCGGGTGCCGCTGGAGACCACCGCCCGCCCCTTGGTGTGCACGTCCATCATGAGCTTGCGGGCCTTGTCCTTCGGGTACCCGAAGTACGCCTGGAAGACGTGCTGCACGTAACTCATCAGGTTGACCGGGTCGTTGTGGACGATGGTCACCCACGGAGTGTCCGGCTCGGTGACCGGGACCCCCTCCGTCTCCGGGCGCTCGATCTCCACCGGCGCGACACTCACAGGCTGCCTCTCCTCGTCGACTCGGTTTCCCTCCCCATGCTTCCATCCGAGGGACGGCGGAGCGAATCAGGGTCGACCCGGCGCGAGAAATCGTCAAACTGACGCTAAGTGGTAGTAGCATCATCCCCATGGACGCCATCACCGCGCACCGCAGCTCCGCGCTGCTCACCGACCGCTACGAGCTCACCATGCTGCAGGCCGCGCTGCGCAGCGGCGCCGCCCATCGCCGATCGGTCTTCGAGGTCTTCACCCGCCGCCTGCCCGACGGGCGCCGCTACGGCGTGGTCGCGGGCACCGGCCGGGTGCTGGACGCCATCGAGGACTTCCGCTTCACCACCCCGCAACTCGACTGGCTGGCCGACCAGAAGGTGGTGGAGGACGACACCCTGCGCTTCCTCGCCGACTACCGGTTCACCGGCGACGTCCACGGCTACCCCGAGGGCGAGGTGTACTTCCCCGGCTCGCCGCTGCTCACCGTGGAGGGCAGCTTCGCCGAGGCGGTGATCCTGGAGACGGTGATCCTGTCGATCCTCAACTTCGACTCGGCGATCGCCGCCGCGGCCTCCCGGATGACCGCCGCCGCCGGGGACCGGCCGGTGATCGAGATGGGCGCCCGGCGCGCCCACGAGCAGGCCGCGGTCGCCGCCGCCCGGGCCGCCTACCTGGCGGGCTTCGCCGCCACCTCGGACCTTCAGGCCGGCTTCACCTACGGCATCCCCACCACCGGCACCGCCGCGCACGCCTTCACCCTGCTGCACGACACCGAGAAGGACGCCTTCACCGCCCAGATCGAGTCGATGGGCCGCTCCACCACCCTGCTGGTGGACACCTACGACCTGGCCGAGGCGGTCCGCACCGCGGTCGAGGTGGCCGGCCCCGACCTCGGCGCGGTCCGGATCGACTCCGGCGACCTGACCCTGCTCGCCCACCGGGTGCGCCGCCAGCTCGACGAGCTCGGCGCCACCGGGACGAAGATCATCGTCACCTCGGACCTGGACGAGTACGCCATCGCCGCGCTCGCCGCCGCCCCCGTCGACGGCTACGGGGTGGGCACCAGCCTGGTCACCGGCAGCGGCCACCCGACCTGCGCGATGGTCTACAAGCTGGTCGCCCGCGAGTCGGTGCCCGGCGGCGAGCTGGTGCCGGTCGCCAAGCGCTCGGCCGGCGGCAAGACCAGCGTCGGCGGACGCAAGTGGGCGGCCCGTCGGCCCGACGCGGACGGCGTCGCGGACACCGAGATCGTCGGCACCGGCCCGGTGCCCGCCGAACTGGAGCCGCACCTGGTGCACGTGCCGCTGATCCAGGGCGGCGAGGTGGTCGGCCGCGAACCGCTGGACGCCGCCCGCGAGCGCCACCGCCGGGCCCGCGCCGCGCTCCCGCTGTCGGCCACCCAGCTCTCCCGCGGCGAGCCGGTCCTGACCACCGAGCGTCACACCGGCTGAGCCGCGGCGCGGACCCTTCCGCCGTCGCACGCCACTGCCTAGAGTGCCAAGCGCCACCGCTTCCGGGGCCGGTCCCGGAGCACCACCCGCCGACGCGGCCGCCTCGGGCCGCACCCCATCCCAACGAGAGAAGCCAGCCATGCACCGGGCCCTGATCGTCGTCGACGTGCAGAACGACTTCTGCGAGGGCGGCAGCCTTCCCGTCGCCGGCGGCGCCGAGGTCGCGGCCGCGATCACCGACCTGATCGCCGACTCCGCTCCCGGCTACGCCCACATCGTCGCCACCCGCGACCACCACATCGACCCCGGCCCGCACTTCGCCGCCGAGCCCGACTACGTCTCCAGCTGGCCCGTGCACTGCGTGGCGGGCACCGAGGGCGTGGGCTTCCACCCCAACTTCGCCCCCTCGGTCACCTCCGGCGCCGTCGAGGCGGTCTTCTCCAAGGGCGCGCACGCCGCCGCCTACAGCGGCTTCGAGGGCCTCGACGAGCACGGCGGCACCCTCGCCGCCTGGCTGCGCGAACGCGGCGTCACCGACGTCGACGTGGTGGGCATCGCCACCGACCACTGCGTCCGGGCCACCGCCCTGGACGCCGCCCGCGAGGGCTTCGGCACCCGCGTCCTGCTCGACCTGACCGCCGGCGTCGCGCCCGCCACCACCGCCACCGCCCTGGACGACCTGCGCGCCGCGGGCGTGGAGCTGACCGGCGCCCCGGTGGTCCGCACCACCGGCTGACCCTCCGCCAGGTCCACCTGACCGACCGTCACTCTGTCGGCGGTCAGCGCTCGGTGACCACCAGCTCCACCACGTCCTCGCCGCCGCGCTCGTACGCCTCGGCCAACTCGCCACCGACCACGTCTCGTTCGGCGGCGAGCCGGGCCGAGGAGACGTACACCACGCGCACCCCCAGGTACTCCATCCGGTGCTGGCCGCCGCGCACCCAGGCCGCCTCGCCCTCGCTGACGCAGCGCAGCTCGGAGTCCACCTCGACCGCCACCGCGGCCTCCGGCCAGTACAGGTCGGGCACCGCGATGTACGTGCCGCCGCGCATCCGCAGCTCGGGGCCGGCCAGCGGGGCGGGCAGGCCCTGCTCGGCGGCCAGCCCGGCCAGCTTCGCGAACGCCGACTCCCGCCGCGCGGCGAGGAGTTCGTCCACCGCGGCGCGCACCCGGGGCTCCTCCAGCAGGCCGGCGTCGGCGAGTTCGCCAATCAGCTCGGCGGCCGCGCAGCCGCCCTCCCGCTCCACCGCCTCGCGCAGCACCGCGCGCAGCAGGCCGGGGCCGACCAGTCCGGTCTCGAAGGCACCCTGCTCGGTCCACTCGCGGATCGCGTCGGCCACCGCGCGGGCGACCGGCGCGCAGGCCAGGCCGTGCACCGACCGGGCCACCAACTCCCGTTCGGTGCGCCGGATCCGCACCGGCCCGGAGTCCCGCAGCCGGCGCTGCCGGGGCACCAGCACCTCGACCCCGAGCACCGCGGGCAGCCGCGGCATCGACACGAAGCCGTACAGCGCCAGGGCCGCCGCGCCGGTGATCACCGCGCCCTCCCGGCCGCCCTCCTCCCGGCCGTTCTGCGCCGCGTACAGCAGCGCCGCCCACATCCGCTGCTCCGGGGTGGGTGAGCCGTCCTGCAGCAGGTAGACCCGTGGCAGCAGCCGCTGCCACGGACCGCCGCTCCGGCAGTGTTCGCTCACCATGCGGGCCGGCACGCCCCGGGCGCGCAACTGACTGGCCGTCACCACGTTCTGCTGGCGGCGGGCGAGTTCCTCGAGCGAGGCGGGTTGCGGGGGAATCTGGTAGTTCATGCCGTCAACACTCCCCCGCACCACCGACAGTCGACTCCTGACCTGACGAGCTGTTACCCAACCGTCGTCAAACCGGGACTGCTCCGCACTAAAGTCCCCATATCCTCACCCATTCGGCGGATAGGACGTTCACTCCGTTGCCGGATTAGATCGGACTTGTTTTCTACTATCCGATTTTCATTGGATCGCCACAGCATCACGACTCTTCCCACACCAGGACGCTGACCTGCGCGTCCTGACCGACCGTGATCGAGCCCACACGGTTGGATACCGCCCCGGCTACACCGGGGCACCCCCGAATTGCCTAACATCGGCTCATGCCCCGCGACGAGTCATCCGCCCAGCGCGCCGCCCGACTGCGCCTCGGCCGCCTGCCCGGCTACGTCCGCCAACCCGATCCCGCCCGGCGCGGCGGCGACGAGGGCCGCGCGTACAAGAAGGGCTGGGAGGTGCGTTTCACGGCGCGCAGCGAGGAAGAGATAGCCGAGATCCGCGACCTGGTGACCGCCGCCGGGTTCGCCCCGGCCCGGCCGTTCTTCAAGGGCCACCAACTGATCCAGCCCGTGTACGGGATCGCCGCCGTGCAGGCCTACCTGGCCGCGCGCGAGGCGGTCGACGAACTCCCACTGCGCCCCGGACCGGACTCGGGCATCCCCCGCCAGGAACGCCGCTCCCCCGAGACGGTGGCCTCGGCCGCCCTCGCGGCGGAGGCCGCGGCGGCGAGCGCGGCGGCGCACGCGGCTGCGGGTGGGGCGGCCGGTGCGAGTGCTGGTGCTGGTGCCGCGCAGGGCGGAGTCGGGTCGGCCGGGCGGGCCTTCGGGGCCTGAAGGACCGCCCGGGCGACCACATATGACGCCTGGTCAGTCAGCTGATGGCGCGTCAGGCGCCGAGGTGCGCGGGTCGGCCCTCGGCCGGGACGTGGTCGATGTGCACGGTGGCGGCGAGCAGGCGGGGGACGGCGCGGATCAGCGCCCGTTCCGCGGCCACCGCCACCTGGTGGCCGGCCACCACCGTCAGCGTGTGGTCGACCACGACCTCCGCCTCGGCGCGCAGCGCATGGCCGATCCAGCGCATCCGCACCGCGCCGACCCCGCGCACCCCGTCCACCGCGGCGAGTTCGCGCTCCGCGGCGTCCACCAGGGCCGGGTCGACGGCGTCCATCAGCCGTCGGCCCACCTCGCGCACCGAGGTCCGCAGCACCGCCAGGATCGCCACCGTGATCAGCAGCCCCACGACCGGGTCGGCGAGCCGCCAGCCCAGGGCGCTGCCGCCCGCGCCGAACAGCACCGCCAGCGAGGTCAGCCCGTCGGTGCGGGCGTGCAGACCGTCCGCGACCAGTGCCGCCGAGCCGATCCGCCGCCCGGTGGTGATCCGGTACCGGGCCACCCACTCGTTGCCGACGCAGCCGATCAGCGCCCCGCCGGCCACCGCCCACAGGTGCTCCACCGGTCGCGGATGCAGCAGCCGGTCCACCGCCGTCCAGCCGGCCAGCAGCGAGGAGGCGGCCACCGCCACCACCACCGCGACGCCCGCCAGGTCCTCCGCCCGGCCGTAGCCGTAGGTGTAGCTCCGGTTGGCGGCGCGCCGGCCGAGCAGGAACGCCACGCCCAGCGGCACCGCGGTCAGCGCGTCGGCCACGTTGTGCACGGTGTCGCCGAGCAGCGCCACCGAGCCGGACAGTGCGGTGATCACCGCCTGCACGGCGGCGGTGGCGCCCAGCACCAGCAGCGAGACCCACAGCGTGCGCAGCCCGGCGGCGGAGGACTCCATCGCCGGGTCCACCCGGTCCGCGGCGTCGTGGGAGTGCGGGCGCAACAGGTGCGCGAGCCGGTGGGCCAGCCTGCGGGCGCGGGTCCGGCCGTGCGGGTGGTCGGTGTGATGGTGCTCGGTGTGATGGTGCTCGGTGCGATGGTGCTCGGCGTGGTGGTGATCGCCGTGCCGGGAGTCGGTATGGTCGCCGTGGTGATGGTCGGGGCCGTCTTGACGGTGGCCGTGGCTGTTCTCGTGGGGGTCCTGGCCGGTGCCGCCGTGCGGGTGGTGGTGGCCGTGGTGCTCGTGGCCGTGCCGGTGCTGCCGGTCGGATGTGTGATGGTGGTCATGCCCGTGGCCCGGGATTCGCTCTGGAAGGTGAGTCCCGTCGCCGTGTCCGCGTTCACCCATGGGGCTCACAGTGGCACACCAACTGCCCTGCAGCCACTGCCGATCTACCATGTCTGACCAGGTGCGACGTGCTCGCAGCTGCGCCCCGGGAGCGATGACTGCTGACGGGGCGTCACACAACGGCCGGAATACGGTCCGGTGCCGGGCATCTCAGCAGACTTGTCACCCACAGCACCTGCCCGAGGGCCTAGAGTGAGCGCTGACGCTCCCCGTCCGGACCCAGATCGAGAGGCAGCTGATGTGACTGACCGTCATATCCCGGCCGCAGACTCGGCATCCGTCGATTGGTCCACCGAACTTCCGCACGTCTCCGTCGAGTTCGCCGCCTTCTGCGAACTGCACGAGCCCCGGTACCTGAGCTACGCCCGAGTCTGGTTCCGCGAGCCCGGTGCCGCCCACCGGGTGGTCCGGCTCGCCCTGCACGCGTTGGCCGCCGTCTGGCCGACCGTCCTGGAGAGCCCCAACCCCGCTGCCGCGGCCTGGCAGATCCTCCGCGACACCGTCACCGAGCAGCACGCCCTGGTCGGCGGCGAGGACCTGCGTCCCGGCGGCGACGACGAGGACCTGGCGATCCTGCACTACGTGGTCGGCCTGGCCACGCCCGAGATCGCCGACGTGGTGGGCGGCGACACCGCCAACATCACCAGCCAGCTCCGCCACACCCACCGCCGCCGCACCGCCGACTGGTGAGCACGGGCCTCCGACGCCGCCGTGGCGGCCGCGTGGCGGACGGTGCGGGTGTGGCCGCGCCACCCCGCGTGCGGGGCCGCCACACGCGCCCCTGAGCCCGTTCCCCGCCCCTCGCGTGCCTCCGCGCGCAGCGTCCGGGCGAACGACGTCGCGGGCGGGGCCGATGGGGGTGGAGAGGGGTGGGTGGCGGGGCAGCCGGAGCAGGCGGGCGGGGCGCCCGTGAGGGGAATCACCCCGTGGGGCGCTACCGCGGCATGGCGCTCCGGCGAAAGATGATCTCCAGTCGATTGAGGACGGAGACCCCGTATGCCGCTCGACCACGCCGTCGCCATGTTTCGGCACCAGGCCGAAGCCTGCGCCGAACTGGGCTCGCCGCTGTCCGCCGCCCTGCTGCGCCGCGCCGCCGAGGACCTGGCCGAGGCCGGCCCCTGCGCCGAGGCGATCGCCGGACACGAGGACGCCCCCGGACCGGCCGCCATCGCCCTGCGCCTGCTCGGCGCCGTCCACGCCCTGGTGCTCTCCGGCCGGGCGCCCGCCCTCGCCGTCCACTACCCGAGCGCCGGCGGCCGGTTCGACCCCGCCGACCCGGACGCGCCCTGGCCCGCGTTCCGCGCCACCGTGGCCGCCGAACTGCCCTGGATCCGCGACTGGTTGACCCGGCCCCCGCAGACCAACGAGGTCGGCCGGGCCAATCTGCTGCTGGCCGGCCTGACCTGGGCCCAGCGCGAACTGTCCACCGGCCCGCTGCCGGTCCGGCTGTTCGAGCTCGGCTCCAGCGCCGGGCTCAACCTCCTGGCCGAGCAGTTCCGTTGCGCCTCCCCCGGGTTCTCCTACGGCCCCGCGGACTCCCCCGTCCTGCTCGCCGACGCCTGGCGCGGCGACCCGCCGCCGTGGCTGCCGGACGCCCCGCTCCAGCAGGTGGTCGAACGCCGCGGCTGCGACCCGACCCCGATCGACCCCCGCTCCGCGGCCGGCTCCCTCGCCCTGCGCGCCTACGTCTGGGCCGACCAACTCCCGCGCCTGTCACGGCTGGACGGTGCCCTGCAGCTGGCCGCCGGCACCCCCGCCCCCGTCGCACCGCTCGGCGCCGCCGCGTTCCTGCGCGAGGTCGAGGTCGCCGAGGGGACGCTGACCGTGGTCTGGCACTCGGTCATGCGGCAGTACGTCCCGGCGGACGAATGGCAGTCCGTGGAGGGCGAGTTGGCGCGCCTGGCCACCGCGGCCGGGCCGTCCGCTCCGTTCGTCCACCTCGCCCTGGAGCCCCGCCGGGTCGGCGCCGAGCACCGCTTCCTGCTCACCGCCCGGCTGGGCGCCGGGCGGGAGCGGGTGCTGGCGGAGTCGGTGCCGCACGGGCTGCCGGCCTGGACGCTCGCCGCGTCCGACCCCGCTTTCGAACTCTGAGGAGTCGTCAGTTCGCCTTGGCGGCCTGGTGCTTGATGCCGGTGACGTCGTGCAGGTGGTGCACCGGGTCGTGGATCAGGTAGCGCGAGAAGGACTCCACGGTGAACCGGGCGCCGTCGCTGCGGGTGCCGGTGCGCTGCCACTGCGGACCCTCGACCGCCTCGAAGGACCTCGCCAACTGCTCCGCGGCCTCGGCGAGTTCGACCGCGACCCGGGCCGGGTCCTGCTCGCCGTAGCGCTCCGCCACGGCCGTCTCGTCCTGGTCCCAGTTGGCAAAGGTCGGGTCGTCCTCACCGAGTACCAGCGCCAGCCGCTGGTCGAACAGCCGGAACACGTCGCGGACGTGGCACGCGTACTCGAGGTCCGACCAGGTATCCGGGCCGGGCCGCTCGCGCAGCTGCGCGGGATCGGCGGCGAGGATCTCCGTCCAGGACGCCGCGTTGGCGCGGATCATGCCCGCGACCTCGAGGTACGGCACCGCCTGGGCATCCAGGCCGCAGTCGGCGCAGGAGCGTTCGAGGACCCAGGTCCAGTCCTTGGTGTCAGGAGTGATCATGCGTCCAGGATGGCGCGGCGGCCACCCCCTCACCAGGGGCGCAACCGCCAGCGGTCATCGAGATCCCGCCAGCGGGCGCCCGCGTGGGCTGCCTGCCCGTGGGCATCCGCGCGGGCCATTCGCCCGTGGGCGTCCGCGTGGGCCGGGCGGCACTGGACGTCCGAGGCGAACCGCTCCTGCTGCGGCAACCCGTCGAACGCGGCCTCCCGGTCGCAGGTGTGGCAGTCGCCCACCGCGACCAGGGGGCCGGAGGCGGTGTCGTGCCGGTCGGCCTCGATCGTGGGCAGCGCTCCGACATCCGCGAGGCGGCTCAGTCGAGCTACCCCGCCGAGTTGATCTTGCACACCATCGAGGTCGGCACGAGCCCCGGCAGCAGCGACCCCAACATCTTCGAACACACCGCCGCCTGCTCGGCGTTCTGCGGCCCGTCCGCAGCCGCCGACGGCCCCGCCCCCGCAACCCCCGCCACCGCGACCAGTACTCCCACCACGGCAATCTTCCAACGCATCATGACGAACGACCCTCCAGGTATCCGACGACTCCTCAGCCATCTCCTACCTGACCGGCCGCCCCCACACGAGCAACCGCCCCCATCCGTGAGCGTGTCGCCACCGCGCCACCTCACCGCTGGTACGGATTCCCCCCGCCCGGCGGGTACGCCTGCGGCTGACCGTAGGGCTGTTGCTGCTGGAACTGACCGTAGGGCTGTTGCTGCTGGGGCTGACCGTAGGGCTGCGGGGGCTGGGGCTGACCGGGTGGCTGAGGCCGGCCGTACGGCTGTGGGTGCGGGCCGTGGTGCGGCGGGTATCCGTACGTGGGCCCGTCCGGTCGGCGGGCGCCGCCGGGTGCGGTGGACCGGCGCCGGCGTCCGGACCGCACCGCCAACACCACCACGACGACCACGACGACCAGGCCCAGACCTGCGCCGGCCACCACGAGCAGCTTGTTGCCGACGTTGCCGGAGCCGTCCTGACTCGACGCGGCCGCCTGACCCCCGCCCGGGGTCGGTGCCGCCGGGTCGACCGAAGCGGTCGCGTGGCCCGCCGCCTTCGGGTTCGGCTCCGGACGGCCGAGCAGCGGGTTCTCCTTCGGCCCGTTGTCCACCACCGGGTTCGCCGCGAGGGCGGCGGCCGGCGAGACGATCCCGTAGCCGAACCTGTCATTGGGGAACGGCCCCTTGCCGTCCGGCTGCACCGCGCTCTTGATCATGCGGTTGACGACCTGACCCGCCGACAGGTTCGGGTACTTCGACCGCACCAACGCCGCGACCGCGGACACGTAGGCCGCCGAGTCGGAGGTCCCGGTAGCCGTCGCGTAGCTGGAGTTCGAGGTCGTGGACGCGGTGTAGATGTCCACCCCGGGTGCGACGACCGTCAGCTGCTTCCCGCCGACCGACTTCTGCCAGACCTCGCCGTTCCGGTCCACCGCCCCCACCACGAGCACGCCGGGGAATCCCGCCGGATAGTCGATCCCCGACCCCGGCCGGTCGCCGTCGTTCCCCGACGCGGCCACCAGGACGACCTCCTTCTCGACCGCGTACGCCACTGCCCCGCGAAGCTTCTCGTTCGTCCCGTCGACCCCGCCGAAGGACATGTTGACCACCTTCGCCCCGTGGTCGACCGCGTAGCGGATCGCGTCGGCGATCTGGTTGGAGTCGAAGCTGCCGTCCCGGTCCCCGGACTGCGTCATCACCTTGACCGGCATGATCTTGGCCTTGGGCGCCAACCCCATCACCCCCGCCCGGTCGCCGTGCCCCCGGCCCGCGATGTCAGCGGCGATCCCCGTGCCATGACCGATGCTGTCGACCCGCGGGTCCCCGCCGCCCGAGACGTCCGTCCCCTGCACGACCTGACCCGCCAGATCCTGGTGCTCGGCCACGCCCGAGTCGATCACCGCGACCGTCACCCCGGCACCCTGGCTGATCGGCCAGACCCGGTCCTGCACGCCGTAGTTCCGCAACACCCACTGCCCGTCACGGATCTGATCCGCCAAGGCGATTCCCCCACCGCCGCCCGCCCACACCAACGCCCCCGCCACCAACACGGCCGCGCCCCGCACCACTCTCCCGCTCACTCGCGGACCCCCGTCCCCTAGTCATCCGACTGCCCGTGCTGCCGCGGCCCCCCGGGCAACGAACGGTCCCCCGGCCGGGGCCCATGTCGCCCAGTCCGAGGGACCGCTCCAACTCACCGTTCAGTGCTGGTAAGGATTCCCACCCGCGGGCGGCGCCTGCGGCGGGTACTGCTGCTGCGGGTACGGCTGCTGCTGCGGATACCCGCCACCCTGCGGCTGCCCGTACACCTGCTGCGCCTGCTGCGGCGGATACCCACCCCCGTACCCCGGCCCCTGCGCCCCCCCACCAGGCGGGTTGGGCCCACCCCCGTTGCGGTTCCGCGAGCGGCGGATGAGGACGATGATCACGACGACGACCACGAGAGCGAGGACGCCGCCGACCACGGCGATCACCGTGACACTGCTGCTGGAGGAACTGCTGGCTCCGTTGGACGTCCCACTACTCGGGGCAGGGTTGCCGGTGCCGGCCGTGGCGGAGGAGGACGCACCCTGAGTCGCGCCACTCCCTGGCGACTCGGCTCGGGCCAGCAGCGGGTTCTCCTTCGGCCCGTTGTCCACCGCGGGGTTCGCGGCAAGCGAGGACCCGGGCGACGCAATCCCGTAGCCGAACTTGCTGTTCGGGAACGGCCCCTTCCCTTCGGGCTGCGCCGCACTCTTGATCATCCGGTTGATGACCTGACCGGCCGACAGGTTCGGATACTTGGACCGAACGAGGGCGGCGATCGCCGAGACATAGGCCGCCGAATCGGACGTGCCGTTGGCAACTGCGTAGCTGGAGGTCGACTTCGACGACACGGTGTAGATGTCAACGCCCGGAGCGACAAGCGTGACCTGATCGCCGGTCACCGAGCGCGGCCAGAGGTCACCGTTCCTGTCGATCGCTCCGACGACCACGACGCCGGGGAATGCCGCGGGATAGCCGATCTTCACATTGGGCTGGTCGCCGTCGTTCCCGGAGGCCGCGACCAGCACGACGTCCTTCTGGATCGCGTAGTTGACGGTCTCACGAAGGTTCTTGTTCGTCCCGTCCGTTCCGGCGAACGACATGTTGACGACCTTCGCTCCGTGGTCCACCGCGTAACGGATCGCGGCGGCAACGGCGTTGGCGTCGAAGCTGCCTTCCTTCTCGCCCGACTGGGTGTTGACCTTGAGCGGCATGATCTTGGCCTTGGGAGCCAAGCCGATGATTCCGGCGTGATCGCCGTGTCCTCGGCCGGCGATGTCCACCGCAATGCCAGTGCCGTGGTCGATCGTGTCGACTCTGGGGTCTCCCCCGCTCGGGAACTCGGCGCCCTGAACAACCTGTCCGGCAAGGTCCTGATGCTCGGCAACGCCGGAATCGATCACTGCCACGGTGACGTTCTCACCCTGGCTGACGGGCCAGACCCGCGAGTCGACGGCGTAATTCTGCAGAACCCACTGGCCGTCACGGATCTGATCCGCCGAAGCGGGTCCGGCGCTCATGCCCCACACCAGGGCCCCCGCGGCGAGCGCGGCCAGACCGCGCACGGATCGGCTGGTCGTCAAGCCTTGTCACCCCACTCGTTGAAGCGGCCGCCCGCAGACCCTGGGATCTGCGGACGGCCGGGTCATGTTCGACTGTTCTCGTGGCCGAAGGTCATTCCACCACGTTCGGATTGACCTGGTCCCCGGACGCCCACGTTTCCTCATCTTCGACGAGGTAGTCGGGACGGTCCTTGCCCTTCTTCTTGTCCTTCTTGCCGGCCTGGCCGTGCCCTGCGGCACCCTGGCCCTGTCCGGCACCGCCCTGCCCCGGACCGCCGGCCTGGCCGGCCCCGGCGCCCTGGCCCGGACGGCTGCGTCCGATGCCCGAACCGCCCTCGGTGAAGGAACGTCCGCCCGCAGTGCTCCGGGTGGACTCGCCGATGACACCGCCGGCCTTGCTGGTCAGGCTGCCACCGGAGCGACCCCCTGCACCGCTGCCGCCCGCGCCGCCGGCACCGGCACCACCGGCTCCGCCGCCGATTCCGCCCGGACCGTTGGCGCCGCCCATGCCGCCGGCGCCGAAGGCGCCGGACTTCGAGGCGTTGCTACCGGTGAAGCCGGCCCGGTTGCTGCCGATGCCGGAGCCGCCGAGCATGCCTTCCTCGCCACGGCCGATCAGACCACCCGGACCGATGTTGGGTGCCGTCCCAAGGCCTCCGCCGCCGTTGATACCGCGGCCGCCGCCGATACCGCTGGTACCACCGATGGTCGAGGTGGTACCTGGGCCGCCCGTACCGCCATGAATCCCGTCGATGCCGGTGCTGGGCCCCTTGGGCTGCGGCACGGGGTTGGCCGTGCCGCCCGAGATGCCGGGGTCGGCGGGCCGGATCACCGCAGGCTTGGGAGCCTGCGGGGCACGGTTGCTCGACGACCCGGTGTTCTTGGACGCCCCAGAGGGAGCGATCGACTGACCGGCGTTCACGAGGCCTAGGCCGCCTCCCACGATCAACGCGCTGATCGCGTCGGCACCCGAGTTGTCCGGCGGCGGAAGCTGCTGCTTGTCGTCCAGATATCCCCGCGGCGGCGGGGGCGGCGGGGGCGGCGGCTTCAGATAGGAGGTCGCGCTCCGGTAGCTGGCCGCTAGGGTCTCCATGACGCCCACAGCCTTGGCCTTGCGCGAGTCAGCGACGGAGGTCCGGGTGTCCTCGTTGTCGACACCCACCGCGCTCTGCGCGGTATCGCTGATCGCGTCGCCCGCCTTGTCCCAGAAGCTCGGCTCCTCGGGCATGTTGCGCTTCGCGGTGTCGATCGCTTCCGACATCATCTGCAGCACGTTCGCAGCGTCATTGGCGTACGCCGCTGCGTTGTTGACCGTGTCGGACAGATTGATCATCCGCGCGTGGAACGTGTCGCTGGTACTGCCCTGCCACGACGCGGTGGCGTCCGACGCCGCGGTGTTCAAAGCAGAGTGGATCTGCTTGAGCGTGTCGGTCGCGCGACGCCACGGATCGGCGGCCGACATGACCCCGCCGGAGTCCATGGACTGCACCATGTTGCGCAGGTCGCCGTGACTGTAGGCGTGAAAGTTGGTGAAGTCGTTCACAGATGGCTCCCCTCCAGCCGACCCGTGGGGCGGTCCTCGCCCAGGCTGCTGTTCGTCCGGTTCGTCACCATGTCGGGTGCGGCTCTCCGCTACCGGCCGGCGAGCTGTTCCCGGCAGGCGGCCGCGAGTCCTGCGGCACTCCGGACCGCGAACGTGAACCGGCAGACGAGGTCGTGCGGAGGGTGGGCGCGCCACCGACCGACCAACCGTCACTGTCCAGCTTCATCTGCCGAACAGTTCCGTGCTCCTGCTCCTCGTAGTTCGTCGCGGTCCGCTCAGCCCGCTGCTGGACCTCGTCGATCGCGGCCTGAAGCCCGTCCAGAACCTGCTTCAGTGTGTCCCGCATCTCGCCGTACTTCGCGTGCAGCGCCTCTGCCTCCGCGAAGTTGCCGAACGCCGACGAGCCCACGGATGTCATGCCGTGGACCTTCGAGCCGCCTGCGCCGTCTTCGAACTCCTTGAGCAGGCCGCGGACTTGCGCGGCGAACGCCCGGAGGCTGTCGACCTCGACGCGGTAGCCGTTGCCACCTGTGCTCACGTTCTTGTACCTCCCCCGTACCTGCTGCCCGCTTGACCGCCGGGGCCGGAAGGAAAGTTGGCCCCAATCCATATGTCTAACACATGCCACGGCTCGTCAAAACGCTGCCTGGTGGCGGAAGTCGGTCAGGTGTGGAGTGCGGTGGCGGCGAGGGCCCGGCGGCAGAGGGAGTCGGCGCGGCGGGTGGTTTCGGGGAGGCGGTAGGAAGGGGTGAGCGCGAGGGTGACGGCGGTGGCTTGGGGGAGGCCGATGCGGTGGCCGGTGGAGAGGAAGACGGGCTTGACGCCCTGGCGGGTGCGGAGGGCGCGGCCGACGGTTTCGGGGCCGTCGAGGAGGGGGGTCCAGTCGCCGCGGTTCGGGCCGGGCGGGTCGTGGTGGAAGGTGAAGGGGGTCTTGGCGACGCCGATGGTGGGGAGGCCGGTGTGGACGCCGAGGTGGCTGGCGAGGCCGAAGCGGCGGGGGTGGGCGAGGCCGTAACCGTCGCAGACGATGAGGTCGGGGGTGCGGGTGAGGCGGGAGAGCGCGTCGAGGACGGCGGGGAGTTCGCGGAAGGCCAGCAGGCCGGGGAGGTAGGGGAAGGCGACCCGGCCGACGGCGGTGGCCTGTTCGACGACGTCGAGGGTGGCGTAGTCGAGGAGGACGGCGGCGGCCGCGACGACGTCGCGTTCGTCGTCGTAGGCGACGTCGACGCCGGCGATCAGGGTGCCGGGGCGGCGCGGGGGTTCGGGGCCTTCGGGGTCGACCAGGGGGCGCAGGCGGTGTTGTTCGGCGCGGGCGGCGTCTGCGGTGGTCGGCCAGTCGGGGGGAACGGTCACGGTGGCTCCGGGTCACGTCGGCGGCGGGTCGCGGGTCACGGGTCGCGGGTTACGGGTTACGGGTCGCAGGTCACGGGTCGCAGGTCAAGGCATGCGAGCGGGCGGGCCCGCTCGCGCACCGGTCCACGCTATCGAGTGGCGGCGTTGCGTCCCATAAGCACGTCGGGGGTGACGGTGGCGGGCGCGTGAGCCCGTGCGCCCCCCGTGCCCCCGCATATGCCAACTCCCAACGGTTAGGCTGTACTTACCGGACCGCGACGGGCTGCACCCGCCCAACGGCCCGCCCGACGACCGGGCCCGGATCACTGTCCGGGAGCCCGCGCCGCCGCCGCATCGCCGAACCGTCCGCTCCGCGTGAAGGGTTGACTGCCATGGCCCGCGCTCGCCGGTCCACCGCCCCATCCGCTGCTTCACGATCCGTCAACTTCACGCCGAGCGCCGGACAGCTGGCGCTCGGCACGCTGATCACGGCCGCCGCGGCGGTGGCCCTGCTGGCCGTCTCCGGGGAGACCGGGGTGTGGCAGGTCGCGGTGCTGTGCGGCTTCGCGGTGGCGCTGGGGACGCTGGTCACCGCGCTGGTCTCCTCCTCGCCGCGCCGCGACGAGCCCGCGACCGCGCCGGCACCAGCGGCGGGGCAGGTTCCCCCGTCCGGGCAGGTGCCGACGGCCGCGCCGGAACTCCCGGTCCGCACGGCGTTGCCGCAGCCGGAGTACGCCCGCCAGTCCCGGTAGCGAGCGCGGCGGGCGGCGTCCGACCGGGGACGGAGAACTCCCGGGCGCGCGGCAGGTCGACCGCTGCCGAGTGCCCGGGGCCCAGCGACCAGTGACCGGTGACCGGTGACGCATCAGCGACCGATGACGCGCCGGCCTCCGACGACGGGCCAGGGGCCGGTGACGGGCCAGGGCCCGACGACGTGTCAGGCGGTGGAGACCACCACGGTCTTCGCCGCCTTGTCGTGCACGCACTGGCGGTAGGGCTTGTCGAAGACGCCGAACAGGCCGTCGACCGGCCACCACAGGCCGCCGCAGCAGATCAGCGCGGGGACGACGAAGGTGGCGGCGCGGGTCCAGGCGGCGCCGGGGGTGGGCTCGGAGCCGTCGGCGAGCATCGCGACCCGGACCTTCATCACCTTCTTGCCGAGGGTCTGGCCGTCCCGGCTGAACATCACGCCCTCGTAGACCAGGAAGAGCAGGTAGCCGAGCCAGGCCGAACCGACCCAGCCGTCCTGCTTGCCGAAGTTCGCGAACGGCAGCAGCACCACGATCGCCACCGCCTGCACCATCACCCAGTCCATCACCTTGGCCACGATCCGCGCGCCCCAGCCACCGAGCGCCGGCATCCCGGGCACCGGCCCGGGGCCCGGCGCGCCGTAGGGCGAGCCGGACGGGTCGCCGGGGGGCGGGGTCTGCCCGGGCGGCGGACCGTACCCGGGCGGCGGGTTGTCGTACGGGGAGCCCGAACCGGCCGGGGTACCGTACTGACCGCCGTAGCCGGGCGGCGTCTCGTACGGGCTGCCCGCCGACGGGGGCTGCTTGTCGAACGAGGGCCTGGCGCCCTCCTCCGGCTCGGTGCCGTTGGGTTCCTGGGTGCTCATGCCCCGAGTAGAACACCGTGAATACTACGATGTTGGGACATTTGCGTCGTTTCGGCCCCTTTGGGTTCGTTTCACGACCCGCACCTGCCCTGACGACTCGTCAACCTGCGCTGACGCCAGGTCAGCCGGCCCGGACCACCCGGGTCCGGGCCGCGCGGTCGTGCCAGCCGCGCCGGGCGGAACGGTCCAGCAGCGGGGCGAGCAGACCGATCAGCACGACGGTGCCGAGGCAGCGCACCAGCCAGCGCAGCAGCGAACGGCCGACACCCGGCGGACGCGTACCGCCGGCCGCGACCACCCGGACCCGGGCCAGCCGCTTGCCGAAGGTCTGGCCGGTGCGGGCGGTCGGCAGCACCTGGTAGAGCAGCCCGAACAGCAGCAGCACCCCGAGCAGGGCGCCGAGGCGGCCGAGCACCACCTGGTCCAGCAGCAGGACCTGGGACTGGTGGCCGGTCATCCTGGCGGCCAGTTCGGCCCGTTCGACCTTCCGCTGCAGGTGCTCGATCGCCGGACCGGCCACCGGCACCGCGACGGCCGCCGCAACCACCGTGGTCACCGCCCCGTCCAGCAGCCACGCCAACGCCCGCGCCCCGAGCGCCGCGGGCACCGGGGCGGCACTCCCCCGCCGCGCTCCGGACGTGGAGCCGGGGGTGGGTCGGGTGGCGGAGCCGGTCGAGGGCTTCGACGGCGTACGGCGCGGGCGCTCAGCGGCGGACGAAGCGGCGGACGAAGCAGCGGGCGCGGGAGCGGGGGCGGGGGCGGGAGCAGCGGCAGGGGCGGTTTCGGGCTCGGGGCAGCGCGGCGGACGGACCCGTTCGCTGGTGACGTGCGCCGCGCGGGGTGCCGCGGCGGACGGCTGCTGCGACGGTTCTGCTGACGGTTCGTCAGCGGCGGTCGGCGACTCGACGCCCCACGAGACCCAGCGCGGTGCGTCGCCGGTCTCCATCAGCCCGCGCTGCGCCCGCGGATCGGCCCGCCATCCGGAGTCGGCGGACGGCTGCGGCTCCGGAAGCGACACCGGGAGCCGATCGGGCAGCGGCTCGTGCAGCGGCGCCGGACCGGCGGCCAGGCCGACCGAGTCGGGCCTGGCGGGGTCCGGTCCGGCCGCACCGTGCCAGGGCGTCCCGCCGAGCGGCTGTGCGGGCCGCGGCGCGAGCTCCTCGACGGGCGACTCGGCGCGCGACCCGGAGGGCTTCGCGAATGGCGACTCGAACGGCGACTCGAACGGCGCAAGCTCCTCGCCGAGGGTGAACGCGAACACGGCGGGCGACGCCGGCCCGGTTGCCGGCGCGGCCTCGGCGTGCGGCTGCATGTCCCCGTACGGCCCGGCGTCGGCCGGCGGCATCGCATCGCCGCCGAGCAGTCCGGCGTCGGCGTAGGGCGCCGGACTCCCGAGCAGTCCGCCGCCGGGGTACGGCTGAGCGCCGTCGTGGAGCCCTGAGTCGTGCAACCCCGAGTCGCGCAGCCCTGAGTCGTGCAGCCCGGTGTCGCTGCGGGGTGCGCTCGGCGCGAGTTCCAGCGGGCGGGCGGCGGCCTCGACCTCGCGGGCGGAGCGGAGGGCGGCAGCGGTCGCCCAGGACTCCGGGGTGGTGACCGGTTGGAGTCCGTTGCCGGCCACGGCCCAGGGCGCGGGTTCGACCGGGCGCAGCTGCTCGGATCCGGTGCGCGGGCGGAGCTCCAGGTCGCGGGGCGGCTGTAGCGGGTCCACCGGCGGCGTGCCGGGGGCGGACGCGCTCGCCGCCATGGTGAAGGCCGCGCCGGCGCCGGTCTCGTCGAGGTAGACCGGCCCGGTCTCGGTCAGCGCGGGCGCCGGGGCGGCGACGCCGGGCGGGGTGAGGTACGGCGGGGGGCTGAGGTGGCGGGCGACGAAGCGCGGGGGTTCCAGCAGCTCGCCGGGGGCGGGGGCGGCCCGGCTGGTGCCGGGGACCCAGGCGTGGCCGCCCCAGTAGCGGACGAAGCCGGGGACCGAGGGGTCGGGGTAGTAGCCGGGTCGGCCGGCCTCGCCGGGTGCGGACGCGCCGAGGGTGGTGCCACCTGGGGAGGGCCGGTCCGTCATTGCGTCTTCCTTCGTACCGGCACCGCGGCGAGCAGGCGTGCGGATGTGCGTGGGGGAGCCGCGGGCGGAGAGTCGCCGGGCAGTCACAAAGGGTAGTACCTGGACGGACCTCGTCCCCCGGGTTCACCGGAAGTCGTGGAACTCGCCGTACCCGCCAGGTCCGCGGGGGCGCGCATCCGGCCCCGTGGGGAACAACCGGGGCGGTGCGGGAAAAGTTCTGTGCGAACCCGTGTAAGAGTGCGCGGCCCTCCCCCTCTCTCCGGGTGCGGGGGCCGAACGGCGGCCCCGCGGTGCGAGGAGGGTGAGCGGTCATGGCCGGACAGTCGACGGGCGTGGTGGAGCAGGAACTGGAACTGGAACTGGTGCTGTCGCCGGAGCGCAGCGTCCCGGTGCCGGCCCGGCTGTCGTACGGGAGTCACGACCCGTTCGCGGTGTACGTGGCGTTCCACCTGGACAGCGGGACGCCGGTGACCTGGGTGTTCGCCCGGGAGCTGCTGGTGGAGGGGACGTTCCGCCCGTGCGGGCAGGGGGACGTGCGGATCTGGCCGACCCGGTCGGGGCGACGCAGCGTACTGTGCATGGCGCTGAGCTCGCCGGCCGGCGACGCGCTGCTGGAGGCGCCGCTGGCGACGGTGGCGGCCTGGCTGGAGCGGGCGCACCGGCTGGTGCCGCCGGGTGCGGAGCTGGAGGCGCTGGACCTGGACGGTTCGCTCGCCGAGCTGCTGGCGTGAGGGGCGCGGCGGAGCGGACTGCGGCGGAGCGGACTGTTCAGCGGGCCGCGGGGGCCTTCTGGGCACCGGCGCTGCCGAGCCCGTCCGGGCCGGGGCGCTGCGCGGGGACGCGCACCAGCGGGGCGCCGGCGGCGATCCGCCGGGAGCGGACCCGGAGCGCGGCGACCGCGAGGAAGCACAGGCCGAGCAGCGGGTAGACCGAGGCGGGGAGCTGGTGCAGGGCGGGCAGGTGCTGGTCGAGGTCGCCCTTGTGCGGGACGACCCACATGCCGAAGGAGAGGAAGCCGAGCACGGTCAGGGCGAGGATCGGCCGCCAGCGCAGGTGCCGGACGGCGGCCGGGCGGGAGCGCTCGTGGGCGGCCTCGGCGGCGAGCAGCACCAGCATCGGCACGCACCACACCCAGTGGTGGGTCCAGCTGATCGGGGAGATCAGGACGGCGGTGACCAGGGCGGCGCAGACGCTCCAGGCCTCGGCGCGCGGCGACCAGCGGGCGCTGCGGTGCGCCCAGGCGGCGATGGCGAGTCCGGCGACGGCGACGGCGGCGGCCAGCGCGGTGGCGGGCAGGCCGGGGTTCTCGGCGTGCAGCAGGCGGGCGACCATGCCGCGCAGTGACTGGTTGTCGACGATGACGGTCTTGCCGACCCGGGTGGAGTCGAACAGGTAGGTGGTCCAGAAGCCGCGGGTGGCGTCCGGCAGCACCAGGGCGCCGATCAGGAAGGTGCCGAGGAAGGTCGCACCGGCGACGAACGCGGCCCGAACCCGGCCGGTGATCAGCAGGTAGACGGCGAACAGGCCGGGGGTGAGCTTGATGCCCGCGGCCAGGCCGATCGCCAGGCCCTTGGTGCGGGCGCTGTCGGGGCGGGTGAGGTCCCACAGGATCAGGCAGGCCAGCGCGAGGTTGATCTGGCCGTAGCGGAGCGTGGTGAAGACCGGTTCCAGCCAGACACCCAGTCCGGTGATCAGGACCACGCCGATCGGCCGCACCTCGCGGCGGGGCCAGCCGACCAGCTTGAAGGACAGGTGGGCGAGCAGCGCGAGCAGCGCGAGGTTTCCGGCGGTGACGGCGATCCGCAGGAACGGGACGCCGAACCAGGTGGTCGGCACGAACAGCATCGCGGCGAACGGCGGGTAGGTGGCGGGCAGGTCCCACTCGGTGACCCGGATCGCGTAGAGGTCGCGGCCGTGGGCGACGGCGGCGCCCTCCGCCCGGTAGACGATCATGTCGACCATCGAGGTGCCGACGAAGTGCCGCACCGTGGCGTACGCGACCAGCGAGAGTGCGGCGAGCGCGGTGGCGGCGAGCAGCGGGCGGCGGGGGGCGGCGCGCAGGGCGGCGGCGAGGTCGGCGAGCAGCCGGGCGGGGGCGGTGAGCGGGCGGCGCCAGGCGGGTACGGGGGGCTGCGGGTCGCGCCCGGGGGGCGTCGTCCGGTCCGCTTGCACCGTGGTCACTGTCTCGCTCCGTCCGCCGTCGGCCCCCGTGGGCCAGCAGCCGACACTACCGGACCTGCCCGGATGCGCCACTGCGCGCGGTTGCCCCGGGCTCCCCTCCTCGGGCCCGGGGCAACGGCGCGCGGTGGCGGCCGACGTGCGGGGTCAGCCGGTGTAGGCGGCGAAGGCCTTGGTGAAGGCGAGCGGCTGCTGGTCGATGCTGGAGCAGGTGGCGTCGGCGTAGCCCTTGGCGCCGCCGGGGCAGGCCTTGTCGCGGGTGCCGGACCACATGGCCAGCCAGGCGAGGTGCTTGCCGCGGGCGAAGTCGGCGAGCTGGGTGGCGTCGGCGACGGTGAAGACCTCGGTGGCGACGTCGTTGACGCCGATCATCGGGGTGACCGCGGTCTTGGCCCAGGCGGTGGCGTCGTCGACGCCGAGGACGGACTTGAGCTGGGCCTGGGTGGCGGTGGCCGCGGCGATCGCGTAGGTGCCCATCCGGCCCTGGGGGTTGGGGGCGACGCCGTCGCCGAAGTCCATCGCCATGATGTTGACCGCGCCGAGCTGGACGCCCGCGGCCTTGGCGCCGGCGACCAGGTTGACGCCGTCCTGAGTGAGGCCGGTGGGCAGCGCGGGCAGGGTGAAGGAGACGTCCAGCGGGCGGCCCTTGGCGGCGGCGGTCTGCTGGAGCTGGGCGATGGCCTGGGCGCGGCGGGTGTTGGCGGCGGTGTCGGCGATCGCGCCGCCCTCGATGTCGAAGTCGAGCTTGGTGAGGCCGTAGGCGTCGATCGCCTTCTGGTAGGCGGCGGCCAGGTCGGCGGTGGAGGTGCAGGCGAGGGCGAGTTCGCTGCCGTTGGCGCCGCCGAAGGAGACCCGGACGTCGCCGCCCTTGGCCCGCAGGGCGCCGATCTGGGCGGCGACGGCGTCCGAGCCGAGGTCGGTGACGCCGCCCCACTTGGGGGTGCAGCCGCCGCCGGAGACCACGAAGGCGAGGGTGAAGTTCTTGACGCCGGTGGCGTTCGCGGTGCCGAGCAGGTCGTAGGCCGGGTAGAGCGAGGTGTCGATGTACGGCGCGAAGCGGGCGGTGCCGGCCGGGACGACGGTGCTGGTCGGTGTCGGGGTGGGGGTGGGCGCCGGGGTGGTGGGCTTGGCGCTGCTGGGGGCGGCGGTCGGCTTGGTGGCGCTGGGGCTGGGCGTGGGGGCCGGGGTCGGGGTCGCCGTGGTGGGGCGGCCGGACGGGGTGGGCGCGGGGCCGGTGCCGCCGGTGCAGGCGGTGTCGTTGATCCGGCAGTTGCCGGGTTCGGCCTGGGCGGCGCCGGCGGCCTGGACCACGAAGCCGACGTCGACGGTGTTGCCGGGCGCGAGGGAGCGGTTCCAGCTCTCCGGCTTCACGGTGACGTGCCGTCCGCTGACGGTGTAGGAGGCGTTCCACAGCGAGGAGATGCTCGCGCCGGCCGGGAGGTCGAAGCTGAGCGTCCAGTCCTGGATGGTGCCGGAGGTGGAGTTGGCGACCAGGTACTGGCCGGTGTAGCCGGACTCCCAGACGCTGGTGCGGCTGTAGGCCGCGCCGAGCGCGGCGGCGTCCGCGGACTGGGCGAGCACCGCGATCCCGGCGGCGGCCAGCACGGCGACCGTCGCGGCGCCGGCCACCAGGGGCTTGCGGCGCGGACGGCGGCGGTGGCCGGCGGATCGGGTCGGCTGGCTGCTGCTGGTCATGCTTCGGCTACCTCCGCGCAGTGGGTGAGCCGGGGACTCGCACCCGGCCGCCGTTGACGCTAGCCGTCGGCGGTGGCCGGATTTCGTCTGCTGAGGCAGCGGTAGTGGCCGCTTAGGCCGTACTTAAGGAAAAGGTCCGACACCTCGCTGCATCCCCCGCGGCGGCAGCGTTCGGCGGCGGCATCCGGTCAGTTCCGGCGGGTCGGGCGGCCGGGGCGGCGGCGCTGCTGCCGCGGCAGTTGGACCTCGGTGCGGGTGTTGAGCCGCAGTTGGATCTCGGCGCCGCCGAGGACGGCCGAGCGGCCGAGGGCGAGGTCGCCGCCGGTGGCCTCGGCGAGCTTGCGGACGATGTCCAGGCCGAGGCCTGTGGAGCCCTCGCCGCCGTGGCCCGCGCCGCGCCGGATGGCGGCGTCGGGGTCGGTGAAGCCGGGGCCGCCGTCGCCGACCAGGACGATCACCGAGTGCTCGGTCGCCAACAGGTCGACGGCGAAGGCGGTGCCGACGGCGGTGTGCCGGAAGACGTTGCCGAGCAGCGCGTCGACGGCCGCGGCCAGGTCGCCGCGCTGCACGGGGACGGGGACGGGCCGCTCGTCGCCGGCCAGTTGCCAGGGGCGGCCCTCGTCCTCGGCGAGCGCGGACCAGAAGGCGACGCGCTCGCGGATCACCTCGACGGCGTCGCAGCCGAGCGCGACCGCCGGGGCGTCGACCGGGTCGCGGCGGGCGGAGCGGATGATCTGGTCGACCTCGCGCTCCAGTTGGGCGACGGCGTGCCGGGTGGCGTCGGCGGCGTCGCCGTCGCCGAGCGAGGCGGCGTTGAGGCGCAGCACGGTGAGCGGGGTGCGCAGCCGGTGCGAGAGGTCGGCGGCGAGTTCGCGTTCGGCGGCGAGCAGGTGGACCACCCGGTCGGCCATCGCGTTGAAGGCCTGCGCGGCTTCGCGCAGTTCCTCGGGGGCGCCGGCGGCCTCGCGTCCGTCGACCGGCACCCGGACGGTGAGGTTGCCGGAGCCGAGCGAACGGGCGGCGGCGGCCAGCCGGCGGGCGGAGCGGACGATCCGGGTGCCCATCCGGTCGGCGACCGCGACGGAGACCGCGACCAGCGCGAGGGCGACGCCGGAGAGCACCAGCCATGCGGTGCCGACGCCGCGGGACAGGTCGGCGTCGGGCACGAACACCTCGACCACGGCGACCCGTCCGTTGTCGACGGCGACCGGCTGGAGCAGCGCGTAGCCGCCGGGGGCGCGGACGGTGCCGGCCCGGCCCTGCTGCTCGGCGGTGCTGAGGCCGTCCTGGTCGACCCGGGCGGTGCCGACCACCGGTCCGGCGGGCAGGTGGACGGCGAGGCGTTCCTGGGCGCCGGCGTCGGTGGAGGCCAGGGCGCGGGCGATGGCGTCCTGGTCGGTGGTGATGGCGAGGGCCGGGCCGAGCGCGGCGGCCTGGCGTTCGGCGGCGGTGAACGCCCGGTCGCGGGCGGTCTGCTGGACCATCAGGCCGAGCGGGATGAGGAACGCCAGGGCGACCATCATGGTGCCGGCGATGGCGGCCTTGATCAGCGCCCAGCGCAGTGAGCTGAGGATCCGGCTCACGTCGTGCACCCGCCCGGCCCGATCGGTGCCTCCAGTCGCACTCCGACGCCGCGGACGGTGTGCAGGTAGCGCGGGTTGGAAGCGGTTTCGCCGAGCTTGCGGCGCAGCCAGGAGAGGTGGACGTCGATGGTCTGGTCGCCGCCGTAGGTCTGCCGCCAGACCTCGGCGAGGATCTCCTTGCGCGGGACGACCACGCCGGGCCGGCCGGCCAGGAAGGCCAGCAGGTCGAACTCACGGCGGGTCAGGTCGAGCCGGCGGCCGTCGAGCAGGGCCTCGCGGCGCTGCGGGTCGATGGTCAGGCCGCCGACCCGCAGGACCTGGGGGGCCGTCAGGGCGCCGCCGCCGAGCCGGCGCAGGACGGCGGCCATCCGGGCGGTGAGGTGTTCCCCGGAGAAAGGTTTCACCAGATAGTCGTCTGCGCCGTCGTTGAGCAGCCGGACGATCTCCGCCTCGTCGTCCCGGGCGGTGGAGATGATCACCGGGACGTTGGTCAGGCCGCGGATCATCTTCAGCGCCTCGCTGCCGTCCAGGTCGGGCAGCCCGAGGTCCAGCACGACCAGGTCGCAGCCGACCTGGGCGACCTCGCGCAACGCCTCCAGCGCGGTGCCGACGGAACGTACGGCGTGGCCGCAGTCGGACAGATGGCGGATCAGGGCGGAACGTACGAAAGGGTCGTCCTCGACCACGAGCACTGTTGCCATGGGGCTGCACGGTACGCCATCACGGCGAACTGGTCTGTACCTCGGGTGGTTTAGGCCACTGGAAGACGGGCAGGTCCAGTCGCTTTCCGGCGCGCTTGCACCCTTTTTCCGCAAGGTTTCTGAGGAATGTCCGGGCCACTGACCTGGTCGTGACCTTCGTACGGCAGGATGTCCCGCGATGCGGAGCGGACTGGTAAAACTCGGCGCCTGGACGGCGGCCACCGGGGCGGCGGTGGCGCTGTCCTGGCTCGGCGTGCACGCGGTGCTGGCGGACACGGTGTTCGACGAGCCGGTGGCGGTGCCGCTGCCGACGGCGGGCACCGCGCAGACCCGGGACGCGCCGCCGCCGACGCTCGCCCCGGCCACCTCCGCGGCCGCCGACGCCACCACCGCGGCGCCGAGCCCCGACCCGGACCCCGACCCGACGCCGTCCGCGCCGAGCCGGACCCCGGCCGTGAAGCGCTCGCCGAGCCCGACCACCTCGGTGCACAGCTACCTGGTGCCGGGCGGCCGGGTGGCGCTCGACCTCCGGGCCACCGAGGCCGAGTTGGTGTCGGCGACCCCGGAGACCGGCTGGGGGATGCAGGTCTGGCACGGCGACCAGTGGATGCGGATCGACTTCTCCAAGGACGGCCGCACGTCCTCGGTCTTCGTCACCTGGAACGGCCACCCGCCGGACGTGCAGACCGTCCCGGGCTGACGGACGGCGCCGTGCGACCGCACAATGTCGGTCGAACGCCCGCCCAGTGAACGGAGCCCCGCCGTGTCCTCGCACCCCGACGCCATCGACGCGCTGGACGGCAGGCTGATCCGGCTGCTCACCGAGGAGCCGCGGATCGGGGTGCTGGAGTGCTCGCGCCGGCTGCAGGTGGCCCGCGGCACCGTGCAGGCGCGGCTGGACCGGCTGCAGGCGCGCGGGGTGATCGGCGGCTTCGGCCCGCAGGTCGACCCGGCGGCGCTCGGCTACCCGGTGACCGCCTTCGCCACGCTGGAGATCTCCCAGGGCCAGGGCGCGGACGTCCGGGCGCACCTGGCGGCGGTGCCGGAGGTGCTGGAACTGCACACCATCACCGGCCACGGCGACATGCTGGTGCGGATCGTCGCGCGCTCCAACGCGGACCTGCAGCGGGTGATCGACCGGGTGGTGGGCTTCGACGGGATCGTCCGGGCGTCCACCGCGATCGCGCTGGAGAACCCGGTGCCGTACCGGATCCTGCCGCTGGTGGCGCAGGCCACCGGGGCCTGACCGCAGACCGATTCCGGCGTTTCGGGCGTGTCTACCGTCGCCGGGCGAATATTGGCATATGCCTCTTGCTCGTGCACGCAAAGATCCCAGCCATGAGCATACGGACCGCACTCACTGAGTGCCCGCCAGCTGTCCATGCGTCAACCCGGCGGTCCCGCAAGGCCGTTCGGACCACCGAGGTGGTCCGATGAGCCGGATCACCGACGCCCCCACCCTGATCGCCTCCGCGCAGCGCGCGCTGCGCCTGCTGGAGGCCGCCGCCCGCTACCCGGCGGGCGCCACCGCCAAGCAGCTCGCCCGGGACACCGGGCTGGCCCTCGGCACCACCTACCACCTGCTGCGCACCCTGGTCCACGACGAGTACCTGGAGCGTCGTCAGGGCCTGTACCGGACGGGGCCCGCGGTCTCCGGACTCACCCGGGAGGAGAGTCCGGAGGCCGGCCGGTCCCGGCTGGACGGGCTGCTCGGCCGGCTCGCCCACGAGCTGTCCGCGGCCGTCCACTTCGCCTGGTACAAGGAGGGCGAGATCGACCTGGTCGCCGCCGCCGCGGCCCCCGGCGCACCCACCGCCGACCCGCGGCACTTCCGGGCCGGGGCGCACGCCCACGCGGCCGGCAAGACCCTGCTGGCCCTGATGTCCGCCGAGGAGCGCCGGGCCCACCTGGCCCGTTACCCGATGGTGCCGTTCACCCCGTACACCCTGCGGGAACCGGCCCACCTCCCGCTGCTGCCCCGGCAGGGACCGCAGCGGGCCGCGCCGATCACCCAGTACCAGGAGTACGCGATGGGGCTGGCCGGGGCGGCGGTGCCGATCGTGCTGGGCAGCGGGCTCGCCGCGGTGGCGGTGGGACTGCCGATGACGCAGGCGCACCGGTTACCGCAGATCGCCGCCCAACTGCGCACCAGGGTCGGTGACGACCTGGTGACCGCCGCCTTCGGACTGTAGGACCCCGCCGTACCGAGGGGTGACGCACTCGACGGCCGGGCGCACGGGGGTGCCACGCCCGGCCCGTTGCCCCGACGACCGTCGGGACGGCCGCCGTCGGCCGCGGACGACCGTCAGCAGTGCGCGACCGCGCCGCCGCTGTTCAGCGCGCCGAGCGCGGCGATCGAGTCGGCGAGGGTGTCCACCGGCACCAGCTGCAGTCCCGCCGGGGTGTTCACCTTGGCCTGGGCGCACTCGCCGCGCGGCACCAGGAACACCGTCGCGCCGTCCCGGGCCGCCGCCTGGGTCTTCAGCGGGACGCCGCCGACCTCGCCGACCCGCCCGTCCGCGTCCACCGTCCCGGTGCCGGCCACGATCCTGCCGCCGGTCAGGTCCCCGCCCTTGCCGTCGCCCGCCAGCTTGTCCACGATGCCCAGCGCCAGCATCTGCCCCGCGCTCGGGCCGCCGATGTCGCCGAGGTCGATGACCACCTTCACCTGCGCGGGCGAGAGGTGCAGGTAGCCGAGCGCGGCCAGCGTGGCACTGTCCTGGGACTCGGTCATCTGCTGCTCCGTCACCTGCTGCGCCTTGTCCGGGTCGCTCTGCGGGTAGACCTGCTCGGTGGGGACGACCGCCTGCTTGGGGTCGGTCCACGCCAGCAGCGAGTCCCACAGGCTGTTGCGCTCGCCCGGGTTGGTGGCCGAGATGGTGACCGCCCGCAGCTGCCCCGTGGTGGCGCGCACCGGGGCACCGGTGATGGTGATCACCTGGCGGCCCTGGTACTGGCCCAGCGTGTCCGCGGTGACGCCGGGCGACTCCAGCGTGTACGGCAGCGGGACGAACGCGGCCACCGCGAACAGCGCCACCACCGGCAGGGCGCACAGCGTCAGCGCACGGGTCTTCGGGGAGATCGCCGAGGGCCGCTTCGCGACCGGGGGCTGCTGCTTGGTTTCGGACACACCGGCATCCAAACACACCGCGGGCGCCGCCGAGGACGCCCAGTCGGATCAGCGCAGCGCGTCGGCGACCTCGGTGGCCGCCTCCACCACGCGCGGGCCGACCCGCTCCGGGACCAGGCCGTTGAGCATCACCACGCCGACGCTGCCCTCGATGCCGCTCAGCCCGAGCAGGGCCGCCGCGGCACCGCTGGCCCCGGACTGCTCCTCCGCACGGGTGATCACGAAACCCTGGTCGGGACGGCGCTGGCCGGGGAAGGCGCGGGCCTCCAGGATCGCCCGGCCGGCCGCGCTCTCGCTGAGCGGGTGGCGCAGGCCGGTGCGGTAGGCGACGTGGAAGTCGGTCCAGGTCGGCTCGACCACGGCGACGGCCAGCGCCTCGTTGCCGTCCACCAGGGTCAGGTGGGCGGTGGCGCCGAGGTCCTCGGCGAGCGAGCGCAGCGCGGGCAGCGCCGCCTCGCGCAGCAGCGGGTGGACCCGGTGGGCGAGCCGCAGCACGCCGAGGCCGACCCGGGCCCGGCCGCCGATGTCGCGGCGCACCAGGCCGTGCTGCTCCAGGGTGGCCAGCAGCCGGTAGACGACGGTGCGGTTCACGGCCAGCCGGGCGGCCAGCTCGGTCACCGTCAGCCCGCGCTCGGAATCGGCGAGCAGTTTCAGTACCCGGACACCCCTGTCCAGGGTCTGGGAGGTCTCAGCAGTCACGACGCGCCTGGTCCTTTCCGCGGCGAGGCCGACCCTACGACACAACTGCCGTGGGACGAACCGGATTTGAGCGCGCGCAGGGGGGTGTCCGCGCGGGAGTCCGCGCCTCGGCGACGTCGACAAGGGCACAGAGCTCCGCGGCACTCTCCCGGGCTACGGGGTGGGGCCCGATCGAGTGTGGGGAGACGCTAGTGAACCGGGGGTGTACAGCGGAAGTGGTTGTCCAAAATCCGATCTGTTTCGACGCGTTTTCGAGATGTGATACAGGACAAAACCACCCATTTACCCGGCCCTGAACCGCGCACCAGTTCGAGAGTGTTCCGGAGTCCGGACACCGGCTCCCGGGCTGGCCGAGAAGTGACGGTTCTTCAGGGGCGCCGGGTCTCAGCCCTGGGTCGCCCACTCCCGGATCCGGCCGATCCGCGCCTTCAGCTGGTTGGCGGTGGCCTGCGCGGTGAGCGGGCCGCCGCACTGCCGGCGCAGCTCGTTGTGGATGGTGCCGTGCGGCTGGTCGGTGCGGTGGTGCCAGGCGGCGACCAGCGCGTTCAGCTCCTTGCGCAGCTCCCGCAGCTCCTGGTGGGTGACCACCGGCCGCTCCTCGGCGGGCAGCTCCAGCAGGTCGGCCTCCTCGGCGGGCTTGGCCTTGGAGCGCTGGATCTGGCGGTGCTGGCGTTTCTGCAGCAGCATCTGCACCTGGTCCGGCTCCAGCAGGCCCGGGATGCCGAGGTAGTCCTCCTCCTCCTCGCTGCCCGGGTGCGCCTGCATGCCGAACTCCATGGCGTTGTACAGCACCCGGTCGAAGACCGCGTCGCTGCCCAGCGCCTCGTAGGAGAACTCCTCGGTGCCGCCGTCCGCCTCGTCCTTGGTCTTCTCGGCCTCGGCGAGCAGCCGGTCCTCCTCGTCGAAGAGGCCCTCGCCCTCCTTCTTCGGGCGGTCCAGCACGTGGTCGCGCTGCAGCTCCATCTCGTTGGCGAAGCCGAGCAGCATCGGGATGGTCGGCAGGAAGACCGAGGCGGTCTCGCCGCGCTTGCGGGCACGCACGAAGCGGCCGACGGCCTGGGCGAAGAACAGCGGGGTGGAGATCGAGGTGGCGTACACGCCGACGCACAGCCGCGGCACGTCGACGCCCTCGGACACCATGCGCACCGCGACCATCCAGCGCGAGGTGCCCTCGGCGAAGTCGGAGATCCGCTTGGACGCCTCGGCCTCGTCGGAGAGCACCAGCGTGACCTTCTCGCCGGAGATCTCGCGCAGCAGCTTGGCGTAGGCGCGGGCCACCGTCTGGTCGGTGGCGATCACCAGGCCGCCGGCGTCCGGGATGGCCTTGCGGACCTCGGACAGCCGCCGGTCGGCCGCCTGCAGCACGGCCGGGATCCACTCGCCCTGCGGGGCCAGCGCGGTGCGCCAGGCCTGGGCGATCAGGTCCTTGGTCATCGGCTCGCCGAGCCGCGCCTCCAGCTCGTCGCCGGCCTTGGTGCGCCAGCGCATGTTGCCCGAGTAGCTGAGGAAGATCACCGGGCGGACCACGTGGTCGGAGAGCGCGTGCCCGTAGCCGTAGGTGTAGTCGGCGACCGACTTGCGGATGCCGTCGCCGCCCGCCTCGTACTGGACGAACGGGATCGGGTTGGTGTCCGAGCGGAACGGCGTGCCGGTCAGGGCGAGCCGCCGGGTGGCGGGCTCGAAGGCCTCGAAGCAGGCCTCGCCCCAGGACTTCGAGTCACCGGCGTGGTGGATCTCGTCCAGGATCACCAGCGTCTTGCGGGCCTCGGTCCGGTTGCGGTGCAGCATCGGGTTCACCCCGACGCCCGCGTAGGTCACCACGATGCCCTGGTAGTCCTTGGACAGCGGGCCCGAGGAGTACGCCGGGTCCAGCCGGATCCCTATCCGGGCGGCGGCCTCGGCCCACTGCTTCTTCAGGTGCTCGGTGGGCGCGACCACGGTGATCTGCTGCACAAGGTGGTTGTGCAGCAGGTACGAGGCCAGGGTCAGCGCGAAGGTGGTCTTGCCGGCGCCCGGGGTGGCGACCGCCAGGAAGTCCCGCGGCTGGCTCTCGATGTACCGGTCCAGCGCACCCTGCTGCCAGGCCCGCAGCTTGCCCGCGGTACCCCAGGGGGCACGGCCCGGGAAGGCCGGGGAGAGGTGGGTGGCGGCGGACGTCCCGGCGGGCCGGGGATGGGCGGCGTCCGCGTGCGAGAACAGCGGGGACATCGAGGAGGAGGCGGCGGTAGTCACGGTCTCCGAACAGGGTCGTCGCAGGTCAGAGCCGGTATTCGGCCCCGATCCCGCGGTCGGCGGGCAGGCGTGGAACCCGCCCAGCCTAGCCCGTCCCCGCAGCCGGACGGGGGCCACGGCACGCCCCTGTGGCGCGCGTCCCATTCCGGCTGACCACCCGTCAGCGCCTCGCCACCGCGACCGCGCCGGGCGACAACTCGTTCGACCCGCCGCCGCGGACCGCCGCCTCCCCGTCCGCCTCGGACCCACCCCGACGCCCGCCCGGCCGAGCATGACGCAGATCACATCAGGAAGTCCGGAAACGGGCGTAATCACTTCGTCCACTTTCGACTCTTCAGTAGCAGGAGTCGGCACCGGCCACTCCCGCATTCGCACGCCCCCGGAAGGAAACGCCGTGTACGCAGTGCCCGCGGTGGTCGAGCACACCACCCACGCCCGTCTGATCGTCACGACCCACCGCACCGCCCGGCTCCGGGTGACCCTGCGCTACCGGTCGGACGATCCGCTGGCGGTCGCCATGCTGTTCCCGGCCGAGTACGCCCTGGACGCCGTGGACACCGACCCGCTCGAACCCTTCGACGCACTCGAACCCGCCGACGGCCCGGTGCTCGACGGGCCCCCGCCACCCGCCGAGATCACCTGGGTGTTCGCCCGCCACCTGCTCGCCACCGGCCTGGACCTGCCCAGCGGCGAGGGCGACGTGCACATCCGCCCGGCACTCGGCGGGCGCACCATGGTCGAACTGCGTTCCCCCGGGGGCGTCGCCCTGCTCCAGTTCGACGGCGAGGCGCTGCGCCGCTTCCTGTGGAGCAGCTACCTCACCGTGCCGGAGGGCCAGGAGCTACGGCACCTGGACGCCGACCGGGCGCTCGCCGAACTGCTCGCCTGACCGCCGGGCCGCCAGCGCACGTCAGTCCTTCCCGGTGCGCACCAGGTGCGCGTAGACCACCACGTTGCCGTCGTACCCGCCCCCATGGGTGTACGAGCCTCCGCAGGTGATCAGCCGCAGCTGGGAGTCCGGGGTCGCCGAGTACACCTTGGCGTCCGGGAAGTCCTGCTTCGGGTAGACCTCGACGCCGTCCACCTGGAACCAGGCGGTGGCCCGGTCGGCCCGGGCGATCTCCAGCTGGTCGCCGCGGCGCAGCGCGCCCAGCCGGTAGAACACCGCCGGGCCGTGCGCGTTGTCCACGTGCCCGGCCAGGATCGCCGCCCCGCTGGAGCCCGGCGCGGCGCCGTCCCGGTACCACCCCGCCAGGTTCCGGTCGGCGTCCGGCGGCGGCTGCAGCCGGCCCTGCGCGTCCAGCGCCAGCCGGGCCACCGGGGCGTCCACCCCCAGCACCGGGATCCGGATCCGCACCGGCGGCGAGGGCGGCAACGGCGGGACGACCGGCCCCACCGGCGTCCCGTCGTACGCCTGCGCGATGCCCGGCGCGGGCGGCAGCGCCCCCAGCCCGCCGTTCAGCAACCAGGCCCCCAGGACGATCGCACCCCCCGCCGCCACCGCCCCCGACCACCGCCCGCCCACCACACCACCTCCCGCCCGCCCACCGACCACGACCCGCCCAGTCAACCCACGCCCACCACCCCCAGCACCCCCGCAAGCCCCTCCGGGTGACACCCCCTCAGCCAAGCGACCCGCCCGCCGCGCGCAGCACACGGCCTCCGGCCGGAAGGCGGGAAGCACGACCGTCCGGCCCGGCGCCCCGCGAAGCTCATCGCAAGCTCCTCCCGCCGCGCGCAGCGCGCGTTGCGGGTGTCAGTCGCGGAGCTCCCCCAGCGTGGTGCGGCGGCCGCGGAGGCGGGGGCGGGTCAGGAAGCCCTCGGCCAGGGCGTTGGCGAGGCCGATCGCGGGGAGTTCGGAGGGCTTGTCGTAGAGCACGAAGCGCGGCTCCCAGCTGGGCCGGTAGCGGGCGTTGGCCCGGTAGAGGGATTCCAGCTGCCACCAGCGGGAGAGGAAGCGGAGCACCCCCCGCCACAGTCTCAGGACCGGCCCGGCGCCCAGGCGTTCCTCGAAGACCTCGCGGAACATCGCGAAGTTCAGCGAGACCCGGGCCACCCCGGCCAGCGGCTCCGCCCCTTCGCGGGCGCGTTCGAGCAGCTCGGCGACGGTGTGCTCGACCAGGCCGTGGTCGGACTCCCGGTCGCGTCGCATCAGGTCGAGCGACAGCCCGTCGGACCCCCAGGGGACGAAGGAGAGCAGCGCGGCGGTGCGGCCGTTCTCGTCTCGGCACTCGGCCATCAGGCAGTCGCCGTCGGCGGGGTCGGCGAGCCGGCCGAGGGCCATCGAGAAGCCGCGATCGGTGCGGCCGTGCCGCCACGCGTCGGCGAGCCGGACCAGCGCGGTGAACTCGTCGGGCGGGATGTCGCGGTGACGGCGGATCACCACCTGGTACCCGGCCCGGGCGACCCGGCGGCTGGTCTGGCGCAGGCCGCGCATGTCCCGCCCGGCCAGCGTGAAGCCGGCGGTGTCGACCACCGCCTCGTCGCCGAGGTGCAGGGCGCGCAGGCCGGCCACCCGGGCGTAGACGGTGCCGCCCTGCTCGCCGGCGCCGGTGACGGCGGGGATCCAGGCGTGCGCGCGGGCCTGCCGGTGCCAGTCCTCGATCGCCTGCGGCCAGGCCTCGGGGTCGCCGAGCGGGTCGCCGGAGGCCAGCGCCACGCCGTTGACCACCCGGTAGGCGACGGCGGCCTTGCCGCTCTGCGACCAGACGACCGACTTGTCGCGGCGCAGCGCGAAGTAGCCGAGCGAGTCGCGGCCGCCCTGCCGGGCGAGCAGCTGACGCAGTCTCAGCTCGTCCTCGGGGCTCTGCTGGTCCGTGCCGCGCGGGGAGCGCAGCAGGATCCGCAGGGTGAGCAGCAGCAGCGCCGTGCCGAGCAGGTTGACGGCGACGTCGATCCAGCGCGGCACGTCGACGTCGCTGAGTTGGACGACCCCCGAGAGGGTGACCAGGCGCAGCAGTACGTAGCCGACGGCCTCGCCCCAGCTCGGGACGCCGTCGGCGTGGCTGAGCCGGACGGCGAGTGCGCCGAGGAAGGTGAGTGCGGCGCCGCCGAGCAGCAGGACGGCGGCGGCGAGCGACAGGTTGCCGCGCCCGCCGCGGACCCGGAAGGCGGCGCGGCCCAGCCACAGGACGACCAGCAGGGCCAGGGTGACCGCGGTGGAGACCCAGTTGAACGGGTGGGCGCGGTACTCGGGGAAGCCCAGTGCGAGGGCGTAGACGGCGACGTGCAGTGCGGTCAGCGCGAGCGCGGTCAGCCAGGCGGCGCGCTTGCGGCGGCGCAGCATCACGGCGAGCAGCCCGGCCAGCAGTGCGGTGGTGAAGCCGGAGGTGACCAGGACCGGGGTGAAGTACTCGCCGCGGTTGGCCCGGTCGACCTGTTCGCGGAACGGCACCACGACCGCGCCGACCAGGTTGAGCAGGGTGGCGATCCGCAGGTACCACTGGGCGACCTCGGCGCAGCGCAGCCGCCAGCCGGGGACGGGGAGTTCGACCGCGGGCTCGGGCGCCGGGGCCGGCACGGGTTCGGCGACCGGGACGGCGACGGGCGGCGCCGCGGCGTCGACTCCGGCGTCGGGCCGGCCGGCACCGGTGTCGGGGCTGCCGGCCACCAGGTCGTAGGCGGCGGTCTTGGCGGCGACCAGCCGGCGGTGGATGCGGTCCTCGCGGCGTTCGGCGCGGGCCATCCGGCGCGGCCGCGAGCGGTAGCGCCAGCGCGCCCACGGGCTGCCGGGGCGGGCCAGCCGGACGGCCCCGACCAGGGCGACCGGCCACAGCATGATGCCGAGCAGCCCGGTCCAGGTCTTGCCCTTGAGCAGGCTGACCACCACCAGGGCGAACAGCACCGCCGCCCCGGCCAGGGTGGGGCCGTCCGGGTGGGAGATGAAGCCGCCGAGCGGGAGTTCGCCGATCAGCAGCAGGCCGATCACCGCCACCGCCAGCACCACCGCGTCCACCGAGGTACGGCCCTGCTCGCTCCAGTAGACGTCCTTCAGGTGCAGCACCAGGGCGAACTCGTCCAGCACCAGGCCGCACCCGACGCCGAAGCCGAAGCCCAGCAGGTTCCACCAGGCGCCGCCGTCGCCCCGGATGGCGAACGCCGACACGCCGCAGATCAGCAGCAGCGCCTGCCCGAACACCACGTGGTGGATGTGCAGGCCGCCGGGGGTGACGTTCCCCGGCCACCAGCGGACCTGCGCCCGGATCATCCGGGTGGAGAAGCGGATGGACAGGAACGACAGGACCAGACCGAGCAGCAGCAGGAACAGCGGCTCCCGGCCGGTCTCCACGATCCGTTGCCGGTAGGCGTCGAGAAGCGACTGCCACATGGGCGGGTGGGACCTCCGTGTCGGGGTGGCGGGCGGTGGACGGGTCCGGGGCGGTGGTGCCATCTGACGCCAGGTCAACTGCCTGACGCCAGCGCCGCTCCGTACACCGTGCGCCGAACAGGTGAGCGTGTGGCCTGCCGCTCCCCCGGTCATCCGTACACCTGGCCGTGATTACCGGCGTGCCGCCCCGACCCGTGCCATGCTGAGCCGGACTCCCCCGGACGACGCATCACTCATTTCATCTGATGGACCGTCCCTCCGGCCGGTTGACTTCGCTTACTCCCTGGTGAACGGATGTGAGACATGGACGCCCTGTCCCGCAGGACGCTGCTGGCCGCCGGTGCCGCGACCGCCGCCTCGCTGGCCGCCGGATGCTCCGGCGCCAAGGGGAGCGGGGGTGAGCAGGCCGGCCCGCCCGCCCAGGCCGACGGACTGTCGGCCAGCGGCAGCCCGAGCGCCGTCCCCAAGCCGCCGGCCGCGCTGATCGGCGACGGCTCCACCTCCGACACCGGCCCGCAGCCCGGCCAGCCGAAGGCCGAACCGCTGGAACCCGGGCAGCGCCCGCCGCAGTTCGTGGTCTTCTCATGGGACGGCGCCGGCGAGCTGGACAACAAGCTGTTCAGCCGGTTCCGGCAGCTCGCCAAGGACCACAACGCCTCGATGACGTTCTTCCTCAGCGGCATCTACACCCTGCCGGAGTCGAAGAAGTCGATGTACCGCCCGCCGCAGCACCCGGTCGGCGCCTCCGACATCGGCTACCTGGCGGACAATCACGTCCGCGACACCATCGAGCAGATCAGCGCGGCCTGGCTGGAGGGCCACGAGATCGGCACCCACTTCAACGGCCACTTCTGCGGCCCGACCGGCGGCGGCCGCTGGTCGGCCGAGGACTGGGACAGCGAGATCCAGCAGGCGATGGACTTCGTCATGAACTGGAAGACCAACACCGGCATCACCGACCTGCCCGCGCTGCCCTTCGACTACCGCAAGGAGCTGATCGGCGGCCGCACCCCCTGCTTGGAGGGCCAGCGCGGACTGCTGCCGACCGCCGCCAAGCGCAACTGGAAGTACGACTCCTCCGGCCCCGGCGGGCTGCAGGTCTGGCCGCAGAAGTTCGCCGGCGGCCAGCTGTGGGACATGCCGCTGCAGTCCATCCCGTTCCCCGGGCACAGCTTCCAGGTGCTCTCGATGGACTACAACATCATGTACAACCAGTCCGGCAACAACACCAAGGCCGACCCGGGCCAGCACGGCTTCTGGCAGACCCAGGCCCGCGACTCCTACCTCAACGGCTTCAACCGCGCCTACAACTCCAACCGCGCGCCGTTCATCATCGGCAACCACTTCGAGCAGTGGAACGGCGGCATCTACATGAACGCCGTCGAGGAGACCCTGAAGCAGATCGCCGACAAGCCCGAGGTCCGGATGGTCTCCTTCCGCCAACTGGTCGAGTGGCTGGAGGTCCAGGACCCGGCGGTGCTGCGCAAGCTCCAGGCGCTCGCCCCCGGCGAGTCCCCGATGGGCGGCTGGAACGGCTACCTCGGCGGCGCGGGCACCAGCGCCTCCGCCCCCGCCTCCGCGGCCGCGAAGGTCTGACCCGCCCTCAGGCGGCGCTCCCCGCGCGGGGCGCCGCCGCCCGGCCGGAGAGCAGCGCGCCGAGCAGCGCGACCCCCGCCATCACCAGGAAGATCACCGCGAACGGCCCGGCCGGCACCGGGCCGTCCTGCGTTCCCGCCACCACCGCGCCGCCACCGCCGAGCGCGGCGAACAGCACCCCGGCGAGGCCGATCAGCAGCACGTTGCCGAGCGCGTCGCTCAGTTGCAGCGCCGCCGAGTTCAGACCGGTCTCCTCCGGCGCGGACAGCTTCATCATCAGCACGCTGATGCTGGCCACCGCCATCCCCATGCCGACGCCGCCGACCGCCCAGCAGGCCGCCGTCACCCAGGTCGGCACCGCCGGGACCAGCACCAGCGCCGCCCCGCCGATCGCCACCGCGGTCATGACGAAGCCCAGCCGGATCATCGTCTCGCGGTGCCGCTCCGCTCCCGGCCGGCCCTGCAGCCAGGAGCCCAGCGCCCAGGACAGCCCGCCGCTGGTCAGCGTCAGCCCCGCCATGGTCGGCGACAGGTGCCGCTGCGTCACCATCATCAGCGGGATGAACGCCTCCGCCGCGAAGAACGCCCCCGCCGCCACGCCGCGCAGCACGATCACCGTCGGCAGCCCGCGCGCCGCCCGCAGCGCCCCGCGCGGCAGCAGCCGCACCACGGCGGGCAGCAGCAGCCCGGCCCCCGCCAGCGCCGGCAGCAGCGCGACCACGTCCAGCCGCTGACCCGCGTACTGCAGCAACCCGGCGCCCACCGCGGCCATCGCCGCGTCCCGGGTGCGTCGGCGGTCGAACGGCTGCGGGTCGAGCGGCGGCTGCTCGCGCTCCGACCGGCTCAGCGCCGGACCCATCACGGCCAGCGGCAGCAGCACCAGGACCGGCACCGCCAGGAACACCCAGCGCCAGCCCAGGTGCTGGGTGACCGCGCCGGAGATCACCGGACCGAGGATCGAGGGCAGCACCCAGGCGGCCGAGAACGCCGCGAACACCGACGGCCGCAGCCGCTCCGGGAACGCCCGGCCGACCACCACGTACAGCGCCACGATCACCAGCCCGCCGCCCAGGCCCTGGATCGCCCGGCCCGCCACGAACAGCCACATGTTGGCGGCCGTCCCCGCGACCACCAGCCCCGCGGCGAACACCGCGATCCCGGTGAACAGCGGCGCCAGCGGCCCGCGCCGGTCGCTCCACTGGCCCGACACCACGAGGGCGAACAAGGTGCTGGTGAAGTACCCGGAGAACGCGAAGGCGTACAGCGCGATGCCGTCCAGCTCCCGCGCCGCCACCGGCATCGCGGTGTTCACCGCGGTCGCCTCGAAGGCCAGCAGCAGCACCACCGAGACGATGCCCAGGGTCAGCGCCCGGTACGGGCCGCTGAGCACCCCGCCGGTCCCGTCGTCGGCCCCGCCGCCGGCTGCGTGGTCGGCTCCGTGGTCGGGACGTGTCGCGGGCGGGAGGCCGGGCTGTGTCTCGGAGGTGGTGGTCATTCCCACATGGTAAGTGCCGACCTGCCGATTTACTCCTGACCTGCGGTCGGATCGGAAGCTCCGCTTCCGGACCTAGGACCCGCCGGCCGGCGGACTCAGTGCAGCACCTTGAGCCCGACCACCCCGGCCAGGATCAGCACCAGACAGGTGATCCGCGCCGCGCTCGCCGCATCGCCCAGCGCCGCCATCCCGTACAGCGCGGTGCCGATCGCACCGATCCCCACCCAGACCGCGTAACCCGTGCCCAGCGGGATCGACCGCATCGCGTACGCCAGTCCGCCCATCGAGAGCACCAGCGCCACCGCGAACACCACGGTCGGCACCAGTCGCGAGAACCCCTTGGTCGCGTCCAGCGCGACCGCCCACACGGTCTCCAGCAACCCCGCGACGATCAGAACCACCCAGGCCATGACGACGGACTCCTCCGCAGTAGTCGAAACACCTACCGCGCCGTCTTGTCCCACCGGGTACGTCGCACCTCGTCCGGGGCGGACCGCTCACGGCCCGCCACGCCTTCGACCGTAGCACAGCCGCGACACACGGAATTCATATACGGATATTGACGCCACCCCCACCGGCACCCCTATGATGAATTCACCAACGCAGGCAGAGCGACGACAGGAGTCGGCAATGAACAGGAAGACGGTGGCCCTCGCAGCGCCCCGCACCTGCGCCTCCTGTCCCTGCCGGATGCGTTCCTGTTGTTGCGCCTGATCCGCAACGACCTTCGCCACCAGGCGTTCTGACGCCTCGTCGGCTCCCCCACGGCCGTGTGCCCGAGTGGTTCAGGGGACCGCCTGCAAAGCGGTTTACACGGGTTCGAATCCCGTCATGGCCTCTTCCGGAACACCGGGTGCGACATTCCCGCCGAATGTCGCGCCCGGTGCATTCCGCTGCCCTCGGGCGATTCGGCGCATTCCTGTCGCCTTTCCCCGGGCCTTTCCGTGCGCCTTTCTCAGCACCTTCCCCGCCCCGAAATTACCGTGCGCCGCCGCGCGTTGTCCCCGGTATGACCTCCAGCGATCGAACCGCCCCCGCGCCGCGGATCGAACCCTGCGGCAAGCGGATCCGCACGTACCTCGGCGGACTGGCCGTGGCCGACACCACCCGGGCCCTGATGGTCTGGGAGCACGACCGGTACCCCGTCTACTACATTCCGGTCGCCGACGTGCGTACCGACCTGCTCACCGCCACCGACCGGATCTCCCGACGCCCGCTGCTCGGCGATGCCCGGGTCCTCACCCTCACCGTGGGCGGGCACACCGCGGAGCACGCCGTCCGGCAGTACCCGGACTCCCCCGTCGAGGCGATCCGCGACCACCTGCGCTTCAACTGGGCGGCGATGGACGCCTGGTACGAGGAGGACGAGCAGGTCTTCACCCACGCCCGCGACCCGTACACCCGGATCGACATCCTGCCGTCCTCGCGCACCGTCCGGATCGAGCTCGACGGCACGCTGCTCGCGCTCTCCCGCTCCCCCCGCCTGCTCTTCGAGACCGGCCTGCCCACCCGCTACTACCTGCCGCCGACCGACCTGGTGCTCCCGCTGTTCACCACGAGCGACCGGATCACCCACTGCCCCTACAAGGGCACCGCGACCTACCTCTCCGCCCAGGTCGGCGACACCCTGCACCAGGACCTCGCCTGGTCGTACCCCACTCCACTGCCCGAGTCCCAGAAGATCGCCGGCCTGGTCGCCTTCTACGACGAACGCGTCGACGTCTTCGTCGACGACGTCCGGCAGCCCCGGCCGAGCTGACCACCACGGCCGGGCCGCGAGCCTCTCGGAACACAACGCGGCGCGGGCGCCGGTCCCCGGTCCTCTCGGATCCGGGGCGCCGACGCCCGCGCCTTGTTGCTGCTCCTACCGGTACTACTCGATGACCGGCGGGTTGGCGGTCCCGCCGCGCCAGGTCTCCTCGTCCTCGATCAGGTAGTCGGGACGGTGACCCTCGCCCTTCTTCTTGCGGCCGCCGGAACCCGAACCCGGGGCGCCGTGCATGCCGCCCGCACCGGCCTGGCCGTTGCCACGGCCCTTGCCGATGCCCGAACCGCCCTGGGTGAAGGACCGGCCACCGGCACCGCCCTTGGCGTTGCCGACCGTGCCACCGGCCTTGCGGACCAGGCCGCTGTTCTTGCCGCCGCCCTTCGAGCCCGCGCCACCGCCGCCGCCCATGCCGCCACCGTGCATGGCGCCCATGCCGCCGGCCCCGGCCGCACCCTTGCCGGCCGCGGAACCCGCGCCACCGGCACCGGCCGCACCACCGGCCCGGCCACCGGCCGCGCCACCGGCACCGCCGGCGCCCGAGAGCCCGCCGCCGCCGACCCGACCGCCACCGGCGCCGCCGGCCGGCACGAAGCCGCCACCGCCGCCGAGGCCCGGCACGTAACCGCCGCCGCCACCGCCGCCGCCCGAGAGGCCGCCGCCACCGCCGCCGCCAGGCCCGGGAATCGTCCCCGGCCCACCCGGCATCCCGATCCCCGGCCCACCGGGCCCCGTCGGAGTACCCGTCAACGGCGGCAACCCGGTGATCTCAGTCCCCGGCGGCTGCACCGGCGGAGCGATCACCGGCCCACCCGGCGGAACGATCGGCCCACCCGGAGGCTGAACCGGCCCCGTCGGATGCCAAGGCGTCGGCTTCGGCCCATCCGGCGGCCCCGGCACCACCTGCTGCGGCGGCGTCTGCTGAGGCGGCCCCTCCGGGTACTTCGGCATCGGCATCGACGGCGGAGTGTGCCCGGGCGGAGGGACGGGGTTGGTCGGCGCCGGTGGGAACGGCTTCGACGAGTCGACCGGCTTCTCGCTCGGCGGGTGATCGAGGTAGTCCGCCGCCTGGATGTACTGCGGGCCGAGGTGCTCCATCACGCCGATCGCGTACTGGTGGGCGACCTCGGTGGCCGAGAGGTCGTGCGCGTTCTTGTTGACCGCGTCGATCCGGTTCATCCCGGAGGCGATGTCGCGCTTGAAGCCCTCGTCGGACGAGGCGAAGCCGTCGCTGAGCGTCTTGCCCACCCGGTCCCAGAAGTCCGGGACCTTGATCGAGGACATGGTGGACTTGGTCTGCTGCAGCGCCGTGGCGGCGTAGTTCATCGCCACCGAGGTGTTCTGCGCGTGCGCGGCGGTGTTGACCAGGCTCTCCTGGATCTGCCCGCCCTTCTGCGCGAAGCCCTGGGCGGCGGCGCCGTCCCAGTGCGTGGTCGCGTGCTGGACCGCCGCTTGGAGGTCGGCAGCGACCTGGGTCAGCTCCTGGTGGACGCTCACCCAGTGCTGGCCGACCTCCCGGATCCGGTCCGGGCTCGAGTGCTGGACCATGTCCTTGAGCGGGATCAGGTCGTAGCGGTCGAACGGAGTCTTTCCCGATGCCATGTCAGACCCCCTACGCCTGAATCTGGTTCATGGTCGCCTGCCCGTCGGTCTCCCGGCCGTTGTACCGGTCGGTGACCAGCTGGGTCTTGTCCCCGTACTCGTTGATCAAGGCGTCCAGATCGGAGATGGTCTGGGTCAGGAACACCTGCATCTTCCCGTGCGCCTCGAAGAGCGCATGGGCCTCGACGAAGTCGCCGCCGAAGGCGTCCCTGGTGATGTCGGTCTTGTACTTGGTGTTGGTCCCGCAGGTACTGATGTTCTGCTGGAGGGCCCGCAGCCGCTTGACGACTGCCTCCAGCTCTGCTGGGTTGACGCGGTATCCCTCGGACACGAGGCCCTCTCCCCCTGGAGTGTCGAAACTTCCCCGTGGTAACGCTCTGGTTGGTGGCCTTACCGTTCAGTTAGAGCGTTCGATCCTATCGCGTTTGAGCGGTGTACTGACACGCTCTCAACGCGATTGATTGCCGTCCTGGTAAGGATTCTGATAGGGCGTCTGCTGCGGCGGGTACCCGGGCGGCGGAGCCTGCTGGCCGTACGGCGGCATCGGAGGCTGCTGACCATAGGGTTGCTGCTGCGGCTGGGCCGGCGGCCAGCCCTGCTGCGCACCGTACGGAGCGGGACCGCCCGGCTGGCCGGGAACGGCCTGGGCGCGGTTGCGCTTGCGGCTGCTGGCCACCGCGATCGCGATGATGACGATGAAGAGCACCACTACGACTGCGGCGATGCCCAGGATCAGCGGAAGGCTGGACCCGGACGACGAGCCCTTGATCGCCGGCAGCGGGTCCGGGTCTCCCAGGCCCGACCCCGGGTCGGCGCTGCCCGCGCCCGTTCCCGCGGTCGCGCCGGCGGACGGGCTGGAGCCCGTGGCCGCACCCGCGAGCGGGCCCTGGGCGGAGCCCGCCGGGATGTCCATGGTCAGCGCCTCGTAGGCGCGGACGATCCCGTAGCCGTAGTGCGTGTCCGGCAGCTTGCCTGCGCCCGCCGGAGCCTTGGCCGACTTCACCAGCCGGTTCGCCACCTGACCCGCCGTCAGGTTCGGGAACTTCGCCCGCACCAGGGCAGCCGTGGCGGAGACGTAGGCGGTGGCGTCCGACGTGCCGTCCGCCATGCAGTACTGGCTCGACGAACAGGGCCCGGCGTGCACGATGTCCACACCCGGGGCCGACAGCATGATCTCCGGCCCGGAGTTCGACTTGTCCCAGGACTTGAGGTCCTTGTTCACCGCCCCGACCGCGATGACGCCCGGCGTGTTCGCAGGCGACTCGACCGGCCCGCCGTCGTTGCCGGCTCCCGCCACCACGACCACGTTGTGGCTGACGGCGTAGGACACGGCGTCGGCCATCTTCGGGTTGTCGGCACCGGACAGCGAGATGTTGATGACGCCGGCACCGTGGTCCACCGCCCACTTGATGCCTTCCGGCACCGCGTCGCCGCCGGCCGCCGAGTCCTTGTAGACGGGGATGATCTTCGCGCCGGGTGCGAGACCCAGCACGCCCTCGTTGCTCCCGTGGCCGCGGCCGGCGATCAGGCTGGCCATACCGGTCCCGTGCGGGTCGGTGGGCTTCCGCTCATGGTCGCCGCCGCTCGGGTCGTAGCCGGGCAGCACCTGACCGACGAGGTCCGGGAAGGTCGGGTCCACGCCCTCGTCGATGACGGCGACCTTGATGCCGTCGCCCTTCGTCACCGACCACACCTTGTCGAGGTTGAAGTACTGGTTCGCCCACTGCCCGTCCCGCACCTGGTCCGCCGAGGCGGTCGGCAGGCCTGCGAGCAGGAAGCCTGCGGTCAGTGTGGCCGCGCCGAGCACGCGCGTGAGTCTGGTCAGCGTCATCAGTACCCCGTCAGTCGATTGACAGCCCGTTCGTTCTCGCAGTGCCCCCCGGAACGCAGGACCGTCCGATCGTATCGCCCGATCCGGGTGTGCGCGCAGAGGCCCGGGAGTCGGCCCACGGGGATTTCGTGGACGTACGGCGGCTCGGTGACGGGGGGTCAGGCGGCGGGGACGGTGGCGTCTTCCGGGGGGATGGGGAGGCGGCCGACGGGGAGGCCGGTGGCGGCGCGGACCGCTGCGGCGATCGCGGCGGGGGCGACGACGGCGGGGACGGCGCTGACGGCCTTGGCGCCGAAGGTGGCGACGACGTCGCGTTCCTCGAGGAGGGCGGCGATGCGGATGTCGGGGGTGTCGAGGGCGGTGGGGAGGCGGTAGCCGGTGAGGGAGGGGTTGAGCAGGACGCCGTTGTCGGTGCGCAGGTCCTCGAGCAGGGCGAGGCCGACGCCCTGGGCGACGGCTGCTTCGATGCGGTCCTCGATCTGGCGGGGGTTGAGCGCGCGGCCGACGTCCTGCGCGACGGTGACGTCGACGACCCGGACGGCGCCGAGTTCGATGTCGACGTCGACGACGGCGCGCATCGCGCAGAAGGCGATGGAGACGAAGGCGTCGCCCTGGCCGGTCTCGGGGTCGAGGGGTTCGGTGGGGTGCGGGCGGCACTGGGCGGTGGCCCAGAGTTCGCGGCCTTCGAGCGCCTCACTGACCGGCATGCCGAGCACACCGTCGTACGAGCTGATCTTCCCGTCGGTGATGGTGAGGAGCTCGACGGACATGCCGAAGTCGGCGGCGATCGGCTGCAGCATCTGGTGACGGACCATCAGCGCGGCGCGTTCGACCGCGCCGCCGGAGACCCAGGTGTGCCGGCCACGGGCGGCGGGGCCGGCGGCGGACTGGTCGCTGTCGACGGGCGCGATGTAGACCTCGCTGACGCCGAGCACGGACTGGACGATCTGCCGGGCGAGGGTGGCGAAGCCCTGGCCGGAGTCGACGGCGGCGCAGATGACGGTGGCGTGGTCGCCGCTGACCCGGACGGTGGCGGTGGCCACCTCGTCCTCGCCCTCGGCACCGAGCATGTGGACCATGCCGACGGCGTAGCCGATGCCGCGGCGCACCGCGGTGGGGTCGCCGGCGCCGCCGGGTCCGCCGGGCAGCAGCCAGTCGGCCTCGGGGTCGTCGACCGGGAGCGCGGGCAGCGGGGAGTCGGAGACGGCGTCGAGCAGGGCGGCGACGGGGGCGGGGCAGGTGACGGCCTGTCCGGTGGGCAGCGGGTCACCGGTGGCCATCGCGTTGCGGCGCCGGATCTCCACCGGGTCGACGCCGATCTGCTTGGCCAGCTGGTCGAGTTGGGACTCGTAGGCGAAGCAGGTCTGCAGCGCGCCCTCGCCGCGCATCCGGCCGGCCGGCGGGTTGTTGGTGCGCACCGCCCAGGCGTCGACGAAGACGTTGGGGCAGGTGTAGGGGCCGACCGAGAAGGCGACGGCGGCGGCCAGCGCCTCGGCGGAGACGTCGGCGTAGGCGCCGCCGTCGAGCAGGATCTGCGCCTCGACCTTGACCAGCCGGCCCTCGGCGTCGGCGTGGTGCCGGTAGCGCAGCAGGGCGGGGTGGCGGGAGGTGTGCGCCTGGAAGGACTCGGCGCGGGTGAGGGCCATCTTGACCGGGCGGCCGGTGCGCAGCGCGAGCAGTGCGAGGGTGACCTGGAAGGAGAGGTCCTCGCGGTCGCTGGTGGCGCCGGGGACGCCGGTGACGACCAGGCGGACCCGGTCGGGGTCGAGGCCGAGGCAGGCGGCGGTGCGGTCGCGGTCGCCGTGCGGGTCGGTGGAGGACAGGTGCAGCTCGACGCCGCCGTCGGGGCGGGGCACGGCGAGTCCGGCCTCGGCGCCGATCGGGGCGGGGTCCTGCCGACCGACCTGGTAGAGGCCCTCGACGACGATCTCGCCGATCGCGTCGGGGTCGCCGGTGCGCAGCGGCAGGTGGCGGAAGAGGTTGCCGTCGGGGTGCAGCGGCGGGGCGTGGAAGGACGCCTCGGGGTCGGTGACGGGCTCCAGCGGCTCGTACTCGACGACGATGGCGGCGGCGGCCAGCCGGGCGGTGTCGGGGTGGTCGGCGGCGACGGCGGCGACCGGTTCGCCGTGGTGGCGGACCACGGTGGCGGCGAGCACGGGGCGGTCGGCGGCGATCGGGCCGGCGGGCGCGCCGTCGGGGGTGCCGTCCGGGCCGGGCGGCAGGTCGGCGGCGGTGACCACGGCGTGCACGCCGGGGACGGCCAGTGCGGCGGAGGTGTCGACCGAGACGATCCGGGCGTGCGGGTGCGGGGAGCGCAGCACCGCGCCCCACAGCAGGCCCTCGGCCCACAGGTCGGCGGCGTACGGGTAGATGCCGAGCGCCTTGGGCAGTGCGTCGGTGCGCAGCGGGGAGCTGCCGAGGCCGAAGGGTTCGCCGGATTCCGCGGGGGCGGCCGCCGGGAGCTGCTCGGTGGCGGAGGTCATGCGTTCTCGTCCTCGGGGAGCCGGATGCCGTGGGCGGGGGTGGCGTCGTAGCCGCCGGGGTAGCCGGTGCGCGGGTCGAACCCGGCGCCGTTGGTGTCGTACACGGTGCCGTCGTACGCCCCGGCGTCGAGCACCGCGCCGGTGCCGCGGCCGTCGTAGCCGCCGGGGTAGGCGGTGCCGTGCGGCGGGGTCGGCAGGTACGGGGTGCCGTGCGCGGGGGTGCCGGGGTGGGCGTCGGCGGCGGTGCCGTGCGCGGGGGTGGGCTCGTAGCCGGAGGCGGGGTAGCCCTGGTAGCCGGGGTCGGCGAAGCCGGCCGGGACGGGGGTGCCGTGCGGCGGGGTGGGCGGGTAGGCGTAGCCGCCGGTGCGGTGGGTGGCGTCGAGGTGCTCGCCCTGCTGCTGATGGGGGATCAGCTGGTCGGCCTCGTGCCAGAGTTCGGAGTCCGCGTAGAGCGGGAGTTCGCCGGCCAGTGCGAGGTCGGCGAGCGACTGCTCGGTGGCGACGGCGGCGCCGCTCCGCGGGTGGGCGCCCTCGTCCGCGCCGTCGGCGGCGGCCTTGGCCTTGGCGGCCGCGGCGGCCTGTTCGGCGGCGGTGAGCTCGGCCTCGAGTTCGGCCTCGCGGGCGTCGGCGACGTTCTGCACGGCGGCGAGCACGCCGCGGTAGCCGGTGCAGCGGCACAGGTTCCCGCACAGGGCCTGCCGGGCCTCGACCTCGCTGGGCCGGTGGTTGCGCTGCAGCAGGTCGTGCACGGCCATGGCCAGGCCGGGGGTGCAGTAGCCGCACTGGACGGCGCCGGAGTCGGCGAGCGCCTGCTGGACGTCACTGGCGCCGCCCGCGCCGGACAGGCCCTCGACGGTGCCGATCTCGCTGTCGGCGGCGAGCGCGGCGGGCACCAGGCAGCCGGCCACCAGTTGCCCGTCGACCTGCACCGAGCAGGCGCCGCACTCGCCCTGTTCGCAGCCGTCCTTGGCGCCGGCCAGGCCGAGGCGCTCGCGCAGCACGTACAGCAGGCTCTCGCCGATCCAGGCGTCGGTGACGGGGCGTTCCACGCCGTTGACCCGCAGCGTGTAGGAGGCCGTGGGCCGCACGTCGCCGGCCAGCATCCCGCCGTGGTGGTGCAGTTCGTCCGTCACTTCAGCGCCCTTCCCAGTGCCCGGCGGGCCAGCACGCTTACGGTACGCCGGAGCCGGGCCGCTGCCGAGCCCGCCCCCTCGCCGAGCGCCCCGCCCTCGGGGACGCAGGCACCGGCCACGTACTCGCCGAACGCGGCGAGCGCGGCCGGGTCGATCAGCACCGCGCCGTCCTGGCCGCGGGCGTCCCAGTCGATGCAGCCGGCCACCCAGCTCTCCGCCTCCAGCGGGCGCAGCGGGACGGGCGCGACCGCGCCGACCGCGCAGCGCACGCCGCGGCGGGCCGGGTCGAGGACCAGGGCGACCGAGGCGGCGGCGCGGGCGGGGCCGCTGCGGCCGGTGGACTTCAGGAAGACCTGCGGGGCGTGCAGCAGCGGGACCCGGACCCAGGTGAGCAGTTCGCCGGGGCGCAGCGGGTCGAGTCCGGTGAGCAGGTGGCTGATCGGGACCTCGCGGACGGCGCCGGCCCGGGCCAGGGTGGCGGTGGCCTCCAGGGCGGCGAGCACCGGGAGGGTGTCGCCGGCCGGGGCGGCGGTGGCGATGTTGCCGCCGAGGGTGCCGACGTTGCGGACCTGCGGGGGTCCGGCGGTGCGCGCGGCGTCGGCGAGGGCCGGGATCAGCGCGGCGAAGTCGGGACGGTCCATCCGGGCGTGGGTGAGGCCGGCGCCGAGCACGGCGGTGCCGCCGTCCTCGTAGCGCCAGCCGCGCAGTTCGGTGATCCGGCCGAGGCCGATCAGCGCGGCGGGCCGTAGCCGCCCGGCGTTGACCGCCTCCATCAAGTCGGTGGCACCCGCCACCGGCACCGCCCCCGGGGTGGCGGCCAGGGCTTCGACCGCCTCGTCGACCGAGGCCGGCAGCATGATCGTCCGGTTCACCAGGTTTCCACCGTGCTCCATTTGCAGTGCGGCCCCGCCCGTAGGGTACGGGCGATCGGTGTGGGTTGGGCAACTCTGGCACACAAAGGCCGCTGATCACTTCCCCGGCTGCGGACAGGACCGAACAACTCGGGACAACTCCGGACGCGTCCGCGACCAAGCCGTTGTACGTGTGATCGGTTGTTCACCTGATCATGACGTGGGGGCCGCGCCCGGAGTTCCGACGTGCTACCGCCCGGTCACGGTGCGGTGTGCGGGCCGGACGGCCCGGGCGCCCCGTCCAGCGGGCGGCCGACGATGCCGGGCTTGCGCTGCCAGGGGCGGGGGCCGTCGGGGCGGCGGTACTCGACGCCCAGGGCCTCGAGGCGGCGGTAGTGGGTGTCCATGCGCTGCTCGAAGCCGCTCCAGTCGCGTTCGGCGGGGGTGCGCGGCAGGTCGGACCAGGCGACCTCGGCGAACGCGGCGAGCCGCGGGAACGCCTTGTAGTCGACGTCGCGGGCATCGTTCATGAACTCGGTCCAGATGTTCGCCTGGGTGCCGATGACGTGCACGGCGGCGGCCTCGTCGAGCTGCGGCGGGACCGGCTCGAACCGGTAGACGTCCTCCAGGCTGCGCACCCAGCCGACCGGGACCGGCTCCTCCTCGCCGCCGGCCTGCCGGTGGTCGAGGTAGACGTGCTGCTCGGGGCACATCACCACGTCGTGCCCGGCCCGCGCGGCGGCGATCCCGCCCTCGTAGCCGCGCCAGGAGGAGACCGCCGCGCCGGGCGCCAGCCCGCCCTCGAGGATCTCGTCCCAGCCGATCAGCCGGCGCCCGCGCTCGGCCAGCCAGCGGTCGAAGTGCCGGATGACGTGGCTCTGCAGCTCGAACTCGTCCTTCAGGCCGAGTTCGGCGATCCGGGCCTGGGCGGCGGGGCTGGCCTTCCACTGGTCCTTGGGGCACTCGTCGCCGCCGAGGTGGACGAAGGTGGAGGGGAAGATCTCCAGCACCTCCTCCAGCACGTGCTCGTAGAAGCGCAGCGTGGCGTCGGAGGCGTTGAGGATGTTCTCGCTCACGCCCCAGTCGGTCCAGGTGCCGAGCGCGGCGGTGTCCACCACGTCGGTGTTGCCGAGCTCGGGGTAGGCGGCGATGGCGGCCTGGTTGTGGCCGGGCAGGTCGACCTCGGGGACGACGGTGATGTGCCGGGCGGCCGCGTAGGCGACGATCTCCCGCAGGTCGTCCTGGGTGTAGTAGCCGCCGTGCGGCTGGTCGTCGTGGCGTCCGCCGGCCCGGTAGCCGACCATCGAGCGCTCGCGCCAGGACGCGGTCTCGGTGAGCTTCGGGTAGCGCCGGACCTCGATCCGCCAGCCCTGGTCGTCGGTCAGGTGGAAGTGGAAGACGTTCAGCTTGTGCGCGGCCAGCTGGTCGATGAACCGCAGCACCCCGGCCACCGGCATGAAGTGCCGGGAGACGTCCAGCAGCGCCCCGCGCCAGCCGAACCGCGGCGCGTCGGCGATCTCCACCGCCGGCACCGTCCACACCGCGCCGGGCAGCGGGGCGCGGCGGTAGGCGGCGGGACCGAGCAGCTGGCGCAGGGTCTGCGCGGCGTGCGAGAGGCCCGCGGCCGCGCCGCCGGTGAGCCGGACGGACCCGGCGTCGGCGGTCAGCCGGTACTCCTCGGCGGCGAGCTCCGGGTCGAGGGCGAGCACCAGCTCGGCGGCCTGCCCCGCGGGCGCCGCGTCGAGGTCGAACCCGGTGGCGGCGGACAGCTCGGCGCGCAGTCGGCGGGCCACCCCCTCGGCGCCGGGCGCGGCGGCGATCCGGGAGCCGGCGTGCAGGACGAAGGGATCGCCGCCGGGTCGGGCCTGGACGTGCTTCGGGGCAGGGATGAGGTCCATGCGCCTCATCCTGCCCCGATTATCCAGATTGGCATAGACCACTGCGGAGAAGTCTCCGCAGGTCGCCGCCGTCACTTCTGCTTGTCGTCCCCAGCGGGGTTGTTCAGCCCGTCGAAGATCTCCTTGCACATCGGGCAGACCGGGTACTTCTTCGGGTCGCGGCCGGGCACCCAGACCTTGCCGCACAGCGCCACCACGGGGGACCCGGAGAGCGCGCTCTCCATGATCTTGTCCTTCTGGACGTAGTGGGCGAAGCGCTCGTGGTCGCCGTCCCCGTGCGACGTCTGCGGGACGGGCTCGACCAGGGTGCCGGTGCCGAGGCCGCGCTCGGGCTCAAGAGTGCTCATGAGTGCCAAGTCTATGGGCGTCGCCCGGAACCGGGCCACCACTCGGACGCACCGCGCACGGGAGCGGACGGTCAGTTCAGCGTGGGGTCGTCCGGGTAGGTGGCGAGCATCGCCAGCGGCCCGCGCTGGCGGCGCAGCACCGCCCGCCACAGCCCGTCCGGGTCGAGACAGCAGACGTCGCCCACCTCGCAGTCGACGGGGTGCCAGGCGCCCTCGGCGATCTCCTGCTCCAGCTGGCCGGGCGACCAGCCGGCGTACCCGGCGAACACCCGCAGTCCCCCGAGCTCCCCGGCCAGCACCTCCGGCGGCGCCTCCAGGTCGACCAGTCCGATCGCCCCGTGCACCCGCCGCCAGCCCAGCGGCCCCGGCTGGTCGTCCTCGCCGGGCACCACCGCCAGTGCCAGCGCCGAGTCGAGCGCCACCGGGCCGCCCTGGAAGACCACCGCGGGCTGCCCGGTGAGCTGCCCCCAGCCGTCCAGCACGGCGGACACGTCGACCGGGGTGGGCCGGTTCAGCACCACCCCGAGCGCGCCCTGCGGGTCGTGGTCGAGCAGCAGGACGACGGACCTGGCGAAGTTCGGGTCGGTCAGCAGGGGCGTCGCCACCAGCAGCCGGCCGGTGAGCGAGGATGCCGCTTTCATGCCTGCAATGATGCCCCGGACAGCGCCGATCGGGGCGACGGACACGGAACCCGGCGAGCCACTCCGATGGCCCAATGACGGTGCCGCGCCGCACCCCTTACAGCATGATCACCAATAGGGCACACGGGAACCAATCGCCCACCCTCTACCATCTATGGGTGGTGAAGAGCTCTTCCCTTCGCCCCGCAGCCGAAAACCTCCTCTGCGCACCCGGATTGCGAGAACGATGACCGACGACGTCCTGCTGGTCCACGGCGGAAACCCGCTCGAAGGCGAGATCCAGATCCGCGGCGCCAAGAACCTGGTCCCCAAGGCCATGGTCGCCGCACTGCTCGGCCAGGGCCCCAGCAGACTGCGCAGCGTGCCGGACATCCGGGACGTCAAGGTCGTCCGCGGCCTGCTGCAGCTGCACGGGGTGACCGTACGCACCGGCGACGAGGAGGGGGAGCTGATCCTCGACCCGTCGCACGTGGAGAGCGCCAACGTCGCGGACATCGACGCGCACGCCGGCTCCTCCCGCATCCCGATCCTGTTCTGCGGCCCGCTGCTGCACCGCCTCGGCCACGCCTTCATCCCGGGCCTGGGCGGCTGCGACATCGGCGGCCGGCCGGTCGACTTCCACTTCGAGGTGCTGCGCCAGTTCGGCGCCACCATCGAGAAGCACCCGCAGGGCACCTACCTGGTCGCCACCCAGCGGCTGCGCGGCACCAAGATCGAGCTGCCCTACCCCTCGGTCGGCGCGACCGAGCAGGTGCTGCTCACCGCGGTGCTCGCCGAGGGCGTCACCGAGCTGCGCAACGCGGCCGTCGAGCCGGAGATCGTCGACCTGATCTGCGTGCTGCAGAAGATGGGCGCGATCATCGCCATGGGCACCGACCGCACCATCCTGATCACCGGCGTCGACGAGCTGGACGGCTACACCCACCGGGCGCTGCCGGACCGCCTGGAGGCCGCCTCGTGGGCCTGCGCGGCGCTGGCCACCAAGGGCGACATCTACGTCCGCGGGGCCGAGCAGATCCCGATGATGACCTTCCTGAACACCTTCCGGAAGGTCGGCGGCGCCTACGAGATCGACGACGAGGGCATCCGCTTCTGGCACCCGGGCGGCGAGCTCAAGGCGATCGCCCTGGAGACCGACGTCCACCCGGGCTTCCAGACCGACTGGCAGCAGCCACTGGTGGTCGCGCTGACCCAGGCGAACGGCCTGTCCATCGTCCACGAGACGGTGTACGAGTCGCGGCTGGGCTTCACCGGGGCGCTGAACCAGATGGGCGCGCACATCCAGCTGTACCGCGAGTGCCTGGGCGGCACCCCGTGCCGGTTCGGGGCGCGCAACTTCAAGCACTCCGCGGTGGTCTCCGGCCCGTCCAAGCTGATCGGCTCCGAGCTGGTCATCCCGGACCTGCGCGGCGGCTTCTCGTACCTGATCGCGGCGCTGGCCGCCGAGGGCACCTCCACGGTGCACGGCATCGACCTGATCAACCGCGGCTACGAGAACTTCATGGACAAGCTGCGCGACCTGGGCGCGCACATCGAGCTGCCGTCGGGCACCGAGGTGACCGAGGTCCAGCTGACCGCCTGAAGGGCCTGAGAACGCCAGTGGCCGGCCTCCCCGAGGGGAGGCCGGCCACTTCGGCGTTTCAGCGGCGAGGGGTCACTTGCCCTTCGCGGCTTCCTTCAGCTTCGAACCGGCGCTGACCTTGACGCTGAAGCCCTCGGCGATCTGGATCGGCTCACCGGTCTGCGGGTTGCGGGCGGTGCGGGCGGCACGCAGGGTGCGCTCGAAGGTCAGGAAGCCGGGAATGGTGACCTTCTCGTCGCCCTTGGCGACGACCTCGCCGGTGATCTCGGCGAAGGCGGCCAGCACGGCGTCGGCGTCCTTGCGGGTCACCTCGGCGCGCTCGGCCAGCGCGGCCACCAGCTCACTGCGGTTCATGTGTACTCCTGTGGTCTGTTGCTCTGCCGTACGCGGAGGCCGAGGGGCCGGTCCGCGCGACGGTGCTCGTTCAGGCGAGGGGTGGTCAGGGGCCGGCCTCGCACCGCGAAGCGCCGCAAACTGCCCGCCTGGGTACGAATCCTGCCCCGACCGGCACTGAGAAAGCCAATCGGGCACCGGCGTGATTGACCCGAACAGCGCCCGCCGGACAGAGGTATGACGCTCCGTCGGCTCCGGAGGTACCGGGGCGGGCGGCGGTCGAGGCGACACGCCGTGGCACAACTGGGGACGTACCGTACTTGTCGGACACGCCTCCCCGTCGCAGGGCTACCGTACGCCCTGGCACCGACAAGCCCAAACACGCCCCTTGCCCTTGTGTCGCAAGGGATCCGGCACGTTCGACGCAATCCGGGCGCGCGGGGCGCGCCCGGTGCGCCGCGGGCTCAGAGCTGAACGGCCGGGAAAGCCGCGGTGTCGAGCGTTCCGACGATGCCCGGGGTGGGCTTCGCGGGGGCCGCCTCGGCGCCGCCACGGGCCGCCACGGCGGCGTCCCGGACGGCCGCGGCGACGGTCTTGGCGACACCCGGGTGGAAGACGCTCGGAATGATGTAGTTCGGGTTCCGCTCGTCGTCGCCGACCGTGGTGGCCAGCGCCCGGGCGGCGGCCAGCATCATCTCGGTGTCCACGCTGCTGCTCTGGGCGTCCAGCAGGCCGCGGAAGACACCCGGGAAGACCAGCACGTTGTTGATCTGGTTGGGGAAGTCGCTGCGGCCGGTGGCGACCACCGCGGCGGTCTGCCGGGCCACCGCCGGGTCGACCTCCGGGTCGGGGTTGGCCAGCGCGAAGACGATGGCGTCCTTGGCCATGGTGGCCAGGTCGTCGCCGTCCAGCACGTTCGGGGCGGAGACGCCGATGAAGACGTCGGCGTCGGCCACCGCCTCCTTGAGGGTGCCGGTGCGGCCCGAGCGGTTGGTGTTCTCGGCGATCCAGCGCAGGTTGTCGTTCAGGTCGTCGCGGCCCAGGTGGACCACGCCGCGCACGTCCGCCACGGTGGCGTGCTCCACGCCGGCCGCCATCAGCAGCTTGAGGATCGCGGTGCCCGCCGCGCCGGCGCCGCTCATCACCACCCGGATCTCGGTGATGTCCTTGCCGACCACCTTCAGCGCGTTGGTCAGCGCCGCCAGCACCACGATCGCGGTGCCGTGCTGGTCGTCGTGGAAGACCGGGATGTCCAGGGCCTCGCGCAGCCGGGCCTCGATCTCGAAGCAGCGCGGCGCGGAGATGTCCTCCAGGTTGATGCCGGCGAAGCCCGGGGCGATCGCCTTCACGATGGCGACGATCTCGTCGGCGTCCTGGGTGTCCAGGCAGAGCGGCCAGGCGTCGATCCCGGCGAACCGCTTGAACAGCGCCGCCTTGCCCTCCATCACCGGCAGCGCGGCCTTCGGGCCGATGTTGCCCAGGCCCAGCACCGCCGAGCCGTCGGTGACCACGGCGACCGAGTTGCGCTTGATGGTCAGGCGGCGGGCGTCCTCGGGGTTCTCGGCGATCGCCAGGCAGACCCGGGCCACACCCGGGGTGTAGATCATGCTGAGGTCGTCGCGGTTGCGGATCGGCAGCTTGGAGGACATCTCGATCTTGCCGCCGAGGTGCATCAGGAACGTACGGTCGGAGACCTTGCCGATGCTGACCCCGTCGATCGTCCGGAGCTTCTCGACGATCTCCTGGCCGTGCGCGACCGAGGCGGCCGCCACGGTCACGTCGATCCGCAGCGACTCCAGGCCCGAGGCGGTGACGTCGAGACCGGTGACCGAACCGCCGGACGACTCGACGGCGGTGGTGATCGAGCTCACGGCGTTGCCGGTGGCGGGCACCTCCAGCCGGACAGTGATCGAGTTCGAGACACTGGGCACCGTCGCCATCGACGTCCTTCTTCCTGAATCAACAAAGTGTTGAAGTTCCATGCCGCTCGGCATGCTAGACCTCGATCGTCGCACTCACCAAGCGGTTGCCAGAAATAACGTTCATAGAGTGTGCGGACCCGACAAACCCCCCATCCGCAGCCGGAGGCCTCCTTGCCCGTCGGCGCGGATGCGTTACATTGGAACGGCACCGGCTCGATCCAAGCCCCCGGGCCCAACCTTCGTCCCTTCGAGGGACCACTTGCCGCGAGGCGAGCATGGCGGGTCGGTGTTCAACGTGGCGAAGGCCCTCCACCTCATGGTGGAGGGCCTTCGTGCTGCCCGGCTACTTCAGCAGTGCGGGGACGCCCGCGGCGTCCGGCAGGTCGTCCGGGCCGGAGAGCACGGTCAGCCGCTGGGTGGCGCGGGTGAGCGCCACGTACAGCACCCGCAGGCCCGCCTCCGACTCCCCCGCGATCCCGGTCGGGTCGGCCACCACCGTGGCGTCGTACTCCAGGCCCTTCGCCTCCAGGCTGCCCAGCGCCACCACCCGCTCGCCCAGGCCCTCGGTCCAGGCCGCCGCCTCGGCGCGGCGGTCCATCGGGACCACCACCGCCACGGTGCCGTCCACCTCCCCCAGCAGCCGCACCAGCTCCGCCCGGGCCGCCGCGCCGAACGCCGCCGCGCCCGCCTCGCGGACCGCCGCGAACCGCGGCCGCACGCCGGTGGCCCGCACCGCGCTCGGCGACGGGGTGCCCGGTGCGGCCAGCGCCAGCACCTTCGCCGCCACCTCGGCGATCTCCGCCGGGTTGCGGTAGTTCACCGTGAGCGTGTGCCGGCGGCGCGGCTTGCCCGCCAGCACCTCGTCCAGCGCCGCCTGCGCCTCCTGCGGGAACGGCCAGGAGGACTGCGCCGGATCACCGACGATCGTCCAGGTCGCCATCCGCGAGCGGCGGCCGATCATCCGCCACTGCATCGGGGTGAGGTCCTGCGCCTCGTCCACGATCACGTGCGCGTACTCGCGGCGCTCCTCCGGCACCCGCTCGCGCTGCCGGTAGGCCCGCTCGCCGTACGTGGTGACCTCGTCCAGGCCGGTCAGCATGTCGACCGCGTCGACCTCCCGCACCTTCGGGCGGGCCGGCTCGCCGAGCAGCACCTGCAGCTCGTCCACCAGCGCCACGTCGTGCGCCGACAGCTCGCCGGCGCCCTTCGCGTCCAGGTGCCGCCAGGAGCCGGCCAGCAGCCGGGCCTCCTCCGGGGTGACGGCGCGGCGGGCGATCCGGTTGGTGTGCCGGTGCTGCCGGAGCGTCGCCAGCACCTGCCGCGGCGTCAGGGCCGGCCACCAGGCGTCCAGGAAGTCCAGGAACGGCGCCTCGTCCGAGACGTACTCGTCGAAGGACTCCCGCTCCTCCTGCCGCTGCTCGCGGTCCGCGTAGCTGACCGGCTTCGGCAGGTCGCGCACGGCCTCCGACCACAGCGCGTCCAGCAGCAGCCGGCGCGCCCTGGGCCGCAGCAGGTTCAGCGGCGTGCCGCCGCCGCCCACCACGTTGCCGCGCACCGCCTTCAGCCGGCCCGCGTCCAGCCGCAGCACCCGCCCGCGGGCGAACACCTTCAGCTCGGTCGGCGCGCCCAGCTCCAGGGCGCCCCGGGCGGCCCGGCGCAGCAGCTGCACCATCCGCGCCGAACCCTTGATCCGGGACACCTCCGGGCTGTCGTAGCGCCCCGCCTCGATGCCGTCCACCAGCGAGCCCACCGCGCGGATCGCCACCTGGCCCTCCTCGCCCAGCGACGGCAGCACGCCCTCGGTGTACGAGACCAGCAGCGGCGTCGGGCTGACCACCAGGATGCCGCCCGCGTACCGGCGCCGGTCCTGGTACAGCAGGAACGCGGCGCGGTGCAGCGCCACCGCCGTCTTCCCGGTGCCCGGGCCGCCGGTGACCAGGGTGGCCCCCGCCGCGGCGGCGCGGATCACCTCGTCCTGCTCCTTCTGGATCGACGAGACGATGTCGCGCATGCTGTGGCTGCGCGCCCGCCCCAGCGAGGCCATCAACGCGCCGTCGCCGACCACCGCCAGCTCCGCGCCGTCCAACGTCGGGGCGAGGTCCGGACGCAGCAGGTCGTCCTCGACGCCGATCACCTTCCGCCCCTTCGAGCGGATCACCCGGCGCCGGATCACCCGGCCCGGCTCCAGCGGCGTCGACCGGTAGAACGGCGCCGCGGCCGGCGCCCGCCAGTCGATCACCAGTGGGCCGAACTCGGCGTCGAGCACGCCGAGCCGCCCGATGTGCAGCGTCTCCGCCACCTCCGGGTCGTCCGGGTCGAGCGGGGTCTGCGAGGGGATCCCGTGCTCCTCCGGCGCATCGGCCTGCTGCAGGTCGATGCGGCCGAACAGGAAGTCCTCGAACTCGTTGTTCAACCGCTGCAGATGGGCCCCCGCCCGGTACACCTGGGCATCCCGCTCGGCGAGTGCGCCGGGCGTCCCGACCTGCACCCGCTTGGCGGCGTCCTCGAGGATGTACTCCGCCTCGGCCAGCTTCTCCTCCAGCCGTCGGTACACGGTGTCGAGATGCTGCTGCTCACCGGCGATCTCGCGGTCGCGGATCGTGTCGGTGTCGAGGTCGGTCTGCTGCTGGGTCGAGCCGTGCGCGCCCAAGGAGCCCCCTGCGGTACGGAGAAAAGGCGGACGGACGATCTTACGTGATAGCGGGAGTGGGCAGCACCTGGGGGCTCGGGGAACTGCGAGGCGAGTGTCTGGTGGTCTCGGGCCGGCTGTGCGTCCTGGAGACCTCTATGCGCCCAGACCTCGCAGCGCCCCGAAATTCTCGCCGCCACGCACCCCCGCCGTTCCCCGGGCCCCTGGACAGTGCAACTTCATCGTCAGTGATCAAGCGTCAGGCGGTAGCCGCGTTTCACGACGGTGGTGATCAGGCGGGGGGTGCCGAGGGCCTGGCGGAGGCGGGTCATGGCGGTTTCGACGGCGTGTTCGTCCTCGCCGCTGCCGGGGAGGGCACGGAGGAGGTCGGCGCGGGGGACGACCCAGCCGGGCCGGCGGGCGAGGGTGCGCAGGAGGGCCATGCCGGCGGGCGGGACGGGGCGGAGTTCGCCGTCGACGAGGGCGGCCTGGCCGCGCAGTTCGAGGGTGTGGCCGGCCACGGCGAGGCTGCGGGCGCGTTCGGGGAGGGCGGCGGTGAGGGTCTGGACCATGGCGCCGAGGCGCATCCGCTCGGGCCAGACGGTGGGGATGTCGTGTGCCTCGAGCGGGGCGGCGGTGACCGGGCCGACGCAGACCGCCAGGACGTCGCGGCGCAGCGCGTGCAGCAGTTCCTCGCTGCGGCCGCGTTCGGCGGCGCGGTTGAGCAGGCTGATCGCGGCGGGCGCGGAGGTGAAGGTGACGGCGTCCAGCGCGCCCGCGCAGGTGGCGTCGAGGAGCCGGTCGAGCGGGGCGGGGTCGACGGGCGGCAGCCAGCGGTAGACGGGGACCTCGATCACCTCGGCGCCGGCGGCGCGGAGGGACTCGACGAAGCCGGGCAGCGGTGCGCCGTGGAGCTGGACGGCGATCCGGCGGCCCTCCACGCCCTGGTCGAGGAGGTGGGCGAGGACCTCGACGGAGGACTCGGTCGCGGCGGAGAAGGACTCGCGCAGTCCGCCGGCGCGGATCGCACCCTTGGCCTTGGGGCCGCGGGCGAGGACGGAGGCCTGGCCGAGGGCGGCGCGCAGGGCCTCGCCGAGGTCCCAGCCGTCCGCGGCCTCCAGCCAGCCGCGGAAGCCGATGCCGGTGGTGGCGACCGCGAGGTCCGGCGGGTCGGTGATCAGGGCGTGGGTGGCGGCGAGCAGCTCGGTGTCGTCGGCGAGCGGGACGATGCGCAGGGCGGGGGCGCGCAGGACGGCGGCGCCGCGGCGCTGGAGCAGGGCGGCGAGTTCGTCGGCGCGGCGGGCGGCGGTGATGCCGACGGTCCACCCGGAGAGCGGGCCGGCGGCGGGCGGGTCGGCCTCGGCCGGATCGGGCGGCGGCTGACGGCGGGTCGGGTCGGCCATGCGAGACGTCCTTCGGAGCGGTCCGCCCCTACCGGGCCGGGGGCCGGCGGGGACAGGGGTGCTACCCGCGGGAAGTGTCCTGGCTAGGGACCGCGGGCGGCTGTCGGGTGGGTGGCGACCATGGTGTCCGGTCGTGGTGACGCCCCCGGGTCGCCTCGATTACCTCCGTGTTTCACGGCAGGTCGGAGCGGCGTCCGGGGGCGTGACGGCGGGTCAGACCCTGGCCAGTGCCGGGGTGTCGGCGGTCTGCCGGGCGCCCTCGGGGCGGCGGAGGTAGACGGCCCAGGTGAGGACGAAGCAGACGGCGTAGGCGGCGAGGAAGGAGACGAAGGCGGGGGTGCCGGACTTCACGGCGAGGAAGGACTGCCGGAAGGCGAGGTTGATGAAGAGCCCGCCGAGGGCGCCGACCGCGCCGATCACACCGATCGCGGCGCCGGACATCTTGCGCGACCAGGCGGCGGCGTCCTCCGCGCTGTCGCCGGCCGCGATCCGGTCCTGCGCCTTGGCGTCGAAGATGCCCGGGATCATCTTGTACGTGGAGCCGTTGCCGAGTCCGGCGAGTGCGAACAGGGCGATGAAGCCGGTGAGGAAGACGGGCAGCGAGCGGATCGACGAGGCGTAGGTGACCACGCTCGCGGCGGCGGCCATCGCGGCGAAGTTCCACAGGGTGATCCGGGCGCCGCCGAACCGGTCGGCGAGCTTTCCGCCGAGCGGGCGGATCACCGAGCCCAGCAGCGGGCCGAGGAAGGTGAGTTGGGCGGCCTGTAGGGGGGTGCGGCCGAACTGGGTCTGCAGCACCAGGCCGAAGGCGAAGGAGAAGCCGATGAACGAGCCGAAGGTGCCGACGTAGAGCACCGACATCAGCCAGGTGTGCTTCTCCCGGACGATCGCGGCGAGCGAGCCGGTGTCGGCCTTCATCGGCGCCAGGTTGTCCATGAACAGCGCGGCGCACAGCGCGGCGAGCACGATCAGCGGCAGGTAGATGCCGAGCACCACCCGCGGGTGGCCGGCCCCGGCCCAGGCGATCACGCCCAGCGCGACCAGCTGGATCACCGGCACGCCGATGTTCCCGCCGCCGGCGTTCAGGCCGAGCGCCCACCCCTTGAGCCGGGCCGGGTAGAAGGCGTTGATGTTGGTCATCGAGGAGGCGAAGTTGCCGCCGCCGAAGCCGGTGAGCGCCGCGACCAGCAGGAACGTGGTGTACGAGGTCCCGGGGTGCATCACGTACGCGGCGGCCAGCGCCGGGAGGAGCAGCAGCAGCGCGGAGACCACGGTCCAGTTGCGGCCGCCGAACCGGGCCACCGCCACGGTGTAGGGGATCCGGACGAAGGAGCCCACCAGGGTGGGCATCGCGACCAGGAAGAACTTGCCGGCCGCGTCGATGTGGAAGTCCTTGCCCATGAAGAGCACCATCACCGACCACAGGCTCCAGATCGAGAAGCCGATGTGCTCGGAGAGGACCGAGAAGGCGAGGTTGCGCCGCGCGGTCCGGCGGCCGGTGCGCTCCCAGAATTCGGCGTCCTCCGGATCCCACTGCTGAATCCAGCGCCCGCCCGTTCTGCCCTGCGTGGTGGTCCCGTCCATGGGGTGCTCCTTCGCCTTCCGGTGCCCTGTGCTACCGACGCTAGGAGCCCACGATTTCGTCTTCGTTGTGCGGTGTGAAGGGTGCGGAACCGTCCTCTCACCCGGCGGGGCACCGCCGTGTGAGGCGGGCCGGGGAAGCACGAGAGCCGCCCTCCGGGTGGAGGACGGCTCTGCGATGCACATGGGGTGGTGGAGATGCCGGGAATCGAACCCGGGTCCAGTGGAGTGGATTCAGGACTTCTCCGAGCGCAGTCCGCTGTGATTTTCTCGGCCCTGGCGGTCACGCGGACAAGCCGCCAACAGGCCCAGCCACTGTTAGATTTTCCCGCCACCCCCGCGGCCGGGGTGGAAGGTTGAGTTCCCTAGATTATGCCAGGATCCGGGTCGGGAACGCCCCGGGCTGACACCCACTTCACTTTCGCTGATCAGGCAGCGAGAGCGAAGGACTGCTGGGAATCGCGCTTAGAGTTGGCGATTATTTTTTTGCGACAGATGGTTAACGAGATCATTGCCGCATTCCTCGGCTCGCTTCTCCTGTTTCGACTAACACTGTCGAAACCGATCATCCCCATGTTGATTTGACAAACAGCTCCGGAGGGCACGGGGCCCTCCGGCTGATGCGTTGCCATAGTACTCGGCTCGTGCGTCAAGGGTCCAGCGCATTAAGCACCGGTCAACCGGTGGTGCCGCGCAGCCCGAGCTCCTGGACCAGCCAGGGCAGCGCCTGCTTGAACGCGAAGGCGCCGAACTGCCAGTCGTGGCCGCCGGGGTGGATCTCGACCTTGGTGGCCAGGCCGGCCGCCCGGGCCGCCCGGTCGAGCTCCTTGGCGTTGGCGATGTGGCCCGCCTCGCTGTCGGCGGCCATGAAGAGACCCGACGAGGCCGAGTAGTCGTGCTTCTTGGCGCCGAGCACGGTCAGCGGGTCGTGAGCGGCCCAGGCCGCGGCGTCGCCGCCGTAGAGCTGCGCGATGGTGTTCTGCTTGTTGCCCATGTTCGGGCCGACGTCGCCGGAGATGCCGACGAAGTGGCCGAACACGTCGGGGTGGACCACCGCCAGGTCAACGGCGCAGGTGCCGCCCATGGACCAGCCGGCCACCGCCCACGAGCGCGGGCCCGAGGCGGTGCCGAAGGTCTTCGCGACGAACGGCGGGATGTCCTTGGTCAGATGGTCCTCGGCCTTGCCTCCGGCGCCGTTGACGCACTCGGTGTCCGCCTTGAAGCCGCCCGTGGCGTCCACGAAGACCATGACCGGCGCGAAGCCGTCATGGTCGGCGGCGTAGGCGTCGGCGGTCTTCGTCGCGTCACCGGCCCTGACCCAGTTGCTCGGAGCCATGAACTGGCCACCGATCATCTCCACGACCGGCAACTTGGGGCGGGTCTTGCTCCGGAACCAGGCCGGGGGAAGGTAGACCAGCTCCTGCCGGTGCTGGAACCCGCTGGGGACGGCCGGGATGTCGACCGCGACCACGCGGCCCTCGGTGGCCTTCCCGACGGTGGTGAGGGCCTGGTCCAGCGTCATCTGCTGCGGCACCGGGGCACCCGCGAAGTCCGCCAGCGCATCGTTCACGTTCGGGTAGTAACCGGTCGACGTGTTCAGCGCGTTGGCGGCGCAGACCACCGCGAGCGCGGCCGCCACCGGGACGGCGGCCATGTTCCACCAGCGGGCGTGGCGCAGACCCAGCGCCAACGTGCCGGGCGCCAGCAGGGCGCAGCAGATCCAGAACCACAGGCCGATCGGCAGCGGGTCCTGGATGTCGGCGAACGCGGCGACCAGGGCGGCGGCGAGCGCGGTGACGAGAATCGCCCCGGCCACCGCCCACGGCAGCCGCTTGCGCAGCCACGACCGGTCGAGCCTCCAGGCCGACGCGACCACCGCCGCCAGGGCGAGTATGCGCAGGGTCCAGGGCAGCCAGCCGCTCAGCAGTGAGAAGTCCACCCGGAGATCGTACGTAAGGCCCAACTCTCCGTGTGCAACCGGGATGAACCCATTACCTGACGGTACGCCAGGTAAAGGCTCAGCTCTGGCGGCGGCGGGCGGCGGCGACCGCGCGGGCGGACTCCATCTTGTCCTGGCGCTCGCGGAGCGTCTGGCGCTTGTCGTAGAGCTTCTTGCCGACCGCGAGGGCGAGTTCGAGCTTGGCGCGGCCGTCCTTGAAGTACAGCGACAGCGGGACCAGCGTGTGGCCGGTCTCCTTGGCCTTGGACTCGATCTTGCGGATCTCCATCTTGTGCAGCAGCAGCTTGCGCTTGCGGCGCGCCGAGTGGTTGGTCCAGGTGCCCTGGGCGTACTCGGGGATGAAGACGTTGTCGATCCAGGCCTCGCCGCCCTGGATGTACGCGTAGCCGTCGACCAGGTTGGCCCGGCCCTCGCGGAGCGACTTGACCTCGGTTCCGGTGAGCACCATGCCGCACTCGTAGGTGTCGAGGATGGTGTACTCGTGCCGCGCCTTCTTGTTCTGCGCGACCAGCTTCTTGCCCGTTTCCTTTGCCATAGCTCCGCCATTCTCGCACCTCGGGGGCCGCGGGGTCAGCCCCTTTACCGGCGGGCCGGGTGCGGGCCGGGTGCGGGCCGCGTGGTGATCAGGTGCGGGTGCGCAGTCCGTCCAGCACCTTGAGGGCGAGCGGGGCGGCGTCGTCGTCGGCCGGGGCGGGCACGTCGGGCTGCAGGCCGGTGCCTTCCGGGGAGTGGCCGGCCGGGGTCTGGTAGCGGCCGACGGTGAGTTCCAGCACCGAGCCGTCGGCGAGCCGGCTGGGCTGCTGGACGCTGCCCTTGCCGAAGGTGCGGGTGCCGACCAGGACGGCCCGGCAGCGGTCCTGCAGGGCGCCGGCCAGGAGTTCGGCGGCGCTCATGGTGCCGCCGTCGACCAGCACCACCAGCGGGACCGCCGTGTCGCCGCCGGGTGCGGCGGCCAACTCCCGGTGCTCGCCGTGGACCTGGTAGCTGGCGACGGGTCCGCCGTCCAGGAAGACCGAGGCGGTGGCCACCGCCTCCTCGACCAGGCCGCCGGAGTTGCCGCGCAGGTCGAGCACCACGCCCTGGGCACCGGCCGCGGCGGCCCGGACCTGGTCGGCGACGCCCTCGGTGAAGGCGTGCACGGCGATCTGCGCGACGCCCGGCCGCGGGTGCGCCACCTCGACCTCGCGGGTGGCCAGTTCGGTCCGGGTGAGGGTGAGTTCGCGCACCGGCCCGGCCGAGCCCTGCACCGCCAGCGCCACCGGGGTGCCGGCCGGGCCGCCGCGCAGCCGGGCCACCACCTCGGTGACCGGCAGCTGTTCGGCCGCCACGCCGTCCACCCGGACCAGCCGGTCCCCCGCCTCGATGCCGGCCCTGGCGGCCGGCGAGCCGGGCAGCACCTCGGCCACCTCGGTCGTCCCGCCGCCCGCGCGGTCCACGCTGAGGCCGACGCCCGGGTAGCGGCCGCCGGTGAAGTCCCGGTACTGCTGCGGGCTCAGGTAGGCGGCCCAGCGGTCGCCGCTCTCCCCCACCAGCCGCTGCGCCTGCTGCGGGCTCAGGTCGGCCCCGCTGAGGTCGTGCGACGCGGGGCGCGCGGCGTCGGACGACGACGGGGCCTGGGGAGAGCCGATCGGCTCTCCCCAGGCCCCGGACGCGGCGCCGGCGAACAGCACGGCCCCGAACACCAGGCCGAGCGTCATCCCCTGGCGTACCCGCGGTGCTGTCGGCATGCTCTGGAGTGTAGGCGGCGATCCGCGCACACCGGTAGAACCGACGGTGCGTCAGACCTTCAGGTACTTGCGGAGGGTGAAGAAGGCGGCGATGCCGGCCATCCCCATGCCGACCACCACGAGCAGCGGGATGACCGCCAACACCGAGGACAGGCCGATGAAGTGGATGAACATGACCTTCTTCTGCAGCCAGCCCTGGACGAAGAAGTGCCCGCCCACCAGCAGCGTCGACGCCAGCGCCGCGCCGAGCAGAGCGGCGAACGCGGCCTCCGCGATGAACGGCATCTGCACGTAGAAGTTGGAGGCGCCGACCAGGCGCATGATGCCGGTCTCGCGCCGGCGGCTGAACGCGGACACCCGGACGGTGTTCACGATCAGCAGCAGCGCCACGAAGAGCATCAGCACCATGATCACGAAGGCGGCCGTCTGCAGGCCTCTGAGCAGGCCGAACAGGTTCTCCAGGATCTTCCGCTGGTCCTCGACCGACTTGACGCCCGGCTTGCCCGCGAAGGCGCTCTGCATCACGTCGAACTTGGTCGGGTCGACCAGCTTGACCCGCCAGGACTGCGGCATCGCGTCCGCGCCGACCGCGGCCAGCAGCGGGTTGTCCGGGTTGGTCTGCTTGAAGCGCTGGTACGCCTCCTGCGAGGACTCGAACGTCGAGGTCTGGACGAGGCCGTTCATCTTGTCCAGGTCGGCCTTGACCTGCTTGACCTGGTCGTCGGTGGCCGCACCCGCCGCGCACTGCGGCGACGTCTTGTCCGCCTTGGTGCAGAAGTAGATGCTGACCTCGACCTTGTCGTACCAGTAGTCCTTCATGGAGTTGACCTGGTCGCGGACCAGCAGCGAGGCACCGGCGAGGGCGAGCGACAGCGCGACGCTGACCACGACGGCGATGGTCATGGTCAGGTTGCGGCGGAGACCGACGCCGATCTCCGACAGAACGAACTGGGCGCGCATGCTTCTCTTCTCTAGCTCTGGTAGCCGTAGACGCCGCGGGCCTGGTCGCGGACGAGGAGGCCCTTGTCGAGCTCGATGACGCGCTTGCGCATCTGGTCGACGATGGCCTGGTCGTGGGTGGCCATCAGCACGGTGGTACCGGTCCGGTTGATCCGGTCGAGCAGCTTCATGATGCCGACCGAGTTCTGCGGGTCGAGGTTTCCGGTGGGCTCGTCGGCGATCAGCAGCATCGGCCGGTTCACGAAGGCGCGGGCGATGGCCACGCGCTGCTGCTCACCACCGGAGAGCTCGCCGGGCATCCGCTCTTCCTTGCCGCCGAGACCGACCAGGTCGAGCACCTCGGGCACCACCTTGTTGATGGCGCTCTTCGGCTTGCCGATGACCTCCAGGGCGAACGCCACGTTCTGCCCGACGGTCTTGTTGGGCAGCAGGCGGAAGTCCTGGAAGACCGTGCCCAGCTGGCGGCGCATGTGCGGCACCTTCCAGTTGGACAGCTTGCCGAGGTCCTTGCCCAGCACGTGCACCGAACCGGTGGACGGCCGCTCCTCGCGAAGGCACAGGCGCAGGAACGTCGACTTGCCCGAGCCGGACGAGCCGACCAGGAAGACGAACTCGCCCTTCTCGATCTCCAGCGAGACGTTGTCCAGGGCCGGACGGTTCTGCTTGGGATAGGTCTTGGAGACGTTGTCGAATCTGATCACGGCTGCATCACGGGGGCCATCCTAGGTGGATCGAGGGCAGTGACCTTACGCGATGCCGATACGCACCCGCAGTCAACAGACGCCTACTGACCGTGGTTTCATCAGGTGCCGTTCCGTTCCGGACCGGAAATTGCGAGTTACGTCACAGATCGGTAACCCTCCCTCTCCAGGGGCCACGGGGTTCGGAACCTGGCAGAGTGGAGAGAGTAGTCGGAACCGAAGCCGCCTCCGGCACGTTGGCTATGCAGCAAGGAGGAGATCGCATGACCTGCGACCAACTGGTGTGCGCCAACTGCAACGGCCGCGTGATCGACGGCCGGTGCCCCGTCTGCCGCGCCAACCGCGCCCGCCTGCAGGCCGAGCAGCACGGGCCGTTCGCCGCGCTCAACCCGGCGATGCTGCTGGCCGTGCTGTTCGCCGCGGTACTGGCCCTGGCCCTGCTACTGCGCTGACCCGAGACCCACAGGCACGGGAAGGGCCCCTCCGCCACCGGCGGAGGGGCCCTTCTTCACGCTTCTACGGCGATCAGCTCTCGCGCTGCTTGCGCCACCGGATGCCGGCCTCGATGCTGCGTTGATTGTTCATCTCGGCCGGCCTCCTCACGTCGCGGCGATCAGCTTTCCCGCTGCTTGCGCCAGCGGATGCCGGCCTCGATGAAGCCGTCGATGTCGCCGTCCAGCACGCCCTGCGGGTTGCCGACCTCGTGCTCGGTGCGCAGGTCCTTGACCATCTGGTACGGGTGCAGGACGTAGGACCGCATCTGGTTGCCCCAGGAGCTGCCGCTGTCCTTGAGCGCGTCCATCGCCGCGCGCTCCTCCTGGCGGCGCCGCTCCAGCAGCTTGGCCTGGAGGACGTTCATCGCCGAGGCCTTGTTCTGGATCTGCGAGCGCTCGTTCTGGCAGGAGACCACGATGCCGGTGGGCAGGTGGGTGATGCGCACCGCGGAGTCGGTGGTGTTGACGCCCTGGCCGCCGGGGCCGGAGGCGCGGTAGACGTCGATGCGCAGCTCGCCCTCGTCGATGTCGACGTGGTCGGACGTCTCGACGACGGGGAGCACCTCGACGCCGGCGAAGGAGGTCTGCCGGCGGCCCTGGTTGTCGAACGGGGAGATGCGCACCAGGCGGTGCGTGCCCTGCTCGACGGAGAGGGTGCCGTAGGCGTAGGGAGCCTTGACGGTGAAGGTCGCGGACTTGATGCCGGCCTCTTCGGCGTACGAGGTGTCGTAGACCTCGGTCGGGTAGCCGTGCCGCTCGGCCCAGCGCAGGTACATGCGCATCAGCTGCTCGGCGAAGTCGGCGGCGTCGACGCCGCCCGCCTCGGCGCGGATGTTGACCAGGGCCTCGCGGGAGTCGTACTCGCCGGAGAGCAGGGTGCGCACCTCCAGCTCCTCGACGGCCTTCTTGACCGACTCGAGTTCGGCCTCGGCCTCGGCGCGGGTGTCCGCGTCGTCCTCGGCCTCGGCCAGCTCGAACAGGACGCCCAGGTCCTCGACGCGGCTGCGCAGGGCCTCGACCCGGCGCAGTTCGCCCTGCAGGAAGGAGAGTCGGGAGGTGACCTTCTGCGCGTTCGCGACGTCGTCCCACAGAGTGGGGACGGCTGCCTCCTCCTCCAGGGTTGCGATGTCGGCGCGGATCTTGTCCAGGTCGACGACTGCCTCGATCGACGACATGGTCGTGTCGAGGTTCTTGAGCTCTTCGGAAGGATCGACGGCTGCCACGCCTCAAGGGTAATGGCTCGCCGGGGGGGCTCGGCTACAACCCGGGCGGCCGGGCGGCGGCGGGGGCCGCGGCGCGGGCCCCGGCGGGGTGTCCGGGGGGCTCGGCGGCGAACGCCGTCCAGGCCGCGGCGGCACCGGCCAGCAGCAGGACCACGGCGAGCAGCACGGCCAGGGTGCGGCGGCGGCGGATCAGCTGGGCGCGGGTGCGCCGGTGGCTCGCGGGCTGGGTGCGCTGGGCCCGGGACTCGGCGGCGTAGGAGGCGAGTTCCTGGGCGGACGGGCGGCGCAGGCTGGTGTGGGTGTCCCGGGTGGAGTCGGGGGTGGGGCCCGGCACCAGCGGGACGGCCGGGCCGCGGCGGCGGCGGTGGGTGCCGCGGCCGGCGTCCACCTCGGCGTAGACCGCCTCGGCGGGGGTGAGCACCTCTTCGGGGGCGGTCCGCTGGGCGGGTACCGCGAGCGGTCCGAGGCCGGCCAGTTCGGGGATCAACTGGCGCAGCCGGGAGGCGAGTTCGGCGGCCCGTAGCCGGGAGGCGGGGGCCTTGGCGAGGCACTCGGAGATGATCCGCCACAGGCCGTCGGGCATCCCCTCGACCGGCGGGACGTTCTCGGTGACGTGCCGGCGCAGCACCGCGCCGGTGTGGCCGCCGCCGAACGGCGTGGCGCCGGTGAGCAGTTCGTACAGCACGGTGGCCAGCGCGTAGATGTCGACGGCGGCGCGCGGCTCGAGGCCCTCGATGATCTCGGGCGCGAGGTAGTCGGGGGTGCCGATGATCCGGGTGGCCCGGGTGCGGCGGGGGGCGTCGACCAGCCGGGCGATGCCGAAGTCGGTGAGCTTGGCGCGCGGTGCGCCGCCGGGGCCCGCCGGGGCGGCCAGGTCGAGCAGCACGTTCTCCGGCTTGACGTCGCGGTGCACGATGCCGGCGGCGTGCGCGGCGGCCAGGCCGTCGGCCACGTCGGCGATCACCGAGGCGGCGACCAGCGGGGTGAGCACGCCCTCGCGCTCCAGCCGGGTGCGCAGGTCGCTGCCCTGGACCAGGTCCATCACCAGTGCGAGGTCGCTGCCGTCCACCACCATGTCGTGGACGCCGACCACGTTGGGGTGGTCGAGGCCGGTCAGGGCGGAGCGCTCCTGGACGAACCGGCCGACCAGCACCTGGTCGGCGGCGAGGTCCTCGCGCAGCAGCTTGACGGCCACCGGACCGTCCGGGCCCTCGCCGAGCCACACGGTGCCGGCCGAGCCGCGGCCGATCACCTGGTGGACCGTGTACCGGCTGCCGATCTTGCGTGCCAATGCTGCTCCGTGGGCTCGTGAGGTCGGTGCTCGACGAACAACCTACGCGCCCGGAAGCCCTCCGAGGGCCGTGGAAGGCCCCCCGCGAGCTATCGATCCGGTGGATTTTCGTTGGATTGTCGACAAAGCGTCAATTCTGGCTGCCGGTCAGGCCGCTGATCCAGGTGCGGGCCTCGTCGAACCAGCCGACCACGTTGTCCCAGTAGTGCGGCAGCGGGGTGAAGTTCCACAGCGCGAGGGCCGCGACCGCGAGCACCAGGATCACCATCAGGCAGCCCTTCAGGCAGCCCAGGCCGGGGATCCACATCCGGTTGCGGCTGCGCCGGCGGGGCTCCCGCTCGCGCGGCGGCTCCGGCTCGCGCACCGGCGGCTCCGGGCGGCGCTGCGGGGCCGGCTCGGCCCGCCGCGGCGGCGCGGCCGGCGGGTAGCCGCCCTGCTGCGGCGCGGGGTAGCCCTGCGCGGCCTGCTGCGCCTGGTACGGCGGCGGGGCGACCGGCGGCCGCTGGGCGTAGCCGCCCTGCTGCGGCCGCCCGCCCTGCGGGTCGCGGTAGCCGGCGGGCGGCTGCTGCCGACCGCCCGGCGGCGGGTACTGGCCCTGGCCGGGCGGCGGGTACTGCCCCTGCTGCGGGTACTGACCGCCCTGGCCCTGCTGCGGCTGGTACGGACCCTGCTGCGGGGCGTACCGGCCGCCCTGCGGCGGGCGCGGGGCCTGGCCGCCCTGCGGGCCCGGCGCGGGCGGCGGGTACTGGCCGGCCTGGTAGGGGCGCGGGGCGACCTGCGGCTCGCCCAGCTCCTGCGGGTCGAAGTAGCCGATCTGGGTCTGCTGGTTGCGGTCCCGGGCGGCCCGGAGCTGGGTCTGCCACGGGTGCGGGCCCTGCGGCTCGGGCGCGGCGGCCGGCTCGGGCGCGGCGGGCATCAGCCGGGTGCGGTCTGGGGCCGGGGCGCCCATCACCTGGGTGTGGTCCTCCGAGCCGGCGCCGCCGCCGCGCATCACCTGGGTGCGGTCCTCGGCCCCGGCCGGCGGCTGACGGTTCGTCATGACCTGGGTGGCGGCGGCCGGGTCGAAGGCGCCGGCCAGGGTGGCGTCGTGGGCGGGCGCCAGCGCCGGGTCGGCGACCAGCAGTGCGCCGACCGCCAGCGCGGCGTCCACCGCGGCCGGGGAGGCGTGCACGCCGACGCCGGCCGCGACCACCCGCAGCGCCTCGGCCAGCGAGACCGCTGTGGGCCGCTCGGCCGGGTCCTTGCGCAGGCAGCGCTCGACCACCGTCCACAGCGGCTCGGGCATGGTGCGCGGGCGCTGCGGCTCCTGGGCGAGGTGGGCCTGCAGGATGGCCAGCGGGTTGTCGCCCTGGAACGGCTGCTGCCCGGTGACCAGCTCGTACAGCATGATGCCGGCGCCGTAGACGTCCACCGCGGAGGTCTGCGGGCGGCCCTCGGCGGACTCCGGGGCGACGTACGCGGGAGTGCCGACGAACTCGTGGGTGCGGGTGATCCCCGGGGAGTCGGCGAGCCGGGCGATGCCGAAGTCCGTGAGCATCGGGTACATCCGCTCGGCGCCGTCCACGTTCGCGGTGGCCAGCAGCACGTTGGCGGGCTTCAGGTCGCGGTGCACGACGCCGTCGGCGTGGCTGGCCGCCAGCGCGTCCGCGATCTGCGCCATCAGCAGGGCGCCGGCAATCGGCGACAGCGGGCCGGACTCGCGCAGGTAGCGGTACAGGTCGGGGCCTTCGACCAGGTCCATCACGAGGGCGAGCAGTTCGCCCTCCACCACCAGGTCGCGGGTGCGCACGATGTTGGGGTGGGTGAGGCGCAGCAGCACCGAGCGCTCGCGCAGGAAGCGCATCACGACGTCCGGGTCGGCGGCGAGCTCCTCCCGGAGCACCTTGACCGCCACCGCCTGCCCGGGCACCAGGCCCGGCACCGCGGCGTCCTCGCGGACCCGGCCACGCCAGACCGTGCCGGTCGCGCCGCGTCCGAGGCTCTCCTCGAGCAAGTACTTGCTGCCGACAGGCCGCACCTGTGCACTCCGTTCGGTCACCCGACACCCGCTGCCGGGGGCCGCGTTCCGGCACTCCCCCGTTCGAGGCGAACGGCGCCGGGGCCTTCTTCCCGGCAACTCTAACGGTGCCCGCGCAGGTTTCCGAGGCGGCGACGGGAGCGACGCGGGGGCGCGCCGTGACGGGGGTGACGGCGTTCCTTGACCTGACGTGGCGTCGGCTTCACCATGGCGATGATCGCAAGATCGTCAAATCCGGTACCGTGCGCGGAGTGTCCGCCCCGAGTGGCAGGATGACAGGCACCACCCGTGTGCAGAAGGGACCCCGGGCGAGATGCAGATCCGGCTCACCGTCCTTCGACCGCGCAGCGGCCCCGCCGCCCCCGGGAGCTCTGCCGACGTCCTGGTCACGGCCCCGGCCGGCACCGTGCTCGGAGCGGTCGCCACCGCGCTGGCGGCGGCGGTCGGCGTCCGCGGTCCGCGCTCCGCCACCCACGTCCACCTCTACGCCGGTGACGCCCGGCTGGACGAGCAGGCCCCGCTCGGGCACCCCCCGCTGATCGACGGCGCGGTGCTGGCGCTGAACGAGCCCGACCCGGACGCCGACGGCGAGGTCGAGCCGCCCGCCGCCGAACTGCGCGTGGTCGGCGGACCGGACGCGGGCGGCGTGCACCGGCTGCACGGCGAGCAGATCCGGATCGGCCGCTCCACCGACGCCGACGTGCCGCTCGACGACCCGGACGTCTCCCGGCTGCACGTCGCACTGACCCTCGGCGCCGACGGCCGGGCGACCGTCCGCGACCTCGGCTCCACCAACGGCACGCTGCTCGACGAGCGCTACCTGCACGACGAGGCCGCCGAGCTGCTGCCCGGCGCGCTGCTGCGGATCGGCGAGTCCACCCTGCAGCTCGCCCGCCCGGACGCGATAGCCGCCCCGCCGCAGGCCACCACCCCCGACGGCACGGGCCACCTGCGGCTCGCCCCGCGCCCGACCGCGCGCACCGGACTGGGCCGCCCGGCCGGCGCCGAACCCGCCGCCGAGCCCGCCACGCAGCCCTCCGGGCGCGGCCGCTGGCTGCGCCGCGGCCGCACCGAGCCCGCCGCCGTCGACACGGGGGCGCAGCACGCCGCGGCCCGCGCCCGGCAGGCCGCCGCGCAGCGCGAGCGCTGGCCCGACCCGGCGGCGCTGCTGCTCACCGCGCTCGCCACCGGCGGCCGGCTCTGGGAGCGCGGCCCCGACCACCCCGACGCGCTGACCCTGCGGCTGGGCACCGCCGACCTGCCCGGCGGCCCCGGCACCGCGCCCGGCACCCTGCTGCCCGCCGTCCCGGTCACCGTCGACCTGCAGACCGCCGGCAGCCTCGGCCTGGCCGGTCCGCGCGCCCGGCTGGCCGGGCTGGCCCGGGCCGTGCTCGCCCAGCTCGCCGCGCTGCACGCGCCCGGCGGGCTCGCCCTGGTGCTGGTCGCCGCCGCCGCGCCCGCCGAGGAGTGGGCGTGGGCGCAGTGGCTGCCGCACCTGCGCCCGGCGCACGGCCAGGCCTGCCGACTGCTGTTCGGACTCGGCCCGGAGCAGGCCGAGGCCCGGCTCGCCGAACTGGCCGGCGCCACCGACGGACCGCCCGCCACCGTCGTCCTGGTCGACGGCGACCCGGGCACCGAGGCCGGCCGGGAGGCCCTCGCGCTGCTGCTCAAGCAGGGCCCGGCGGCCGGCGTCTTCACGGTCTGCCTGGCCGAGCGGCCCGACCTGCTGCCCGCGGGGCTCGGTGCCACCGGCGTGATCACCGGCGAGGTCTCCACCCGGCTGACCGTCGACCGCCCGGTCGGCGGGGTCCGCGAGCACCTCGCCGACGTCGCACTGGACGCGGTCTCCGCGGCCTGGGCCGAGCGCCTGGCCCGCACCCTGGCCCCGCTGCGCGAGGCCGCCTCCGACGCCGACCCGGCCGGGCGCGGCCCGCTGCCGGAGGCGCTGCGCCTGCTCGACCTGTTGCGCTCCGAGTCGCTCTCCCCGGCCCGGCTGGCCGAGCAGTGGGCCGCGCTGCCGGCCGGTGCGGGCGGCGCGGGCGCGCTGCTGGGCACCGCCCGCGGCGCGCAGGGCGAGGAGAGCTGCGCCGTCGACCTCGCCGAGGACGGCGACCACCTGCTGATCGGCGGCGGCCCCGGCTCCGGCAAGTCCGAGCTGCTGCGCACCCTGGCCGCCTCGCTGGCGGTCTCCGAGCGGCCCGGCCGGCTGTCGCTGCTGATGGTCGACGGCGACCGCGCCGAGGACGGCGGACTGGCCGGCTGCACCGACCTGCCGCACGTCACCACGCACGTCAACGCGCACACCGACCCGCGCGGGGCACTGCACGCCGCCGACCTGCTGCTGGACGAACTCGCCCAGCGGGAGGCACTGTTCGACGGCCTGAGCTTCGCCGAGTGGCACACCCGGCAGGTCTTCGAGAAGGCCCCCGCGCTGGTCGGCGGCCCCGCCGCCGACGGGCCGGCCGGCGCGGTGCGGGTGGCCGCGCCGCGCCGCTCCCCCGAGGCCGCGCCCGCCGCCGAGCCGGGCCCGGTCCGGCTGGTGGTGCTGGTCGACGACTACGACGTGCTGGTCTCCCCGGGGTCCCCCGGCGGCCGGCCGCTGGCCCGCGCGCTGGCGGCCGTCGCCCGGCAGGGTGCCCGGCTCGGCGTGCACGTGGTCGCCGCGACCGGCGCACCGGAGGCCACCGCGGGCAGCGAGGTGGACGAGGCGGCCCAGCTGCGGATCGCCCTGCGCACCGAGCAGCCCGGCGAGTCCGACCTGCTGATCCACCTGCCGGACGCGGCGGCGCTGCCCGCCGGCACGCCCGGCCGCGGCTACCTGCGCCGCCCGGACGGCGCGGTGACGGCCTTCCAGGGCGCCCGGGTGAGCGGCCGGATCCCCCGCACCGCGACGCTGCGGCCGACGGTCGTCGCACTGCAGCCGGAGGACCACGGCGCCGCGCCGACCCCGCGCCCGGTCCGCGAGCTCGGCAACGGGCCGACCGACCTGGCGCTGCTGGGCAGCGCGCTGCGCCGGGCGACCGAGAGCTGACGGCGGGTCAGGGGGCCAGCGTGGTGACGGTGGCTCAGGCGGTGCGGGTGGCGGCCGGGCGGACCAGTCCGGTCTCGTAGGCCACCACCACCTGGGGTTGGGCTTCGGCCTCCACCCGGCGCGGTAGGCCGGGAACGCCCGACGGGGGCCCGGGAGTCGACTCCCGGGCAGATCGGTAGAGGGTGGTGTAGGGAAAGAGTTTTGCTAACCGAGTGTATATATAGGTGGTGGGCCGGGAAGTAAAAAAAT
>NZ_JBSFXE010000037.1:0-77289 GCF_053595195.1 Kitasatospora sp. NPDC002522
TGTCGTACGCGGTCGAGCCGGTCTCGGCGGTGTCGATGTGCAGCCAGAAGCTGAAGGTCGCCTTGCAGCCGGCCGGGATGGTGACGGTCTGCGAGGCGGTGTCGGTGTGGGCGGAGCCGTAGCCGTCCATCCAGGCCTTCCAGGAACCGCTGTGGGCGGCCTCGGAGGTGGAGTTGTCGACCACGCCGGAGGTGGTGGTCCACGGGGCGGCGGTGCCGGTCTCGAAGCCCGCGTTGCCGAGCAGCTGCGCCGGGGTGCAGGTGCCGCCGGTGCCGGACACGGTCCAGCTGAAGGTGGCGGAGCCGGCGGCGCCGGTGGTGTCGGTCGCGGTGACCGTGACGGTGTAGGTGCCGGCGGCGGTCGGGGTGCCGGTGATCTTGCCGGTCGACGAGATCGCCAGGCCGGCCGGCAGGCCGGAGGCGGTGTAGGTCAGGGTCTGGCCGGACGCGCTGTCAGTGGCGCTGACCTGCAGGCTGACCGCCGTGCCGGTGGTGCCGGTCTGGCTGCCCGGGTTGGTGACGGTCACGGTGTTGCCGCCGGTGCTGGTGCCCAGCAGCGCGTTGGTCAGGCCGTCGGCGATCGGGGTGCCCCAGCCGGTGACCTGGTCGTAGCCGGCCTTGGTGGAGAAGTCCTGGTTGGCGCCGGAGGTGACGTCGTGGAAGGCGGAGCCGTAGCTGCTGCCGTTGGCCAGGGCGTACAGCTTCGGGTTGGCCTCGCCGAGCACCGGCTTGGCGGCCGCGGCGGCCTTCTGGTTGAACAGCGCGGCGTAGCCGGACCACAGCGGGGCCGCGGCGGAGGTGCCGCCGTAGACCTGCCAGCCGGCGCTGGTGCTGCCCTGGGTGTAGATCGCGAAGCCGGAGGCCGGGTCGGCGTTGGAGGAGACGTCCGGGACGGTGCGCTGGGTGCCGCTGATCCCGGTGCCGGTCTGCCAGCTGGGCTTGGCGAACTGGGTGGAGGTGCCGCCGCCGGCGGTGCTCCAGGCGCTCTCGGAGCTGTAGGTGGTGCCGCTCACCTTGAGGTTGGTGCCGCCGACGCCGGTGTTGTACGGGCTGGAGGCCGGGAAGTCGACCGCCTTGACGGAGGAGCCGGAGGTGGAGCGGGTGCAGTCCCGGGAGCCGTCGTCGCCGGAGGCCGAGAAGATCGAGATGCCCTGGGCGGCGGCCTGCTTGAAGGAGTTGTTCACCGCGGTCATCGAGGACGCGGTGGTGTCCGGCTCGCAGGAGCCCCAGGAGATGGAGATGACCGAGACCCGGTTGTCGGCGACGATCTTGGCCGCCATGTCGATCTCGCCCTGGTCGCTGTTGGGGGCCTCGTAGACCAGCTGGGTCGCCTTGGGGGCGACGCCGCGGACGATCTCGCTGTCCAGCTCGACCTCGCCCTGGCCCTGGCCGGGCTTCGAGTCGTAGTTGGCGCCGTCCACCGAGACGGTGCTCACCGCCGGGCCGGACAGGCCGAACTGGCTGTCGTAGGTGGAGAGGTTGGTGCTCTTGTAGCCGTCGAACTCCCACAGCGCCACGGTGGTGCCGGTGCCGTCCGCGCCCAGCTGGTTCAGCCGGTACGCGCCGTCGTAGGTCGCCGGGCCGAAGCCGCTCGGGGTGGCCATCGGGGTCGCCGCGGACGGCTTGGCCAGGCGGGTGGTGCGCACGGTGTGGTCGCTGAGGCCGCTGACGCCCTCCACCACACCGGCCAGCGCGGACGGCACCGAGGCGGCGCCGTCGTTGGCGAAGAACGCCCGGCCGCCCTGCTGCGGGTCGGTGTAGGTCGACTCGTGGGTGCCGAAGGCCTGCGCGATCTTGGCGGCGGGGCCGCTGGCGTCCACCACCTGGCGGTTGCCGCTGACCGCGGTGACCTTCAGGCCCTGGGCGGCCAGGTAGGCGCGGACCTGGTCGACGTCGGCCTGGGTCGGGCCGAACTTCTCGGTGAACTGAGCGGGCGTCAGGTAGTGCCCGAACTCGACGGAGCCGGGGGTGCTCACCGCCGTCAGGAACCGGTCCAGCTCGGCGGTGTTGCGCAGCTTCAGGTTGACCGCCACGGATATCTCGCGGTCCGCCGGGAGGTCTCCCTGCTTCTGCGAGCGGGCCACCGCCGGGGTCACGGTCTGCGGCAGCGCCACCCGGGCGGCGGCGGCGTTGGGGGTCGGCGCCGCCTGGGCGGTGCCGACGCCCAGGGAGACAACGGTCAGGGGCAGCACGGCAAGTGCCGCGGCAAGGGCGAGCGAGCGGGGTCGCACGGGCTCCTCCGGAAATCTGGGGGCGTTCCGGTTGGTCGAAAACGCTCGCCAGAATCTCTCAGAGAACTCCCAGGAATAGACCCATGCCTGAGCAATTGCTTACTAAAAAACAGTCAACTGTGGAACGGGAAAGCCATTAACTGAATGCGCGGCCGAACTCACTGAATGGCGGGGCGGCCCAGCCAGCGGCTCAGCGCCGCCCGCAGCTCCCCGCGGGTCGGGTCGACGCAGGCCCACGCCGCGTAGCCGTCCGGGCGGACCAGCAGCACGGTGTCCCGCAGCTTGCCGTGCGGGTCGGCGGGGGCGGCCGTCACCACCCGCTCCGGCCAGGAGTCCGCGACCGACAGCTCGTCGTTGCTGATCAGCACGAACTGGCCGCCGCGCAGCGCCTCGTGGAGCCGCGACGGGCCGCCGGGCACGTCCACCGCGAGCCGCAGGTCCGGCAGCCGGCGGCCGGCCAGCGGGTGCGAGCCCTTGTCGGCCGGGTAGGAGAAGGCGATCCCGGAGACCTGCTTGGCGCCCAACTCGGCCAGCGGGCCCACGTGTCCGGAGACCGTGCTGAGCGCGGAGCGCAGCGCTCTGGCCGGAGCGTGCTGGGCCTGGGCGAGCCGCACCAGCGCGCCGGAGCTGCGCAGCACCGCCCGGCCCACCGGGTGCCGCTCGGTCTGGTAGGTGTCCAACAGGGCGTCAGGAGACCAGCCGCGCAGCACCGCGGCCAGCTTCCAGCCCAGGTTGGCGGCGTCCTGCAGGCCGGTGTTCATGCCCTGGCCGCCGGCCGGGGAGTGGCAGTGCGCGGCGTCGCCGGCCAGGAAGACCCGGCCGGAGCGGTAGGTCGGCGCCTGCCGCTCGTCGCTGTGGAAGCGGGAGGTCCAGCGGGCGTCGTGCAGCCCGTAGTCCTCGCCCATCACCTCCCGCACCAGGTCGGCGAGTTCGGCCAGCACCACGGGCTCGGAGTCGGCCACCTGGCGGTTGCGGTCCCAGCCGATCACCCGGAACCAGCCGTCGCCGAACGGTGCGAGGAAGGCGAAGCCGGCCTCGCCGGCGCCCGCGGTCAGCGGCTCCTCCGGCTCCCGCTCCAGGCGGACGTCGGCCAGCATCACCGAGCGCACCACCGACTCGCCGGGGAACGGGATGCCCAGCAGGTCGCGCACCGTGGAGCGCACGCCGTCCGCGCCGACCGCGTACCGGGCCCGCAGGGACTGCTCGCCCGCGGTCAGCGTGACGCCCCCGGCGTCCTGCCGAAGACCCGTCACCTCGGCTCCGCGGCGCAGCTCCACGCCCGCCTTCAGGGCCCGCTCGCGCAGCACCCGCTCGGTCTGCGACTGCGGGGTGACCAGTACGAACGGGAACCGGCTGGGCAGGCCCGCCAGGTCGACCCGCAGCCGTCCGAAGACCCGCAGCGAGGGCATCACCTGCCCGGTGGCGATCAGTTCGTCGGCCAGGCCGCGGGCGTCCAACTGCTCCAGGGTGCGGGCGTGCACCGCGAAGGCGCGGGTCAGGTTGGACTCCTCCGCGCGCTTCTCGAGCAGGACCACCCGCAGGCCGGCCGCAGCCAGGTCGCCGGCCAGCAGCAGGCCGGTCGGACCGGCTCCGACCACCAGCACGTCGCAGTCGAACTCCATCTCGGACATCCGTGTCTCCCGTCGTCGTCCCGTCGTCACCAGAGCGGAGTCCGCGGCGGCCCGGGTTCTCAGCGCGCTCTCAGACTGCCATCATCGCGGGCCCATCAGGGGCTGTGAACCTCCTTTCCATGACACAGCCAGCGATGCGCCGACCCGCCCGGCTCGACCCGGCGGCCGACGGACGGAGCCCGGCGCCCACCACCGTGAAAACCCGTCTGGTGGAGGTCGTCGTACCCGTCTACAACGAGCAGCACTCGCTGGAGCGCTGCGTCCGTGAGCTGCACGCCTATCTGTCCGAGACCTTTCCGTACGACTACCTGATCACCGTGGCGGACAACGCCTCGGTGGACGGGACCTGGGAGGTGGCCACCCGGCTCGCCGAGCAGATCCCGCAGGTGCGCGCCGTCCACCTCGACCTCAAGGGCCGCGGCCGGGCGCTGCGGCACGTGTGGGGCAGCAGCGAGGCCGACGTGGTGGCGTACATGGACGTCGACCTGTCCACCGGGCTGGAGGCGTTCCTGCCGCTGGTCGCGCCGCTGCTGTCCGGGCACAGCGACCTGGCGATCGGCAGCCGGCTGCACCGCGGCTCGGCGGTGGTGCGCGGCCCCAAGCGGGAGTTCATCTCCCGCACCTACAACTTCCTGCTGCGCGCCACCATGGCGGCGAAGTTCTCCGACGCCCAGTGCGGCTTCAAGGCCGGCCGCACCGAGGTGGTGAAGCGGCTGCTGGACGAGGTCGAGGACAACGCCTGGTTCTTCGACACCGAACTGCTGCTGCTCGCCGAGCGCTCCGGCCTGCGCATCCACGAGGTCCCGGTGGACTGGGTGGACGACCCGGACAGCCGGGTGGACATCGTCCGCACCGCGCTGGACGACCTGAAGGGCATGGCCCGGGTGGCCCGGCGCAGCCTGGCGGGGACCGGCCGGGTCGAGCTTCCGGAGAGGGTGCGGCAGGCGCAGGTGCCGCTGGGGCTCGGCTGGCAGGCCGTCAGCTTCGCGGTGATCGGCGGCCTGTGCACGCTGGCGTACGTCCTGCTCTACCTGCTGCTGCGGCAGGCGGTGCCGGCGCTGCTCGCCAACGCGCTGGCGCTCGGCGTGACGGCCGTCTTCAACACCGCCGCCAACCGGCGCTTCACCTTCGGCGTGACGGGCCGTCAGGACGCGCTGCGACACCAACTGGAGGGCGGGATGGCCTTCCTGGTGGGCCTGGCGCTGACCAGCGGCGCGGTCGGGGCGCTGCACTGGCTGCGCCCGGGGTCCGGGCACGGCGTGGAACTCGGCGTGCTGGTGGCGGCGAACGCGCTGGCCACCCTGGTGCGCTTCGTGCTGCTGCGGGTGTGGGTGTTCAACCCGCGGCGGCCCTGAGGCACTCGGCTCTGGGGCGCCCGGCCCTGAGGCGCCCACTGACCGGCCGGAGGCCCGGAACCGTTGTGGGACGGTTCCGGGCCTCCGGTCACTGCGGTGCGGGTGCGACTACTTGCGGATCTCGATGGTGCGGAACCGGCTCGCGACGAACGCGCCGTCGCAGTACGCGGCGTTGGCGGCCGGGTTGGCGCCGGTGCCGTGCAGGTCGGAGAAGGCGGCGGTCTGGTTGACGTACACCCCGCCGGTCAGGTTGAGCGAGAGCGAGACGCCGGAGTCGAGGCAGGCCTCGATCAGCGCGTCCTCCACCGCCGGGTCGGTGGTGTAGGCGCCCGCGGTCATCGCGCCGTGCTCGGCGGTGGTGCGGCGCAGCAGTTCGACGGCGGCGGCGGTGTCGGCCACCGCGACGGCGAAGGCGACCGGGCCGAAGCACTCGGCGAGGAAGACCGCGCGGTCGTCCGGCTTGTCGGCGTCGGCCTTCACCAGCGCGGGGGTGCGGATGGTCGCGCCGGGGAACTCGGCGGAGGCCACCACCCGCGGGGCGAGGGCGAGTTCGCCGAACTCGCCGCCCGCGGCGGCGGCGCTGCGGCCGAGCACCGCGGGGTTGACCACGGCGCCGAGGATGGCGGACGCCCGGGCGTCGTCGCCGAGCAGGCCGTCGATCGCCGCGGCGAGGTCGGCGACCACCTCGTCGTAGGAGCGCTCGCCCTGGTCGGTGGTGATGCCGGTGCGCGGGATCAGCAGGTTCTGCGGGGTGGTGCACATCTGGCCGCTGTACAGGCTGAGCGCGAAGGCCAGGTTGCCGAGCATGCCGCGGTAGTCGTCGGTGGAGTCGATGACGACCGTGTTGACGCCGGCCTTCTCGGTGTAGACCTGGGCCTGCCGGGCGTGCTCCTCGAGCCAGTCGCCGAAGCCGGTGGAGCCGGTGTAGTCGATCAGCTTCACCTCGGGGCGCACGGCCAGCACCTGGGCGATCGAGGAGCCCTCGTGCTCGGCGGCCAGGCACACCAGGTTCGGGTCGAAGCCCGCCTCGGCCAGCACCTCGCGGGCGATCCGCACGGTCAGCGCCAGCGGCAGCACGGCCCGCGGGTGCGGCTTGACCAGCACGCCGTTGCCGGTGGCCAGCGAGGCGAACAGGCCCGGGTAGCCGTTCCAGGTCGGGAAGGTGTTGCAGCCGATCAGCAGCGCGGTGCCGCGCGGCACCGCGGTGAACTCCTTGGTCATGCTGAGCGGTTCGCGCTTGCCCTGGGGCTTGGTCCACTGCGCGGAGCGCGGCAGCCGGACCTGCTCGGCGTACGCGTAGGCGACCGCCTCCAGCCCGCGGTCCTGGGCGTGCGGGCCGCCGGCCTGGAACGCCATGCCGTAGGCCTGGCCGGTGGTGTGCATCACCGCGTTCGCGAACTCGTGCGAGCGGGCGTTGATCCGGCCCAGGATCTCCAGGCAGACCGCCGCGCGGGCGGCCGGGCCGGCCTTCGCCCACGCCGGGCGGGCCGCCTCCAGCGCGGCGAACAGCGCGTCCGGCTCGGCGTGCGGGTAGCTGACGCCCATCTCGATGCCGTACGGCGAGGCCTCGCCGGTCACCGGCTCACCGCCGCCGGGGTGCCCGGGCAGCGCGAACTCGCGGCCCAGCACCGCCTCGAAGGCGGCCTTCCCGTCGGCGGGGGCGCTCTCCCCGTACGCCTTCGGGAACTCCGGGTACGGCGACCAGTAGTCGCGGTCCGCGATCGCGGCGAGTGCGCGGTCGAGGGTGTCCTGGTGACGGGCGGTCAGTTCGGCGACCGTCGGGGTGGGGGTCGCAGCAGCCATGGTGCGCTCCTCATAGGGGCGGGGCGGGACACACCTCAGAGTAACCGAACGATCGGTCGGGGCAAGGGCCCGTGGCCGATCCGATCTCCGCGCGCCGGTGCGCCCCGCGTGATCGCGGTCTACGGAATGCCCAGCTCGAACAGGACGTACCCCGCGTACCAGCCGGAGGCGGCCGCCGTGACGCCCATGACCACCGCCAGCGAGGGCAGCGACAGCCGCTTGAGCGCCACCGCGATCGGCAGGAAGAGCGGGAAGCAGGGCAGCAGGTAGCGCGAGGTGTTGCCGAAGATCTGCTGGCTGCCGAGCACCAGGACCACGGTGACCAGCGTGTAGACCACCAGGAAGGCCGGCGGGCGCAGCCGGATCAGCAGGAAGACCAGGATCGGCAGGGCGAACACCAGCAGCAGCGCGATCAGGTCCTCGGTGGGGTAGCCGAAGATGTAGTCGTGGTGGCCGAGCAGCAGGTTCTTCACCACGTTCTGGGAGTGCTTGCCCCAGTCGAAGAAGTGCAGCCAGGCGCCGCGCTGCAGCTCGAAGTAGGCGGTCCAACTGCCCATCCGCCAGCTCGCCCAGGCGATGTAGCCGGCGAAGCCGAGCGGGGCGATCAGCAGCGCGGTGAGCGGTCCGGCCACCCCGTCGCGGCGGCGCACCAGCGCGGTCAGCGCGGCCACCCCGATCGCGGCGGCCAGCGCCGCCGAGGTCGGCCGGTTGAGCCCGGCGACGAAGGCGGTCACGCCCGCGGCCAGCCAGTTGCGGGTCAGGACGAAGTAGCAGGCCCAGGCGGCCAGCGCGACGAACAGCGAGTCCGAGTAGACCGCCCACTCCACGCCGGAGCCGGGAAACAGGCCCCACACCCCGGCCGCGATCACCGCGGCCCGCCGCCCGGCCAGCAGCTTGGTCACCGCGTAGATGCCCGCGGCGGCGACGAACGAGGAGACCACCGAGACGAACACGCCCGCCCCGAAGGTGCCCAGGCCCGTCACCGCGGAGACCAGCTTCATCAGGCCCGGGTAGAGGGGGAAGAAGGCGACCGAGTTCTGTTCCAGCGTCCACGGCCCGCTGGAGGACGGCAGCAGCTTCGGGTCGTAGCCGTTCGCGGCGACCTGCTGGTACCACCAGCCGTCCCAGCCGCCCATCACGTCCCAGGTGTGGGCGCCGCCGCCGAACCGGTGCGGCTTGGTCAGGTACTCGCCCGACCAGGACAGCAGCCACATGAACACCGTGAACGCGATCAGCCGCACGGCCCCGAACACCGCCAGTGCCGGACCGTACTCCCGCGCCGTGCGCCGGGCCCACTCCCGCGCTCCCTCGCGCGGGACGTCCCCCCTCGGCGGCACGTCGGGACGCTCGGCCACCTCGGTGTCGGGGCTTGCTGCCATCGCCATCAGGTCCTGTCTGAGTGTCGGCCCGCCGCCGGGCCCGCCCGGAATTCCCGGGCGAGCCTACGGTACGCAGTAGTGGTCTGTACCTGACGGGACACCCGCTGGTTAAACTCCCACCACCGGACGGCCACCACCCCCATGCGGCGGGAGAACCCGATGAGCACTGCGGACCAGGACGCCACCGTCCTGTCGGTCGTGGTCCCCATGTACAACGAGCAGGACGCGCTGCCCGCGCTCGTCGCCCGGCTGCGCCCGGTGCTCGACGGGATCGGTGAAAGGTACGAGGTGGTCGCCGTCGACGACGGCAGCGCCGACAAGACCGCCGCGCTGCTGCGCGACCTGGCCGCCGACTGGCCCGAGCTGCGGATGGTCCGGCTGCGCCGCAACAGCGGCCACCAGGCCGCGCTCACCGCCGGCCTGCACCGCGCCGTGGGCCGCTACGTGGCCAGCATCGACGCCGACCTGCAGGACCCGCCGGAGAAGATCCCGGAGATGCTGGAACTCGCCCGCCGCGACGGCCTGGACATCGTCTACGGCGTGCGCGAGGACCGCTCCACCGACACCGGTTTCAAGCGGTACACCGCCGCCGCCTACTACTGGCTGATCCGCCGCCTGGTGGGCCGTCAGGTCCCCTCGCACGCCGGGGACTTCCGGCTGCTGAGCCGCGAGGCGGTCGAGGCGCTCAAGGAACTCCCCGACCAGCAGCGGGTCTACCGGCTGCTGGTGCCCTGGCTGGGCTTCCCCAGCGGCGAGGTCCGCTACGTCCGCGAGGAGCGGGTGGCCGGCAGCACCAAGTACCCGCTGACCAAGATGGTCCGGCTCGCGCTGGACTCCATCACCGGCTTCTCCGCCGCCCCGCTGCGGCTGGCCACCTGGCTGGGCACCGTCGCCTTCTTCACCTGCCTCGGGCTGCTCGCCTTCTGCCTGATCGTGTACCTGGCCGGCAGCACCGTGCCCGGCTGGACCTCGCTCTTCGCCGGCGTGCTGTTCATCGGCGCGGTGCAGCTGATCTGCGTCGGCCTGCTCGGCGAGTACGTGGCCCGGATCTACACCGCGGTGCAGTCCCGGCCCGCGTACTTCGTCGCCGAGGACACCGCCGCCGACCGCGGCTGAACCCCGGCCCCGGAGGCCCACCCCCTCCGGGGCGGGCCTCCGGGGCGCCGGGGATACTCGTGACCATGGCCGACCACTCCGCGCGCACCGCCTACACCGTCGACTCGCTGCTCGCCGTCACGGTGCGGGTCTTCAACGAGCGCGGCTACGACGGCACCTCGATGGAGGACCTGTCGCGGGCCGCCGGGATCTCCAAGTCGTCGATCTACCACCACGTGCGCGGCAAGGAAGAACTGCTGCGCCTCGCCGTCGGCCGGGCCCTGGACGCGCTGTTCGCCATCCTCGACGAGCCGGCCGCCGCCGAGGGCCGCCCGGTCGACCGCCTGGAGCACGTGGTGCGCCGCACCGCGGAGGTGCTGCTCGCCGAACTCCCGTACGTGACCCTGCTGTTGAGGGTGCGCGGGAACACCGCCACCGAACTCTGGGCGCTCGAGCGGCGGCGCGACTTCGACCACCGGGTGGCCGAGCTGGTCCGCGAGGCGGCCGCGGCCGGCCAGTTGCGCGCGGGCCTGGAGCCCCGGCTGGCCACCCGGCTGCTGTTCGGCATGATCAACTCGGTGGTGGAGTGGTACCGCCCCGGCCAGCGCGACACCGACGGCCTGCCCGACGCGGTGGTCCGGCTGGCCTTCGACGGGCTGCGCGCCCAGGACTGAGGCCGGTCCTCAGCGCTCGTCCGGCGGCACCTGGTCGGTCTCCTCGAAGACCAGCATGGTCTGCGTGCTCAGCACCTGCGGGATCGACTGGATGCTGCCCAGCACCAGCTCGCGCAGCGCCCGGTTGTCCGCGGTGTGCACCAGCATCAGCACGTCGAAGTCCCCGCCGACCAGCGCGATGTGCGCCACGCCCGGCAGCTGCAGCAACTGGTCGCGCACCGTCCGCCAGGAGTTCTGGACGATCTTCAGGGTGATGTAGGCGGAGGCGCCCTGGCCGGCCTTCTCGTGGTCCACCCGGGCGGTGAAGCCGCGGATCACCCCGTCCTCGACCATCCTGGAGATCCGGGCGTACGCGTTCGCCCGGGACACGTGCACCCGCTCGGCCACCGAGCGGATCGAGGCGCGACCGTCCTGCCGCAGCAGCCGCAGGATCGACCGGTCGACTCGGTCGAGTCTGGACACCTGTTCAGCCGACATGGCCCCCCATCCCTCGTGATTGGACGTGCTGACCCCAGCAGACCGCCCGTGCGGCCGATTGTCCACCGTCTTGACGCAGATATGGTCAAGGTGAACAGACGACCGAACAATCGGTAGGGAGCCCCCACCACCCCGGAGGTGCCCGAGATGACCGTTCTCGACCACAGAGACCAGGCCGACCACGCGTCCGTGCCCGGCTGGCTGCCCGGTGCCACCGCGCCGCGCACCGACCCCGCTCCCCTGCTGCCCGACGCAGCGCCCTTCCGCGTGCTGGGCACACCCGCCGCCGACAAGGCCGACCCCGAGCTGCTCCGCGAGCTGTACCGCCGGCTGGTGGCCGGCCGCCGCTACAACCAGCAGGCCACCACCCTCACCAAGCAGGGCCGGCTCGCCGTCTACCCGGCCTCCACCGGCCAGGAGGCCTGCCAGGTGGCCGCGGCACTCGCCCTGCGCGAAGACGATTGGCTCTTCCCCAGCTACCGGGACACCCTCGCGGTGGTCGCGCGCGGCGTCGACCCGCTGCAGGCGCTCACCCTGCTGCGCGGCAACGCCCACACCGGCTACGACCCGCGCGCCACCCGCACCGCCCCGCTCTGCACCCCGCTCGCCACCCAGGCCCCGCACGCGGTGGGCCTCGCGCACGCCGCCCGGCTGGCCGGCGACGACACCGTGGCCCTGGCCCTGCTCGGCGACGGCGGCACCAGCGAGGGCGACTTCCACGAGGCGCTGAACTTCGCCGCGGTGCTGCACGCCCCGGTGGTCTTCCTGGTGCAGAACAACGGCTACGCCATCTCCGTCCCGCTCACCCGGCAGTCCGCCGCGCCGACCCTCGCCCACAAGGCGGTCGGCTACGGCCTGCCCGGCCGGCTGGTCGACGGCAACGACGCCGCCGCGGTGCACCAGGTGGTCTCCGAGGCGGTCGAGCGGGCCCGCCAGGGCGGCGGCCCGACCCTGGTCGAGGCGCTCACCTACCGGATCGAGGCGCACACCAACGCCGACGACGCGACCCGCTACCGGCACGAGGAGGAGGTCGCCGCCTGGCGCGAGCACGACCCGATCCGGCTGCTGGAGGCGGCGCTGCGCGAGCGCGGCCTGTTCGACGAGCAGCTCGCCGCGGGCGCCGCCGAGGAGGCCGAGGCGCTGGCCGCCCGGATGCGCGCCGAGTTCCACGCCGACCCCGAGCTGGACCCGACGGCGCTGTTCGCGCACGTCTACGCCGAGCCCACCCAGCAGCTGCGCGAGCAGGCCGCCCAGCTGGCCGCCGAACTCGCCGCCGAGGCCGAGGTGCACCCCCGATGACCACCGCCACCCGCAACCAGTCCGGCACCCGCACCGGCACCATGGCCCAGGCGCTCAACGCCGCACTGCGCGACGCGATGCGCGCCGACCGGGCCGTGACCGTGCTCGGCGAGGACGTCGGCACCCTCGGCGGGGTCTTCCGGATCACCGACGGCCTGGCCGCCGAGTTCGGCCCCGACCGCTGCCTGGACACCCCGCTCGCCGAGGCCGGCATCCTCGGCACCGCCGTCGGCATGGCGATGTACGGCCTGCGCCCGGTGGTCGAGATGCAGTTCGACGCCTTCGCCTACCCGGCGCTGGAGCAGCTGTTCTCGCACGTCGCCAAGATGCGCAACCGCACCGCCGGCAAGCTGCCGCTGCCGATCACCGTCCGGGTCCCGTACGGCGGCGGGATCGGCGGCGTCGAGCACCACAGCGACGCCTCCGAGGCGTACTACGCGCACACCCCCGGCCTGCACGTGGTCACCCCGGCGACCGTCGAGGACGCGTACGGGCTGCTGCGCGAGTCGATCGCCTCCGACGACCCGGTGGTCTTCCTGGAGCCCAAGCGCCTCTACTGGGGCAAGGCCGAGTGGGACCCGGCGGTCGGCGTCGAGCCGATCGGGAAGGCGGTGCTGCGCCGGCCGGGCAGCTCGGCGGTGCTGATCACCTACGGGCCCTCGCTGCCGGTCTGCCTGGAGGCCGCCGAGGCGGCCCGGGCGGAGGGCTGGGACCTGGCGGTGCTGGACCTGCGCAGCCTGGTGCCGTTCGACGAGGCCACCGCCTGCGAGGTGGTCCGCTCGGTGGGCCGCGCCGTGGTGGTGCACGAGGCCACCGGCTTCGGCGGGGCGGGCGCGGAGATCGCCGCCCGGCTGACCGAGAAGTGCTTCCACCACCTGGCGGCGCCGGTGCTGCGGGTCACCGGTTTCGACATCCCGTACCCGCCGCCGATGTTGGAGCACCACCACCTGCCCGGGGTGGACCGGATCCTGGACGCCGTCGCCAGGCTCCAGTGGGAGGAGTGATGGCGATGCCGGTGGTCCGCGAGTTCACGCTGCCCGACCTCGGTGAGGGACTCACCGGGGCCGAGGTGGTGCGCTGGATGGTCGAGGTCGGCGAGGTGATCGCCGTCGACCAGCCGGTGGTGGAGGTGGAGACCGCCAAGGCCGTGGTCGAGGTGCCCTGCCCGTACGGCGGCGTGGTCACCGCCCGGTACGGCGAGGTCGGCACCGAGATCCCGGTCGGCGCGCCGCTGGTGACCGTCGCGGTCGCCGCCGCGCCCGGCGACGCGCCCGCGCCCGAGGTGGAGCGCCCGCTGGTCGGCTACGGGGTCGCCGAGACCCGCCGGGCCGGCCGCCGCCGGGTGGTGCCCGGGGCTGCCGTCGCGGTGGCTCCCCCCGCGCCGGTGGAGCAGCCGCCCGCTCCGGTGGCGAAGGCCCCCGGGGTGGTCGCGGTGATCTCGCCGCTGGTGCGCCGGATCGCCCGGGAGCACGGCCTCGACCTGGCCGCGCTGGCGGGCAGCGGGCCGGACGGGCTGATCATGCGCCGGGACGTCGAGGCGGCGGTCCGGCACACCGCGGTCGCTCCGGCGCCGACGGTTTCACGTGAAACCGTCGCCTCCGAGGCCCTCGACGGGGAGCTGATCCCGCTGCGCGGGCTGCGCCGCACCGTCGCGGAGAAGCTGACCCGCAGTCACCAGGAGATCCCCGCCGCGACCTGCTGGGTGGACGCCGACGCCACCGAGCTGATGGCGCTGCGCGCGCAGCTCAACCGTGCGCCCGGGCCGAAGGTGAGCGTGCTGGCGCTGCTGGCCCGGATCTGCGTGGCCGCCCTGGGTCGCTTCCCGGAGCTGAACTCCAGCGCGGGCCCCGACGGCATCCGCCGCCACCGCGCCGTCCACCTGGGCTTCGCGGCGCAGAGCGAGCGCGGCCTGGTGGTGCCGGTGGTGCGGGACGCCCAACTGCTGGACACCGAGCGGCTGACGGTGGAGCTGGCCCGGCTGACCGAGGCGGCCCGGGCCGGGAAGCTCACCCCGGCCGAGCTGACCGGCGGGACCTTCACCCTGAACAACTACGGCGTGTTCGGGGTGGACGGCTCCACGCCGATCCTCAACCACCCGGAGGCGGCGATGCTCGGGGTCGGCCGGATCACCCCCAAGCCGTGGGTGCACCAGGGCGAGTTGGCGGTCCGTCAGGTCACGCAGCTGTCCTTCACCTTCGACCACCGGGTCTGCGACGGCGGCACCGCGGGCGGCTTCCTGCGCTTCGTCGCGGACTGCGTGGAGCAGCCCGGCCTGCTGCTGCGCGGCCTGTAGGGCGGGCAGCGGTCGTCACCTTGCGTGGTCGTACGGCCGCGCAAGGTGGGGAGGGCCCGCGAGATTAGCGCGTGAACGGTGTCGGTGTCCGGTCTTCGCGTGATTTGTCGGATGAGCTGTGCGGGCGTGCCAATGTGCTGAAGGCGTCAGCAGATTGGTCGACCGGAAGCGAAACGATTCTCTTGGGTACTCGTCAGATCGCGCTGAAGAGCAGGTCGCTGAAGGTCAGGGCGGGCCATGGCTCGGCAGCGGCCGCCGCCGTCCCCGGGTTGGCGGCCGTCCCGGCCGCTTCCTCCGCCGCCGGTCCGGAGCCGGCCGCCGAACCGGAGCCCGCCACAGGTCCGCCGCCCGCGGCCGGGCCGGAGGCCGCCGACCGGCCGGAGCCCACCACCGGGCCGGAGCCCGCCGCGGGTTCGGCTGCCGCGGGTTCGGCCGCCAAGGCTTCGCTGCCCGTGGAGCCGCAGCCGGAGCCGCAGCTACAGCCCGAGCCGCAGCCCGGTGCCGTGGTGCCCGCGCGGGTGCCGACCGGGCCGGTGATCCCGGCGAAACCGACCCGGCCGCCGACCGTGCCCGCGCCGAGCCTGCCGGACGGGGCGCCGGGGCCGTCGTTCCAGCCGCTCTTCCCGACCGCGCCCGGACTGAACTGGGCGGGTCCCGGCGACAGTTGGTCGCAGGCCTGGGCGCTGGAGACGCTGGCCGAGACGCCCGTGCAGCCGGTGGCGCCGGTGGTGGAGCCGGCCGCCGAGCAGGCGCCGACCGCGGAGGACGTGGCGCTGATCCGGGCCACCCTGGCGGTGGTCGAGCCGGTCGCGGACCGGGCGACCGCGCACTTCTACGCGCTGATCTTCGTCCACCACCCCGAGGTGCGGGCGCTGTTCCCGGCCGCCATGGACGTGCAGCGCGACCGGCTGTTCCGGGCGCTGCTGATGGCGGCGGCCAGCGCCGACGACCCGGCGGGGCTGCGCGAGTACCTGGGCCACCTGGGACGCGGGCACCGCAAGTACGGGACGCTGACCGGGCACTACGGGCCGGTCGGCGAGTGCCTGGTGGCGGCGCTGGCCCGGTACGGCGGCAGCGGGTGGGACGAGCGGACCGAGCTGGCCTGGCGGCGGGTCTACGGGCTGGTCTCCCGGATCATGATCGAGGCGGCCGAGGAGGCGGCGCTGGCCACCCCGCCGTGGTGGCAGGCCGAGGTGGTGGCGCACCGTCAGGCCACGCCCGAGGTGGCGGTGCTGACGCTGCGGCCGGACCAGGCGTACCCGTTCCGGGCCGGGCAGTACACCGCGGTGGAGACGCCGTGGTGGCCGCGGGTGTGGCGGCACTTCTCGTTCGCCGCCGCGCCGCGGCCGGACGGGCTGCTCACCCTGCACGTGAAGGCGGTGCAGGCGGGCTGGGTGAGCAACGCGCTGGTGCACCGGGCCCGGCCGGGCGACGTGCTGCGGCTCGGACCGGCGGCGGGCGGCATGGTGCTGGACCACGCGGCCGGGCGGAACCTGCTCTGCCTGGGCGGCGGCACCGGGATCGCGCCGATCGCGGCACTGGTCGAGGAGGTCGCGGAGCACGGCGCCGACGGCCGCAAGGTGGAGGTGTTCTACGGGGCGCGGCGCGCCGAGGAGCTGTACCAGCTGGCCGGGTTGCGCGAGCTGGCCGCGCGGCACCCGTGGCTGACGGTGCGTCCGGTGGTCTCCGAGCAGTCGGTCGCGCCGGGCGAGGCGCTGGCCGGGGAGCTGCCCGAGGTGGTGGCCAGGTACGCGCCGTGGCACGGCTTCGAGGCGTACCTGAGCGGGCCGCCCGCCATGGTCCGGCGCGGGGTGGCGGCCCTGCGCCGGTCCGGTGTGGCGGCCGGGTCGGTCCACCACGACCTGGTGGGGGACCTGGCCTGACGCCGGGTCAGGCCAGGTCCTGGGCGAGCAGGGCGCGGACGCCCTCGATGTTCGCGGCGAGGTAGGCACGCAGGCTGGGAGGGACCACGTTGACCGAGGTGACGCCTTCGCGGGTGAACGGCACCCGGACGATCCGGTACTCGCCGTTGGGCTGCTCCACCTCGGGGCCGTGCCGGCGGGACGGGTCCAGGTCGGTGAGCCGGCAGACGAAGAAGTGCTGCACCTTGACCCCGTGCGGGTGCGCGGGGGTGCCGTCGTCGTGGTGCGAGTGGGCGACGGTGTCGACGAAGGCGGGCACCACGTCGGCGATCTTGCCGCCCAACTCCTCGTCCACCTCCCGGTGCAGGGCCTCCACCACGGTGCGGTCGGTGGGTTCGACACCGCCGCCGGGAGTGATCCAGTACGGGTGCGGGGAGCCCGGGCGGACCCGGCGGATCAGCACCAGTGAGGCGGGGGAGTGCGGGTTGTCCGGGTCGAGCTCCAACAGGATGGCCCGGGCGGTGCGTTTGACGACGGGACGGACGGGAGCCGACATGGCTGCCACCTCCGGGGCGCGAGGGTTGTGCGGGAGTCTCCCGCGCGCGGCCCGGGGCCAAACCCGCACAGGGGTGCGATTCGGAGGAAGGCCTTCCGCCGAACGGGCTAGGCGGCATGCCCGGGGGTCCCGGTCGGCGGCGACGGACACACCGCCTGTGGATCTTCGATTCCCGCGAGCGGCCGAGATGACGCCTCGTGATCCGTCGACCACGCCGAGCATGCGCCTTCGAATCGAAGGGGAATTGGCCGGGGCGTGCTCGATAGTGATTGCAGGGGAGGTCGCCCTGTGCTGCAATGTGCGCCTGCCGGGCGGATTCGGAGCAGCCTCCTCCGAATGCCCATCTGTGCCCGGGGGATGGGGATGAGCATGGACCGGATCGGCGAACAAGCCGGCGGGGGGACCGCCTCGGCCACCAGCGGCGGCATACGTGCGCCGCGGGCGCCCACCCTGATCACCTCGGTGCAGCGCGCACTACGGCTGCTCGAAGCGGTCGGCACCCACCCGCACGGGGCCACCGCCAAACAGCTCGCGCGCTCCGCGGCACTCCCCCTCGGCACCACCTACCACCTGCTGCGCACCCTCACCCACGAGGGCTACCTGCGCCGGGACGAAGGCCGGTTCTACTACGGCGAGTCGGTCGACGGGATCAGCCGGGCCGACACCCGCCACGCCGAACGCGCCGACCTGCGCGGCCGGATGGAGGAACTGCGCGACGAACTCGGCGCCGCCGTCTACTACGCGGTCTACGAGGACGGCGAGGTGCGGATCGTCGACGTGGTCTCCGGCCCCGCCCAGCCGCCGGTCGAGGAGTGGGCCGACTTCCGTGCCACCGCGCACGCGCACGCCGTCGGACTCTGCCTGCTCTCCCAGCTCTGCGAGGAGGAGCGGCTCGACCACCTCGACCGCTACCGCCCCACCGCGCTCACCCCGTCCACCGCCACCGAACTGCACACCGTGCTGCGCCGGCTGGACGCGGTGCGGCCCACCATGCCGGTGCTGGAGCGGCAGGAGTACGCACTCGGCACGGTCTGCGCGGCGGTGCCGATCACCGTCGGCTCGGTGGTCGCGACCATGGCCTTCTCCCTGCCGCTGGAGCACGCCGACCGGCTGGACGCGGCCGCCGCGCGCCTTCGTTCCCTGGTCGGGGCCATGTTCCCGGCGTTCGTGAGGTGACCTGGGGTGATTTGGTGTGGTGTTCGTTCACCATTTGAAAAAGCTCACCTTGTCCGGATCGTTGCCAAACATGGACGATGAGGATCGAACGGGGAATCAGCGGACAAAACACACGAAGCCGTTCCACGACAGTGAATCGATGCCCGGTGCACGCGTCTCCCTCAGCGCACGAGCCCGGGCAGAACGAGAGGTAATGGCGCATGTACAGCACGGTCCAAGCCCACATGGCGATGCACCTCGTGGTGTCGAGCGAGCTCTCCTTCCGCATCGTGGTCGACCTGGACTACGACGGCGCCGATCCGTACGCCGTCCGCTTCACCTTCCACCTGCCCGGTGACGTGCCGGTCACCTGGGTGTTCGCACGGGAGCTGCTGGTGGACGGCGTCAGTCGCCCGACCGGCGAGGGGGACGTGCACATCCACCCGGTCGGCGAGGACCTCGCCGAGGTCTGCATCGTCCTGCGCTCCCCCGAGGGCGACGCGGTGCTGAGGGCCGCCGCCCCGCCGATGATCGCCTTCCTGGCCCGCACCGACCGGGTGGTCCCGATGGGCCAGGAGCTGGCCGGCGGCGAGCTCGACGAGGAACTCGCCAGCATCCTGTCCACCACCGGACACGAGAACGCGGGCTGACCCGGGCTCAGAAGCCCGGACCAGCCCGCGCGGTGGAGGACTGACGTGCCGTCAGCCTCGGGGGATCAGCTGTAGTAGCCGAAGACGTCGACGATGACGTCGGTGCTGCTCCACGAACCGTTCTTGATCATCACTCGGCCGTCGGCGCCGACCGGGACGGTGACCATGTTGGGTACGGTCTGGCCCGCCGTCCAGTTGAGGTTCGAGGTGTCGGGCGCGCTCTGCCCGGAGGGGTAGACGGTCAGGTGGCCGTCGACCTTCGGGTTGGTGACGGTCACGTTCAGGACCACGGCCTTGGCCTTGGAGAGCCGGCCGCCGCCGTCCAGGCCGAGGACCCGGACCTCGTCGGCGCCGAACGCGCCGGGGGTGGTGCCCTGGCCGGTCCGGCTGTCGAACAGCCGCTGCGGGGTGGTCGAGTGGAACGACGCGCCCGAGCCGGTGCCGAGGAAGCCGAAGACGTCCACGATCACCTGGGCGGAGTCCCAGGAACCGTTGTTGATCTTGATCGAGTTGTCCGGTCCGAGCGGCACGATCACCTGGTTGGCGACGGTCTTCCCGACGGTCCAGTTGAGGTTCGACGTGGTCGGCAGGGGGTTGCCGGAGGGGTAGACGGTCAGGTGGCCGTCGGCCCGCCCGTCGGTCGCGGTCACGTTCAGCACCACGGCCTTGGTCCCGGCCGGGGCGCCGAGCCGGCTGCCCGGGAGGGTGTAGGTGCCGTACGCGCCGAGGGCGCCCGAGGTGCGGGTGTCCAGCACCCGGGACGGACCGGAGGGCTGGTAGGTGGCGCCGCCGGCGGCGGTGCCGTAGTACCCCTGGACGTCGACGATCAGCTGGGTCTGGCCCCAGGCACCGTTGTAGAAGCGGACCTTGCCGTCCGCGCCGACCGGCACGGTGACCAGGTTCGGCACGGTCTTCCCGGCCGTCCAGTTGAGGTTGGAGGTGTTCGGGCGGCTGCCGCCGGAGGGGTAGACGGTCAGGTGGCCGTCGGTGCTCGGGTCGGTCACCGTCACGTTCAGCACCACCGAGGTGACGCCGGAGGCCGGGATGCCGCCGTTGCCCGTGATCTGCACCGCGGTCTCGCCGTAGGCGGCCAGCGCGGCGCCGGAGCGGGTGTCCAGCAGGCGGGTCGGGGCGACCGCGTTGAAGGTGCCGGCCGGGCTCTGCGGCAGGTTGGCGCACAGCTGCGCGAACAGCTTGTCTGCGCGCGGGCTGCCCAGACCGGTCGTCAGGTCGTAGCCGGCGCCGGCCTGGTAGAGCGAGCCGATGTAGCCGGACTGGTCCAGCACGTTGTTGCCGGTGGTGACGTCGTACAGGCCCGGGGTGCTGCCCAGCTTGTACAGCTGCGGGTTGAGGAAGCCGAGCGGCCCGGCGGCGGCGCACTTCGGGTCGGCGTTGGCGTGCGCGACCAGGCCCGCCCACAGCGGCGCGGCGTAGCTGGTGCCACCGATGATCATGACGAACAGGTCGCTCCCGCTGACCCAGGGCACGGTCAGGTAGCCCTGCTGGGGGTCGGCGACGGCGGCGACGTCCGGCACCTGACGGCAGGTCCGGCCGGCCGCGGCGCTGCAGACGTTGGCGTAGCCCGGGCCGGAGACCCCGGACTGGTAGCCGGTGGCGGAGTCGAGCGTGTACCAGGCCGAGACGCCGCCGCCGGTCGCGGCGCCCTGCTGGCCGTTGACCCCCGGGCTGTTCCACGTCGACTCGGTCCGGGCGCCGACCGATCCGGCCACCCGGGTGCCGCCGACGGCGGTGAGGTACGCGTTAGAGGCGGGCGAGATGACCGCCACCTGCGTGTCGCCCGCGATCTGGCCCGCGCAGGTGGTGGAGCCCGCGTCGCCGGACGCGGCGAGGACGGTCTGGCCCTGGGCCGCGGCCTGCTGCAGGATCAGGTCCTCGGCCTGCAGGTCGCCGACGTAGGCGTAGGGCTCGCACAGGCCCCAGCTGATCGACGCCACCTGGGCCCGGTTGTCCACCACGATCTGCCGCAGGGTGGCGACCAGTTCGGTGGTGGCCGTGCTCGCGCCCTCGTAGACCAGGATGTCCGCGTTCGGGGCGGTGCCCATCACGGTCTCGATGTCCAGGGCGGTCTCGACGCCCCGGCCGGTCTGCCAGTTGGCGGGCGTCGTCGGGCCGCCGTTCACCTTCACCCGGCTGACCGAGGTGGTGCTGCCGAGGCAGCTCCGGAACCAGTTGACGGCCTGGTCGTCGTAGTCCTCCAGGCTCATGATCGCCACGGTCGAGCCGGCGCCGCCGTTGCCGGGGGTCTGCTGGTAGACCTCGGCGATGCTCGTCGGGTCGGTGTACCCGTTCATCGGCTGGGCGCCGGGCAGCCGGCCCGTCAGGTTGGTGCAGAGGGCGGGCTGGCCGCCGACGTAGTTCGGGGTGGCCTGGGCGTCCGGCGTGGTCTTCGGGACCTTCAGTGGCACCGCCTTCGCCTGGTGCGAGGAGGTGGCCTTGGTCAGCGAGTTGAGGCCGGTGATCCCGGTGACCTTCGCGGCCGCCTTGCCGGAGAGCTGCGGGGCCGCGGTGTTGGCGAACGCGGCGCTGCCGTCGGCCAGCGTGTAGCCGGCGAAGTCGGTGGCGAAGGCCTTGCGGGCCTGGGCGACGGTGGCCTTGACCGGGATGGTCAGGCCGTCGCCCTCGACCGCGCCGGGCTGCAGGCCGGCCGCGCTGAGCTCGGCGGTGACGGCGGTGACGTCCGACGGGTTGGCGCCGAACCGGCCGGCGAACTCGCCGGTCCTCAGGTACTGGTGGAACAGCGGGCTGCCCGGCGTGGAGACCGCCGTGACGAAGCTCTCCAACGCGCCCGGGTCGCGCGGTCGCAGGGTCACGCCGAGGTCCAGCGGGGTCGCGTCGTCCGGCGCGGTGGCGTGCTTGGCGTCCGCCGGGGTCACGGGCACCCGGCCGATCCGCTGGGCCGGAGTCGGGGACGCGGCCTGCGCGGCGGTGGGCACCGCCAGGCCGAGCAGCATCGCCGCGGCGGCGCCGCCCGCGAGGGTGCGGTGTATTCGCCTGCGATCAGGGCGAGTGGGCATGCGGGTTCTTCTCCTGCCGGTCGTTCGGCGCCCGCGTGCGCGGACACCTGGCAGTGGCGGACCGGTCGCACGGCTGGGGTCGTAGCAGTCCGGGGGGCGTGAAGTCAGCGCAGAAAGCGGCAGCACGCCGCGAATCCCCCCGGAGTTCGCCCCCCAACCATCAGGGCGGTCAGCACACCGGCCGCCAGTTATACCAGCCTCGATCGGACGTTCGGCAACGGGGTTTCGACCCCGGGTGGCCCGCCGCCCGACGGGCAGTTGGACGGGCCACCCGCGGGGGCGGTCACGCGTCGCGGTCAGTCGTCGCCGAGGGCCAGGTTGAGGCCCCAGGAGACGACGCTGATGATCAGCGCGCCGAGCAGCGCCGGCCAGAAGCCCTCGACGTGGAAGTCCAGGTCGAGCTTGTCGGAGGCCCACGAGGTCAGCCAGAGCATCAGCGCGTTGATCACGAAGGTGATCAGGCCCAGGGTGAGGACGAACAGCGGCAGCGAGAACAGCTTCACCAGCGGCTTGACCAGGAAGTTGACCACACCGAAGATCAGCGCCACCGCCAGCACGGTGACGGTCTTCTGCTGCCAGTCGCGCCCCGACAGCGTGATCCCGGTGACGATCCAGGCGGCCACCCAGATCGCCGCCGCGTTGATGAGCGTTTTGATCACGAAGTTCTTCATGCGCGGATCGTGGCAGGCGTGGACGGCCGCAGGGAAGTCCCGTAGCGGTGTTGTTGAATGGGCCCGGACCGGGAGAGGAGCCGAGCCCCGATGAAGCTGTTCCGGCTGGACGAACTGGACACCGAACGCGCCGCCGGCGGTGGCGCGTACCTGCGCTTCCTGAAGCAGCCGACGATGTCCGCGGGCCTGTACGCGCTCTCTCCCGGCGACACCGATCCGCAGACCCCCCACGACCAGGACGAGATCTACCTGGTGGTCAGCGGACGGGCCGAGCTGACCGTCGGCCGGGAGACCGCCACGGTCGGCCGCGGCAGCGTGGTGTTCGTCCCCGCCGGGGCCGAGCACCGCTTCCACCACATCACCGAGGAACTGCGGGTACTGGTGGTCTTCTCCCCGCCGGAGGACTGACCGTGCCGCGCGGACCGGAGCCAGGAGCGACGCCCGTGACACTGACCGACGAACTCTGGGCGGCCATCGAGCCGACCTACCGTCAGATCCTCGACCACTCCTTCCTCGGCGGGCTCACCGACGGCACCCTGCCGCGGGCCGCCTTCCGGCACTTCGTGGTCCAGGACTCGCACTACCTGCGGGACTACGCCCGGGCGCTGGCGGTGTGCGCCGCCAAGGCTCCCGGCGAGGCCGAGGTGCGGGCCTTCGCCGCCGACGCGGTCGGCGCGATCGCCGCCGAGCAGGAGATGCACGCCGAGTTCCTGTCCGCCTTCGGCGAGGACGCCGAACTGGCCGCCGCCGAACCGGTGCTGCCCACCACGCTGGCCTACACCTCGTACCTGCTGGCCACCGTCTACGGCGGCTCCTTCGCGGAGGCGCTCGGCGCGGTGCTCCCCTGCTACTGGATCTACGCCCGGGTCGGCGAGGAACTGCTGGCCCGCTCCTCCCCCGACCCGCTGTACGCCAAGTGGATCGCCGCGTACGGCGAGGAGTCCTTCCAGTCCGTGGTGCGCCGGGTGCTGGAGCTCACCGACCGGATCGGCGAGGAGCTCTCCCCGGTCGAACGGCGCCGCGTCATCGAGCACTTCGGCACCACGGCGCGCTACGAGTGGATGTTCTGGGACGCCGCCTGGCGCGGGGAGACCTGGCCGGTCTGACCCCGCGCCGGCGCCCGGCTCAGCCCTTGGTGAAGTAGCCGAACAGGTCGGCGATCACCTGGACCCGGCCGAGGTGGTTGTAGACGGTCGCCCGGCCGCCGGTGCCGAGCGGGCTGGTCACCTGGTTCGGCACGGTGCGGCCCGGGTTGACGTTCAGGCTGCTGGTGCCCGGCCGGGCGGTGCCCGACGGATACACCGTCAGGTAGGTGTCCGCGGTGCCCTCGGTGGCGGTCACGTTGAACACCGCCGCCGGGCTCGTGGCCGGGGCGCCGTCGATCTCCACCGTGCCGTCCGCACCGAGCGGCCCGGAGCCGGTGCGGGTGTCCAGCAGCCGGCGCGGCGTGATCGGGGTGAACAGCAGCCCGTCGCGGCCGCCGTAGCTGTAGTAGCCGGCCACGTCCAGCACCACCTGGGTGGAGCCGGCGTGGTTGTAGACGCTCACCTTGCCGCCCGCGCCGACCGGGACGATCACCTGGTTGCCGGTGTCCTGGCCGGGCACCGGGTTCAGGCTGGACGCGTTCGGCCGGGACTCCCCGGCCGGCCACACCGTCAGGTGGGTGGGCTGGGTGGCCTCGGTGGAGGTCAGGTTGAGCACCACCGCGGCCGCTTCGGTCGGCACCCCGCCGGTCCCGGTCACCGTGAAGTCCCGCGCGGCGTCCGTCCCGATCGGTCCCCCGCCGCTGCGGGTGTCGGCGATCCGGGCGGGCTGCAGCGGGGTGTAGCGGTCGCCGATCTGGGTCACCGAGCTGTAGTAGCCGAGCAGGTCGACCACCACGTCGGTGCTGCCGCCGAAGGAGTTGCCGATGCTCACCGTGCCGTCGGCGCCCACCGGCACCGTCACCAGGTTGGGCACCGGCCGACCCGCGGTGTAGTTCACGTTCGAGGTGGTCGGCCGCGGCGCGCCGCTCGGGAAGGCGGTCAGGTGCCCGTCGGCGGCCGCGGACACCGCGGTGACGTTGAGCACCACCGCGTTCGGCGTCGCCTCGTACGGGATCGCCGGGTCGGGCATCACCCGCTGCAGCGGCACCTTGAGCGTGCCGCCGGCCGCAACGGTGGTCGAGCCGCCGAGGCCGCTGCGGGTGTCGACCAGCCGGGTCGGGCTGAGCGGGTGGAAGGTGGCGGCCAGGTACGTGGCGTGCACCGTGGTGTGCGCGGGCACCGTGCGGCCGCCGGCGTCGGTGACCGTCGCGGTGACCCCGTAGTCGCCCTCCCGCGCGTAGGTGTGCTGCGAGTCGGTGCTCGGCGCGGTGCCGTCGCCCCAGTCGTACACCGTCCTGGCGACCGACCACGGCGAGGTGACGCTGAGGTCCGCCGAGTACTGCAGCGGCGAGTCGGTCGGATGGGTCGTCACCGAGGTCGTCATCAGCCCGTCCGGGCTGACCGTGATCGGGGTGCCGCGCCCGCGGACGGTGTCGCCGTTGCCCATGGTCGCCACGACGCTCGGGGTGAAGGCGCCCTGCTTCAGGTAGGTGTGCGAGAAGCCGCTGCCCGGCTCGAAGCTCTGCGGGTCGCTGCCGTCGCCGTAGTCGACGGTGTACAGCACCGGCCGGGACCAGCGTTCCTGGTCGTTCACGTGGAAGGTGACGGGGGTGCCGATCGGCACCCGGTCGATCGGGGACTCCAGGCCGATCCACGCCGTGGAGGTGGTCAGCTCGCGCGCGCCGCGGTCGAGATATCCGTTCCCCGTACCGGAGTTGGCCACGTACGGGTCGTCGATCCGGTGGTAGCCGAGCAGGTCGGTGTCGAGAACGCCGGGGGCGTTCGCATCCGCGGAGTCGACCGCGGGCGAGTCCGAGCGGGGCTGCATGCCGCTCTGGTAGCCGTCGACCTTCGCGTCCCCGGTCAGATCGTGCGCCCCGTGACCCGCGACGTTCTTGGCGAAGGCCGTGGAGTCCGGGTACGTGGTGCCCGCCCACTCGTAGGCGGCCGCGCCGCGGAAGGGCGTCACCAGGTTGTAGTCGGCGACCGTCCCGGCCGCGGAGCCGGCCGACACCGACAGCTTGGCGGGGTGGTCGGCGGCCTCGCAGATGCCGCCCGTGCGGTCGAGGTCGGAGGAGGCGGCCAGCACGTTGTTCTCGACGTACGCGCCGCCGGAGACGCCGGCCAGCTCCACGGCGGGCGAACAGCCGCTGCTGATCGAGTTGTTGGTGACCACGGTGCCCGGTGCGTCGGTGACCAGGACGCCGCCCGCGCCGAGCAGGTTGTCGACCACGTTGGTGGTGATCACGGTGCCCTGGACGCCCGCGTCCACCGCGATCGCGTCGAACTCGTAGCCGCGCAGTACGTTCCGGCTGAGCACGGTCGAACCGGTCGTCCCGGTCAGCCGGACCGCGGCCTTGCGGGTGCTGCTGGAGAAGGTGCCGCCGCCGGTGCGGTTGCCGTCCAGGACGACGTTGCCGGTGTTCTTCAGCAGCACACTCTCACTCCGGCCGCCGATCGCCAGGCCGCTGACCCGGACGTCGTGCACGCCGTCCAGGACGAGGCCGTGTTCGCCCGGGAAGCCGCCGTTGACGAACGGGTTGAGCACCGGCAGCGAGTCGATGCCGTCCCGCAGCTGGCCGCCGACGAAGCTGATCGGCTGCTGCGGGGTGCCCGAGGTGGTCAGGGTGACCTGCTCCGGGTACTTGCCCGGGCCGATCTGCACGGTCTCGCCGGGCTGCACCTGGTCGGCGGCGCGCTGCACGGTGCACAGCGGCTGCGCCTGGGTGGCCGGTCCGTCGTCGGAGCAGCCGGCGCCCGACTTCACGTACAGCGTGCGGGCGGCGGCGGCCGCGGTGCCCGGGGCACCGAGCAGCGGCAGGGCCAGGCCGAGCGTCATCGCGGTGGCGCCGGAGAGCACGCGGATCGAGACCGGAGCGCCGAGCCGTCCGGTTCTCGGGCGCGCGGGAACGCGGTTCATGTGGACCCCCCAAAGTGCTGGTCCCGCACGGTGGTTCCTGTGCGGTCGACCCATTGTGCTCCCGGGTGATCACGCCGTGGACGGCGGGTCGCCGGTTCGCAGCGGCCCCGTTCTCAGGGGTGTCCCCGGGGGTCGGGGTAGGGGTGGATCTCCGGGTTCTCTCCGGGCCGGGAAGCCTCGTTTCGGTGCCGCGGCCCGCCTACGATCGAAGTGTCGAGATCGAGGGAGCGGGAACGCAGCCGGAACTGCCGGCACCGAGCCCGAGGGGAGAAGGTACGGACATGGCTGAGCTCTGGAAGTCGCTGCCCTCATGGGTGCGCAACATCGTCGTCCCGATCATCCTGATCGTGGTCGCCTGGAAGGTGATGTGGGCGGTGATCGGTGTGGTCGCCGGCCTGATCGGCTTCCTGATCAACGTCCTGGTGCTGGTCGGCATCGCCGCCGCCGTGGTGATCCTGATCAAGAAGGCCGCCAAGAGCTAGCTCCCGCAGGGGAGTTGGGAGGACACGGGGGAGTCGCCCGCACGGGGGAGTCAAGCAGGGGGATGCACACGGGGGAGCGCTGCGCTCGACCCGGCGTGGGAGCGGCCTTCGGGCCGCCCCAGCCGGGCGAGGTAGCCGTCGAGGTCCCGGTCCGGGGTGAAGCCCTGGTGCCGGGACTTCGTCGTTTCCAGCACCACCGGATGCGCGAGCTGGTCCAGCGCGTACCGGGTCACGCCCGGTCGTCGGCCCACCGCGAGCGCCGCCACCCGGCGCGGCACGTGCACCAGCCGCACCCGTCGCCCGTGCGCGGCCAGCACCCGGCGCAGCGCCGCGTCCCGCCGGTACGGGGCCCGGTCGGTGACGTTGTACGCGCCGGGCGGCCAGCCGGGCGCCAGCAGGCAGGCCGCGGCCAGGTTCTCCACCGCCGTCAGGCTCAACTCCACGTCGCCGCCGGGCAGCGGCAGCACGCCGCGGCGCACCGCGGCCAGCAGCCGCGGCACCAGGTGCGGGTCGCCGGGCCCGTAGACCGCCCGCGGCCGCAGCACCACCGCGCCCGCCGCGAGCGCCAGCCGGTCGGCGGCGGCCTTGGTCCGCCCGTACGCGTTGAGGTGCCCGCCGTCGGTGGGATGCTCCTCGGTGGTCCGGGAGCGGTCCGGGCGCGGGTCGTACACGCTGGCGCTGCTGACCAGGACGAACGGGCGTCCACTGGCGGCGTCGAGGAGCCGCGCGGTCGCCTCGACGTTGACGGTGTGCTGGGTCCGCTCGGCCGGCGAGCCGGGCGGATGGTCGCCGACGGCCGCCGCGCAGTGGATCACCACGTCGGCGGCGGACAGGTCGGGGGTGTGCGGCTCGGCGGCGTCCCAGGGCAGGTGGACGCCGTGGCGGGCCGGGCGGCGGCCGAGGGACAGCACCTGGTGGCCGCGGGCGGTGGCGAGTTCGGCCAGGTGGGAGCCGCAGAAGCCGGTCGCGCCGGTGACGGCGATGGTCAGTGGGGGCATTGGCGGGAGTCCTCCCAGGCGGTCGGTGCGGGGGGCGTGGGGGCCGGATCGTGGACGGACGGCTCCAGTACCAGGCGCCGATAGGACGGCAGGGCGCTGTGCCGGGCCGGCTCCGCGTGCCTGACCCGCGGCCGGTACGGGGCCAGGGCGTCGAGCAGGTCGGTGAGTTGGGCGCGGGCGAGGGCGGCGCCCGGGCAGGCGTGCGGGCCGAGGCCGAACGGCGCTTGGGTGGCCAGGCGGGGGTCGGCCGGGGTGTCGCGGTGGGCTTCGGCGGCGTGCCGGGCGACCAGCAACAGCCGGTCGCCGCGTCGGAGTCGGTGGCCGAGCACGACGGCGTCCGCCGCGGCGACCCGGGGCAGGACGGGGGAGGCCGCGGTCAGGCGCAGCAGGTCGGCCGTGAGCTCGGGACCTGTCCGCGCCCACAGCCCGGCGCGGGCGCACCACGCGGCGGCGCGGGGAAGCGCGGCCAGCGTGGTGTTCACGGCGGCCACCGCGAGCATCGCGTCGCGGGGGTCGGGGAGCAGCGCGGTCAGCTCGTCTGCCGCGCGGCGGGCCCGCCGCGCGGTGCCGGGCCGGGGCAGCGGCGACGGCAGGTGGGCCCGGGCGGTGGCGGCCGCGGCCCGCTCGGCCGCGGCGGCCAGCACGACGGGGTCGGCGGTGCTGCCGGTGAGCGCGGCGGCGGTCGCGCCGGCCATCCTGCGCGCCAGCGGCACCAGGTCGACGGGCTCGGCGCCGAGGTGCCCGTCGAGCATCGGCTGCCAGAGCGGACGCAGCCGCGTCACCCCGTCGGAGCCCAGCAGGGCGGCCAACTCCCTTCGGGCGCCGCGGTGTTCGCTGCCCGACTGGTCGAAGAGCAGCCCGGTGCCGGTGAGCCGCGCCGCAGTGCCGCCGGTGGTGTGCTCGGCGGTCCGGTCCAGCGGCACCCGGGTGAGGATCTCGCGGTACGCCTCGGGGTGGTGCACCAGCACGGTGCGGCCGACGCGCAGCAGCGGACGGTGCCGGGTGGCGGCGAGCAGTGCGAACAGCACCGGGTGCGAGGCCAGGTAGACCGCGCGGTCGGCCCGCCGGGCGGCGGCGTGCGTGCGGCTGGTTGGCGAGGCGTCAGCTGACTGCTCGTCGGCGGCAGGGTCGGTGTTCATCGGCGCGCCAGCTCCCGTGCGCAGTAGGCGGAGGCCGCGGCCCGGTCCGGTTTGCGGGAGCGGCCGGTGAGCGGGACGGGGCCGAGCAGGACGGCGTCGGGGCGGGCGGTGCCCATCCGGGTGAGCGGGGCGTCCAGGGCGGCGCGCAGCCGTCGCGGGTCGGTGCCCGGCCGGGGCTGGACCAGGGCGACCAGTTGCTCGTCGCCGCCGGGGGCCGGGACGCCGACCAGGACGGCGAGTTCGACCTCCGGCAGGTGCAGTGAGGGCTCGTACAGGCCCGGGTAGATGTTCTCCGCCCGGCGCAGCACCATGTCCTTGAGCCGGCCCGCGAGCACGATCCGCCCGTCGGCCTCCAGGCGGGCGCGGTCGCCGGTGCGGATCCACGGGTCGGGCGGCTCGCCGAGGTAGCGGTCGCGGGCGGCGGGGGCGGAGAGCAGCAGCTCGCCGTCGGCGCCGAGCCGGGTGCGGACGCCCGGCAGGGGGTGGCCGAGCAGGTCGCCGGAGCCGGTGAACGCACTCTTCTCCGCCTCCTCGACGGCGGCGGCCGGGAAGAGCTCGGTGAGCGCGTACACGCCCCAGGCCTCGCCGGCACCCGCTGCCTTGGCTCGGCGGAGCAGGGCGGCGTCGGCGGGCGCGGAGCCGGTCCAGACCCGGCCGGTGAGGTGACGCAGCGGGCGGAGTTGAGGCGGCGTCAGGTAGGTCTCGTCCGGGGACAGGGCGCGGATCTGCCGTTGCAGGGTGGCGGGGCGGCGGGCCGGCAGGGCGACGGTCGCCCCGGCGGCGAGGGCCGGGACCAGCACGAAGGTGGTGCCGCCGAGTACGACGCCGCCCGGCTGCGGCCGGACCAGGGCGTCCACCGCGCGCACGCCCGCCGCCAGGGTGGCCCGGGTGTGCACCACCGCGCGCGGGGCGGCGGTGGTGCCCGAGGTGAAGACGATCACCGCGTCGCCGTCGCCGTCGTACGGGCGCGGCGGCGGTGCGGCGGCGTCCGGGACGGCGGGCGCGCTGCCGAGGGTGCGGGGTCCGAGGGTGACCACCGGGCCGAGCTCCCGCAGCGGCGGGAGTTCCAGCCGCAGGCGGCGAGCCAGCGGACGGGCCCAGCCGGCCACCGCCTGCGCCGCGGCGTCGGCCACCACCAGCGCGGGCGGTGCCAGCGCCAGGCGGGCCCGCAGCACCTCCGGCCCGGCGCCCGGGTCCAGCACCGCGACCCGTAGGCCCAGCCGGTGCGCGGCCAGCAGCACCGCGAGCGCCCGCGGCCCCGGCCGGACCGCCACCCCGAGCGTGTCCCCCGGCCGCAGCCCGTACCGGTGGTGCAGCGAGGCCGCCAACCGGTCGGCGAGCGCGGTCAGTTCACCGCACCGGGCGAGCACGCGCGGGCTGCCGCCGCGGGTCGCGGTGAGCAGCGCGGGTCGGGAGCCGCCCTGACGGAGGGTCCGATCGAGTTGGTCGAGCACGGCGGATCGCTCCTGGGTGGTCGCGGCTTGGCTGCGGGTCTCGAGGCTCGGGTCTGGGTATCGGGTCTCGGTCCTCGGGTCTCGGCTCTCTGGTCTCTGGTCGGCGCGAGGGTGCCCGGTGCGAGGGCTACCGGTGCGAGGGCTACCGGACGTCCACCGCGCGGTTACCCGCTCCGCGTTCGAGGTACCAGCGGGCGGTGCCGCGCAGGCCGTAGGCACGGATGCGGCGGGTCGAGTTCTGCACCACCATGTCGCGGCGGTGCACGATCGCGGTGCTGCGCAGCCGGATCCGGTTGATGAAGGCCCGGTCGGTCGGCGAGGGGCGGCGGGGCATGCCGCCGCTGGCGAGGTAGAGCTCGGCGGTGATCGCCATGTTGTTGCCGGCGTGCATCCGGTACGGCGTCAGGTAGCCGTGGCGGCGGCGGTGGGCGGGCCGGATCCGGCCGAAGAACGCGCCGAGGGCGACCAGCAGCAGGAAGACGCCCCGGCCGAGCGGCCCGTGCTCGTCGCGCCGGGCGGTGACCCGTCCGCACACCAGACCGCCGGAGCTGAGCATCCCGGCGCGGGCGGCGGCGCTCCAGCCGGGCTGCGGGAGGCAGTCGGCGTCCGTGCGGGCGAGCAGCCGCGCGCCGTGCGCGATGGCGTGCCGGAAGCCGGAGTCGACGGCGCAGCCGACGCCCTTCTCGGGTTCGGTCAGCAGGTGCACCGGGAAGGGTGCCTGCGCCGCGAACGCCAGGACCTGCTCGGCGGTGGCGTCGGTGGAGCCGTTGTCGACCACCAGCAGGGTGAAGTCGCGGTCGTGCTGGGCGGCGAGGGCACGCAGCGTGCCGCCGATCCGGGCGGCCTCCTGGTAGGCGGGGACGACCACCCAGAGCTCGGTCACGACTTCTCCCAGACCATCGTCTGCAGGCTGACCCCGCCGCCCAGCCCGACCATCAGCACCCGCTCGCCGGGCATCAACTCATCCATGATGCGGTCGAGTTGGACCCCGATCGTGGCGGACGCCAGATTGCCCAGCTCGGGCACGGTGACCACCAGCTTGTCCGCCGGAACCCCGGTGAGCTCGACGAACCGCTCCAGGTAGGGGAGGGTCACCTGGTGCACCAGCACCCGGGTGTAGGCGTCCCAGCCGTAGCCGGTGCGGGCCGCCACCCGGGTCAGGATGTCCGCGCCGATCTTCTCGAAGACGCCGCGCAACTCCTTGCCACCGCCCCGGAAGTAGCTCCACTCGTCGCCGCGCGGATGCCGCGAGCCGCCGCCGGGGATGCCGCCGACCTCCCAGTGTTCGGAGGCGGTCTCGGTCTCCACGTCGAGGATGCCGCCGCGTGCCACCGGTTCGACCACGACGGCCGCGCCCGCGTCGCCGAAGGTGTAGCCGGCGAACCCGTCGCGGAACTCGGCGAGGCCGGACGGGTCGCGGCGCATCGCCCGGCTCGGGGTCTCGCCGGTGACCACCAGCGCCCGGCGGGCCCGGCCGGCCAGGATCATCGCCCGCGCGGTGTCGATCCCGTTGAGGAAGCTGTTGCAGGCGTTGGAGACGTCCAGGGCGTGGGCGCGGGAACCGAGTTCGGCCTGCACCAGGTGCGCGGTCGCGGGCTCGCAGACGTCCCGGGAGGCGGAGGCGAACACCAGCAGGTCGACGTCGGCGGGTTCCAGCCCGCGGGCGGCCAGCGCCTTGCGGGCCGCGTCCAGCGCGAGGACGGAGGGGTGCTCGTCCGGTCCGGCGAACCGGCGGGTGCGGATGCCGGTCGCCTTCTCGAACATGCCGTCGGGCAGCGCGAGTCCGCTTCCAGCCGCCACCTCGTCCTGCAGCTGCTTCGAGGTGACGACCTGCCGGGGCAGGCACGAGCCGACGGCGGTGATCCCGACGCGGGGCAGCAGATTCATGGGCTCGATGCTCGCGTGCCGGGCGTCACGGGGGCGTGAGTACGGGTACTCAGGTCGCAGGGGCGCGGGTGCGGAACCGTGGTCCCGCACCCGCGCCCCCGTTCCACTCTGACCGGTCGTCAGCTCTTGCTGCCGTCCTGGATCGGGATGACCTGCGCCGCCGCGGGCTTGGCGGCGGCCTCGGCGGCCTCCGCACCCCCGCCGGGGTTCATCGAGCTCAGCAGCTGCCGGGCCAGGCCCAGGCCGGTGCCGCCCATGGTGAGCGCCTTGGCGAACATCTCGGACATGCCCTCCGCGCCGTTCAGCAGCACCATGTGCTCGACATTGCCGAAGGCGTCCGCGCCGGCCCGCACGATGGCCGGCCAGTTCTCCGCCAACTGCTGGGCGACGACGGCTTCCTGGTTCTCGGCGAGGGCCGCCGCGCGGGCCTTGATGCCCTCCGCCTCGGCCAGGCCCAGCGCGCGGAGGGCCTCGGCCTCGGCGAGGCCCTTGGCCGCCGCGGCGGCGGCCTCCGCCTCACCGGTGGCCCGGGTCGCCTCGGCGGCGGCCAGACCGCGGGCCCGGGTGGCCTCGGCCTCGGCGCCCGCCGCGACCTTGACCCGGTTGGCCTCGGCCGCGGTCTTCAACTCGGTCTCCTTGGCGGACGCCTGGGCGGCCGAGATCCGGGCGTCGCGGTCGGCGTCGGCCTTGGTCCGGGTCTCGTACGCCCGGGCGTCCGCGGGCTTGCGGACGTCGGCCTGCAGCTGCTGCTCCCTGCGGTGCGCCTCCAACTCGGCGACCTTGGTCTCCTGGACCACGACCTCCTGCCGGGAGGCGGCCAGCGCGAGCGGTCCGGCCTGCTGCGCCTGGGCCGCGGCGGTGTCCATCTCGGCCTGGTAACCGGCCTGCTGGATCGCCGAGTTGCGCGTCGCCTCGGCCTTGCGGGCGAACGCCTCCTGCTCCGCCTCGGTGGCCCGGCGGTCGGCCTCGGCGGCCGCGATGCGGGCGTCGCGCTGGACCGCCGCGGCGTGCGGCGCGGCCAGGTTGGTGATGTAGCCGGTCGGGTCCAGGATCTCCTGGATCTGCAGCGAGTCGATGATCAGGCCGAGCTTCTCCATCTCGGCGCCGGACGCGGAACGGGTCTCCCCGGTGAGCCGCTCACGGTCGCGGATCATGTCCTCGACCGTCAGCCCGCCGACGATGGAGCGCAGGTGGCCGGCGAACACGTTGTGCACCCGCTGGCCCATCATCTTCTGCTGGTCCAGGAAGCGGCGTCCGGCGTTGGCGATCGACACCGAGTCGTCGCCGACCTTGAAGATCACCACGCCCTTGACGTGCACCGGAATGCCCTGCGACGTCACGCACTCGACGTCCAGCTCGGACTCGTTCAGGTCCAGCGACAGCCGCCGCACCGCCTGGACGCCCGGCACCACGAAGGTGCCCCGCCCGGTGACGATCCGGAACCCCAGGCCGTCCCCGTGCTTGGCGCCCGAGATGATCAGCGCCTCGTTCGGTTCGGCGACCCGCCACATCAGCTTGAACAGCGTGACGATCACCACGATGGAGGCGATGGCGCCTCCGACGATGCCGACAAGCATCGGCAATCTCCCCCTTCAGGGCGCACCGGTCCCGTGGCTGCGCGTCGGTTGTGCAGGATGGCGCGGAACGCGGTGGCAGCCCGACATTCTGCGCCTGCCGTGATCGCAGCGGAAGAGGGATCGCCCGTGCGCACCGTCACTGTCTCGAAACAGTTTCGGGAGGTTTGCCGGAGCGCTGCTGACGTGCGGTCAGACCGCTCAGAACGGCTGCACGTAGACCGTGCGCGGTGGCTGGTACTCGACCACCACGACCGTCGAGCCGATCTCCAGCGTCTCACCGGGCACCGCCAGGTACGCCAGGAACGCCTCGCTGCCCTGACGCTCCGGCACGTGCACCATGACCTCGCCGACCAGCCCCCGGCCGATCCGGCCCGTCACCCGCCCGATGAGTCCGACCATCGCGCCAGTCTGACCGGCCGTCCGGAGCATGTCCACTGGCCGGAAGCCGTCTGGACCCACAAGGTTCGCACCGCTACGGTGGTCGGCGTCCTGCCCTCGCAGGACACGGGAGCTCGGAGCACCGGGCTGAGAGGACGCTGACCGGCACGTGCGCACGTGCCACTCGCTGCGTCGACCGCAGGAACCTGACCGGGTAATGCCGGCGTAGGGAGTGAACAGGTCTCATGACCGTTTTCGAAGCACGGCCGCAGTCTGCCTCCGACGGCTCGAACGACGCCGCTACCGGTTCGGCGTCGACGGACAGCACCACCACCGGCTACCCGACCCCGGCGTGGCGCAAGGCGTACCGCCAGGGCAGCCGCCCCGACCTGCGCGTTCCGTACCGCGAGGTCCACTTGACCAACGGCCGCACCGTCCCGCTGTACGACACCTCCGGCCCGTACACCGACCCCGACCACAGCGCGGACGTCCGGCGCGGCCTGCCCGCGCTGCGCGACCCGTGGATCCGCCAGCGCGGCGACGTCGAGGAGTACGACGGCCGGGAGGCCCGGCCCGAGGACGACGGCATCCGCCACACCTCCCCGCGCGGCGGCGACCTGCGCACCCTGGACGCCGTCTTCCCCGGCCGCCCGCGCCGCCCGCTGCGCGCCCGCGACGGCGTCGCGGTCACCCAACTCGGCTACGCCAAGCAGGGGTTGATCACCCCCGAGATGGAGTACGTGGCGCTCCGGGAGGGCCTGGAGCCCGAGTTCGTCCGGGACATGGTGGCGCGCGGACGCGCCGTCATCCCGGTCAACGTCAACCACCCCGAGGTCGAACCGGCCATCATCGGCACCGACTTCCTGGTGAAGATCAACGCCAACATCGGCAACTCCGCGGTCACCTCCTCCATCGAGGAGGAGGTGGAGAAGATGACCTGGGCCACCCGCTGGGGCGCCGACACCGTCATGGACCTCTCCACCGGCCGCAACATCCACACCACCCGCGAGTGGATCCTGCGCAACTCCCCGGTCCCGATCGGCACCGTCCCGCTCTACCAGGCGCTGGAGAAGGTCGACGGCCGCGCCGAGGAGCTCAGCTGGGAGGTCTACCGGGACACCGTCGTCGAGCAGTGCGAGCAGGGCGTCGACTACATGACGGTGCACGCCGGCGTGCTGCTGCGCTACGTCCCGCTCACCGCCCGCCGTAAGACCGGCATCGTCTCCCGCGGCGGATCGATCATGGCCGCGTGGTGCCTGGCGCACCATCAGGAGAACTTCCTCTACACCAACTTCGAGGAGCTCTGCGACCTGCTGCGCGCCTACGACGTCACCTTCTCGCTCGGTGACGGCCTGCGCCCCGGCTCGATCGCGGACGCCAACGACGAGGCGCAGTTCGCGGAGCTGACCACGCTCGGCGAGCTCGGGCGGATCGCCCGCGCCAAGGACGTCCAGGTGATGATCGAGGGCCCGGGCCACGTCCCGATGCACAAGATCCGCGAGAACATGGACCTCCAGAAGGAGATCTGCGACGACGCGCCCTTCTACACCCTGGGCCCGCTCACCACCGACGTCGCACCCGGCTACGACCACATCACCTCGGGCATCGGCGCCGCGATGATCGCCTGGTGGGGCACCGCGATGCTCTGCTACGTCACGCCCAAGGAACACCTGGGCCTCCCCAACCGCGACGACGTCAAGACCGGCGTCATCACGTACAAGATCGCCGCCCACGCCGCGGACCTCGCCAAGGGCCACCCCGGTGCGCAGGCCTGGGACGACGCGCTCTCCGACGCCCGCTTCGAGTTCCGCTGGGAGGACCAGTTCAACCTCGCGCTGGACCCGGAGACCGCGCGCGACTTCCACGACGAGACGCTCCCCGCCGAACCGGCCAAGACCGCGCACTTCTGCTCCATGTGCGGCCCGAAGTTCTGCTCCATGAAGATCAGCCAGCAGATCCGCGCCGACCACGGCGACGGGTCCAGCGCGATGCAGAGCGACGTCGACGCCGAGGCGCTGGCCGGGATGCAGGCCAAGTCCGAGGAGTTCGCGGCCCGGGGCAACCGGGTCTACCTCCCGCTGGCGGACTGAGCCGCCGATGACGCCGGTCCGCGCTTCGGAGGGGGGAGCGCGGGCCGGGCTCTTTCCGGGTCAGGCGGCTCAGCTTCCGGCGTCGTCGGCCGGGCGGTCCCGCTGGGGTGGCACCCGCGGCGTCGTGATGTCCTGCTCCTCGTCGGGGCGGCGGCTGGGCGGGACTTTGAACCGGGCGCGTAGCACGGCGGCTTCGGCCAGAGCCTGTGGGGACGGCGGGCGCGGCGTGTTCCGTCGGCAGGACGGGGTGGTGGCGGGCGCCGGTACCGGGCGCCGCTCCAGTACGGCGACGGCGCTGCTGCGCTCGACCGTCAAACCGGCCCCCGTCGGGGCGAGCGAGTAGCGGGCGATGACGGCTCCGCCGGGCGTTTCGATGGACAGTCGGGCCTGGTCGAGGCGCCGGCAGACCTCCACCTGGGCGCCGGCCAGGTGGTCCGGCACGACGTAGAAGTTGCCGCGGAAGGGCACCAGGCCCTGGGCGGTGATGGTACGGCGGGCGCGGACGCGGGCCGGGAAAGGCAGGACGGGCATCTCGCGAAGCGCGGCGGTGTCCACACAGCGGCTGCCGACCTCTGGGTGCGGCGCGTCGTCGGTCCTCCTGCGCCGGGAGTCCAGGTTCGCGGCGAGCCGGTTCAGGCTGCCCTGGGCGTCCTGGAGGGTGGTGTCGTTCGTCACCCCGCGCCACCAGGAGCGGAGGGCCCTGTCCAGGGTCCGACGGGTGTGCGAACGGTGGTCGGTCGGCAGGCGGCACTCGATGCGCGCGCCGTAGTGTCCGGCCACCTGTCGGAACGCCGGTGTCACCCGGTTGGTCGTCGGGCACCACATGGCCGGTGTCCGGCCGAACCGCCAGCACCCGGCGGTGCCGCCGAGCCGTCTCAGCACGAGGTCGACGGCTTCCACGAGGTTGGGCAGTTCCTGGTCCTCCGCGAGCGCCACAGACCAACGGCCGAGGCCGTCGTCGGCGTCCGTACCGGAGCCGGTGAGCGAGGCCAGCAGCAGGCACGCCCGGTTGCCGTAGCCCCAACCCGTCGGCGGCTCGGGAAGCCGCAGCCAGTCGAACTCGACGGCCTCCTCGCTCCGCCGGGCGGCGGGTCGGCTGCGCGCGACCGTGACTGCATCCTGGCACTGCTCACAGGCCGGCCGGGCCTGGTGTCTTCGCAGGCCCCGGGTGAAGGTCGAGTAGCCGCCCGGATAGCCGAGGTCGACGACCTCGTCGAAGAGCGCGGTCGCGGCGAGGTGCGGGTCCTCCGCGAGGCGTCGGCGGCAGTACGGCAGGAATTGGAGGAAGGCGTCCTGGGAAGAAATTCGGATGCCCGGGGTTCGCTTGCCGCGAAGGTAGGACCTCACCGTTTTTCGATCACGCCCGAGGTGTCGGGAGATCTTGATTATCGACCATCCCTGGCGATGAAGACTGACTGCTTCCAGGTACTCCCGCCTGCTGAGCAAGAAGCCTCCCGAGGTCGAATCCAGACCGATTCAAGTCGGTGAATATGCCAAGAGCAAACCGGAAACATAGCACGCGGAGTGGCTGTGCCGAGAGAATGAACGTTTCTCTTGCGATTGTTTTACTGGGGACTTCTGGCGAGCGGTGCCGGAGGTGAATATTTGATTACCCATACCCGGGCCGATTGGGATACGTTCCGTAGTCGGCGAGAAAAGACCCACCCCCCGCGCCACCCCCCGGGTAATTTCATGGAGCGTCTCCGATATCGAATATGGAAGGACACCTGGATGCCGTAAGAACGGAGATCGCCGCTCCTCGTTGATGAACCCGTGACCTCAACACGCCAGCCCTACACCTCGTCACCCCCCGTGCGGGAGCCGGTCGCCCCGCTCGGGAACTGGCTCTTCGTTCCCGACCGCCACAACGCCGTGGGCGACGTGGCCACCGGCTACCTCGCGCGCAACGGCGAGCGCGTCACCCTGTCGTACACGTCCCGCGCGTTGGCCGATTTCGAGCGGACGATCCGGCAGTTGCAGAGCGACTTCGCCGCGCGGATCGGCTCCCTGCTCTTCTCGGCCGAGACGCCGCAGGTCGTACCGAGGCCCCCTGCACGGGCCCTGGCCGGGGAGCGGACCAAGCCGCGGACAGGCGACCGCGTGGGGAGCGTGCCGTGTACGACCGTATGACCGAGCCTCCCGACCGGCACGGGGACCACGGCTTCGGCGAGCCCGAGGACCGGGCATGGGCCACGCCCCGTGACCGTATCCGTGCGGCAACCCTTCCGGCGGGCGACTGGTACGACGACGGCTTCGCCCGTGACCTCAGCCGCGCGTACGGCGACGCGCAGGCGTTCAACCCCACCGTCACATCGGCCGGCGGTTGGGGGGACGAGACGGTGTTCGTGCCCCCTCCGCGCGCGCCGGTCGACCTGCCGGGGCCGGCCAGGCAGGGCCGACCGGTCGGCCCGTCGGCCTCGCGGCATCGCCGACGGTCTCCTGTCTCCCACCCGGCCCGTGCCCAGCTGATCAGCTCGGTGTTCGGCGCTCTGACGGCGGTCACGGTCGCCTCGGCCTGCGTACTCGGCTGGGTGTTCTCCTACGGCCCGTTGCGGGAGGTGGCGTTCTCACGCGTGCCGCAAGGACTGTCGCCGTTGTGGCCGGCGGTCGTCTACGGGCCGTGGCTCGCGGGTTGTCTGTCGGTCCTGCGTGCGGTCCAGTACGGACGTCAGCCGGTCCACTCCTGGGTCGTGGTGGTGCTGTTCTCCGGCCTCGCGGCCGGACTGTGCGTCGCCGACGTCTCCTGGACCCTGTCCGCCGTCATCGTCGCCGGGCTGCCCCCGCTCACCGGAGTCGTCTCGCTCCATCAACTGGTTCGCCAGCTCACCGCGGTTCGGGGCACGCGCCAACCTCTGGGCCGCCAGGCGGGGCGCAAGGCGTCCCGGTGACCCGCGGTCACCGGCCGATGGCCGCCGACCGAGGCCGTGGTCGCGGTGCGCGGTCGTTCTTGCCCAATTGGGCAAGAACGATCTTGGTGGTGGGGGCGCGGCGTCCGCGACGTCTGCGGCAGCGGCGCCCTCGACATCCGCGGTTGTGGGCGAGAGCGTCGGCGCGTGCTGCCGGGTGGGGGGCGGTCGGATGACTATCGTCCGTGCCATGACCGATACGGCACCGGGCGCCGTTCTCGACGCTCTCGCACTTCCCTCACCGCGCCACGGTGGGGCCGAACCGGCCCGCATCATCGCCGTCTGCAACCAGAAGGGCGGCGTCGGGAAGACCACCACCACGATCAACCTGGCCGGCGCCCTCGCCAGTCACGGCCTGCGCGTGCTGGTCGTCGACTGCGACCCGCAGGGCAACGCCAGCATGGCCTTCAAGGTCCCGCTGCTGAACGAGGACGCGGGCGCCACCCAGGCCACCGTCGTCCTGGGGATGGGCGACCCCCGACCGATCATCGCCCGCACCCGGGTGCCGAACATCGACGTCCTCCCCGGCTCGATGGACATGTGCTTCCTGCCGTCCCGGATGCGCGAGCACGGCAGCAGCATCGGCCTCTACCGCCGCCTGCTGTCGCACGTGGTCCACCTCTACGACGTGGTCCTGCTCGATCTGCGACCGGCGCTGGACACCGACACCGACGCCCAGACCGCCGCGGCGGACGCGGCGATCATCCTGGTCGACGTCGACGAGTGGTCGATGAAGGCCGTCAAGATGCAGACCGCCCAGCACATCGTCGCGATGCGCAAGGCCGAGCGGCCGGACGGCGACCTGGAGATCCTCGGCCTGATCATCGGCCGGGTCACGCGGCCGATGGGCGACTTCGACGCGAAGATCTACCAGCAGCTCAGGAGCCACCCGCGCATCCGCTGCATCGGCGAGGTCCCCATCCGGGCGACCGACCTCAAGGAGTCCCGCAGCGTCGGCCTGCCGGTCGTCCAACACCGGCCGAAGAGCGACACCGCCGGATTCTTCCTCGACATCGCCGCCCACGCGGGACTGGTGAAGACCGCATGAGCCACGCGTACGAGCTCGAAGGCTGGGACGACGACGACGCCACCGAGGCCGCCGTGGCCAGCCTGGCCGGCACCGCCCAGCGGGTGGCCGACGAACGGCAGACCGCGGCCGACGAACAGCTGGCCACCCGCATCACCGCCGCGGTCGAAGCGTCCCGTCCAGGTCTCGACAAGATTCCCGACCCGGTCGACCCCGCCGGTGACGGCGACCTGACCGCCGAGGAGCAGCACCGCCTCGCGGCCTGCGTCGAAGGCGTGGAACTGCTGTCCACCGCCTACTGGGTCGCGGGCAAGTCGCTGGACACCATGGCCGTCGGCCGACTGTTCCGCCGGCTCCCGCACAAGCTGGAGCCGGACCGCTGCTACGCCACGATCGAGGAGTGGGCGGACGTCGAGCACGGCATCAAGCAGTCGCGGTGCAGCAAGCTCCGCGCCGGGTGGGAGCTCGGCGAAGTCCTCAACGCCCGCGGCTACAAGGCCCCCGAAGGGCAGGTCCGCGAGCTGGTGCCGCTGAAGAACCGTCACGGCCTCAAGGCCGCCGTCGGCGTCTACCAACTGGTCGTCAACGCGGCCGGCGCCGACAGGGTGACCGCCGAGCGGATCCGCGAGACCGTGCGCCTGCTGCCCGGCGACCTGGCCCTCAGCGACGAGGACGACCCGCAGGCCATCGCCCAGGCGCTGAACGGCGTGATCGAGGCGGCGGAGCCCCCGCCGTCCAGGCCGCCCACCCCGCTGTCGGCCAAGCTCAGGCGCGACGTCGACCGCCGGGCCCTGGCCCTCGCCGACGGCCTCGACCGCCGACGCATCGACCGCCACGAGGTCCTCGGCCACCTGCTCGCCGCGTTCGCGGACGAGACCGACAGCCGGGTCTTCGACGCCGTGTTCGACCGGATGAAACGGGCCGTCGTCTGACAGACCGGTGTGTGCCGACCGTCGGCCGGTAGCGTGGCCGGTGATGACACGGACATGTGCCGGCGTCGCCGGTGTGACCAGCGCAGGCGGTGTTCGAGGTCGTGGACGGCCTTCGTCGTGGACGGCGCGGGCGTCGTCCGCCGGCGGCACGTCTTCACCCGGCGTCGGGGAACGGGGCGGGAGCCAGGTGCTCGTCCAGCCATTCGGCGAGGCTGGCGGCGCTCGGCTTGACCCAGATGACGCCGGCCTTGATCTCGATCCCGAGCGCCTGCTGCAGCCGCTGTTGCAGTTGCACCGCGCCGAGGGAGTCGAGACCCAGCAGCACCATGCTGGTGTGCGGTCCGATGTGCCGGGTTCCGCCGCCGAGGAGTTCGCGGACCTGGGTGATGATGAACTCCTCAAGTATCAGGCGGCGTTCGGCTCCGCTCGGGGCGGCGAGCAGTTCGTCACGGACCGGGAAGGAGGTTTCTTCGGACGCCGGGGCCTCGCCGAGGAGTTCGGCCAGCAGGGCGGAGCCTCGCACGGCCGGGTAGGGCGCGGTCCACTGCCACACGTCGATCGGCGAGTAGGCGATTCGGCGGTGACCATCCGTCAGGATGCGTTCCAGGGCGGCGATTCCGTCGGCGGGTGAGATCATGAGGACGCGCTGCCGGGCGAGGTGCCGGCCCCTTCCGACCTCGCTCCAGGCACCCCAGTGGATGCCGGTCGCGGGAAGGCCCTGGCTCTGGCGCCACTCGACCAGGGCGTCCAGGAAGCCGTTGGCCGCCGCGTAGGCGGCCTGCCCGGGTGAGCCGAGCAGGGAGGCGACCGAGGAGTAGACCACGAAGTGGTCCAACTCGTGGTCGATGCTGGCCTGGTGGAGTGCCCAGGCGCCGTCGGCCTTGCCGCGCCAGACCCGGGCGGTCAGGTCCTGGTCCAGGTTGGCGAGGACGGCGTCCTCGACCAGCCCGGCCGCGTGCACGATGCCGCGCAGCGGCAGTCCGCCCTCGACGGCTGCCGCGATGGCCAGTTGCACGGTGGACGGGTCGCCGAGGTCGCCGAGGGCCACGGTGAGGTCCGCGCCCGTGGAGGCGCGCAGTTCCTCCAGCACTCGCTCGGCGTGCGCGGACGGGGCGGATCGGCCGCACAACACCACCCGGCGCATGCCCTGTTCGGCCAGCCAGCGTGTCGTCAGCAGGCCGAGGCCGCCGAGGCCGCCCGTCACGAGGTACGCGCCGTCCGTCCGTACCGGCGTGGGCAGGCTGAACGGTGCCGGGCCGGTGCGGACCCGGGCGACGCGGCGTTCCTGCTGACGCCAGGCGATCTCGACCATCGGCCGGTCGGTGGCGAGCAGGTCGTCGAGCAGTACGTCCAGCGGGGTGTCGCCGGCCAGCTCGATGCTGCTGGGCCGCAGTTCGGGGTGTTCGAAGGCGGCGACCCGGAGCAGGCCGCGCAGGCCGGCTGCGCCGAGCGGGCCGTCGTCGCTGCGCCAGACGACCCATAGCCGGGGCAGGTCAGTGCGGTGTGCGAGCTGTTGCAGGATCGCCGTCACCCTGTCGACGTCCTTGCGCGCGGCCGTTGCCCGGTCCTGGTCCGCGGCGGGAGTGATGGCGATCAGCACGGACGTCGGGGAGTGCGGGGTGTCCTCGTCCAGTGCCGCGGCGATTTCCTCCGCGTCGAACGCGTCGGACATGACGCCCTCCGGGCGGGTGAGCAGGCGGCTGCCCGCCGACCGTTGACCCAGCATGGTGCACAGGCGCCGGGGCCACACCGGCCCGTCCTCGGCAAGGACCAGCCACCTCCCGTCCGCCGGTTCCTCGGCGGTGGGCGTCGGCTCGGGCACCCAGGCCAAGTGGGCCAGGCGGGAGGCGAAGCGCTCGGCGGGCGGGGTGATGTTCGCCAGCCGCAGCCCGCGGATCTCGGCGACCACGGTGCCGCTCGCGCTCACCAGACGTGCGGAGGCGACGCAGGTCAGATCGTCCACCTTGTGCAGTTCCACCGCTGCCAGTCGGGTGTGCGCGGTGGGGCCGTAGAGGCGGATCTCCTCGAAACCCGCCACCACGACCGGGCCCGGGCTGGTGGCGTGGTGCGCCAGCCAGACGGACACCACGGTCTGGACGACCTCGTCGGCGAGCGCCGGGTGCAGCGCCATCGCCCAGGCCGAGACGCGGGCTGTCTCGGCGATCCGCAGCCGGGCGACGGCCCGGTCCTCCTCGGCGTGCACCTGGATGCCGTCCAGCGCGGTGAAGGCCGGGCCGTGCTGCACGTTGTGCCGCTCGCGGAAGTGCCGGTAGAGGTCGGCCGGGGAGGAGTCGGCCCACTCGGGGCCGGCCGGGACGGACGGGTCCGCCGGCGGCGCGGCGTCGAGGGCGGACAGCGGCCGCACCGTGCCCCTGGCGTGGACGACCACGCCGCCGTCCTCGTCGAAGGACAACACCTCGGCCTCGGCGCTGCCGTCCGTGCGCAGCAGACGGGTGGTGACCAGCGGTTCCGGGTCCAGGACCAGCGGGTGGTCCACGCGCAGGTCGCTCACCGCGATTCGGTCGGTGCCGAACACCCGGGCACCCGACGCCAGCAGCATCTCCGCGAAGCCCGTTCCGGGCAGTACGGGTACGCCTGCGACCCGGTGGTCGTCCAGCCAGGGAAGACGGCCCGGGCTGATCGGGGTCTGCCACAGGTGCTGGTCGGGCGTCTGCGGGTCGCGGACGTGCCCGCCGAGCAGGGGGTGCTGCTCGGCGCCGACCAGGCCGGGGGCGACCAGCACGTGCGGCTCCTCGTCGCCGCCGAGGCGCACGCGCTCCCAGGTCGTGCCGGGGACGTCCGCCAAGTCCCCGCCGTCGTGGTGGGCGGACCAGTCGATGCCCTCGTACCCGGCGCAGTGCACCGCGCCGAGGTGGGTGAGGAAGGCGTCCTGGTCGTCCAGGCCCTGGCGCAGGGTGCCGACGGCGACGGCGTCGCGCACACCGTCCGCCTGGGCGGTGTCCAGGATCGGGCGGACCGCCAGCGGGTGGGCGGTGCATTCGATGAACAGCCGGTGCCCGGCGGCCAGCGCGGCGGAGACGGCCGTCCGGAAGCGCACCGGGTCCCGCTGGTTGCGGACCCAGTACGCGCCGTCCAGCGGTCCGGGCTGTTCGGGGTCCTCGCTGACGGTGGAGAAGAACCCCGTGCCCGGCGGCAACGCCGATACGCCCGCCAGGGCGGTGCGGAGCTCGTCCAGGATCGGATCGACCTTCGGCGAGTGGGAGGCCACGTCGACGTCGATCATCCTGGCGACCGTGCCCTGCGCGGTCCACGCCTCGACCAGGGCGGCCACCTGCCCGCTGTCGCCGGAGACGACCGTGGTGCCCGGCGAGGTGAGCACGCCCAGGGAGACGCCGTCCGCGCCCGCACGCTCGATCGCGGCCCGGACCTCCTCCTCGCCGAGCATCACCGAGGCCATGGCCCCACCGGAGATGGTCGCGAGCAGGGCCGCGCGGCGGCAGATCACCTTCACTCCGTCGGCCAGGCCGAGCGCGCCGGCCACCACCGCCGCGGCCACCTCTCCCAGCGACTGCCCGATCACCGCGGCGGGCTGCACGCCCCAGGAGCGCCACACCGCGGCGAGTGCGATCTGAACCGCGAAGAGCATCGGCTGGACCCGTTCGATCCCGATCGAGACGTCCCCCGCCTCGATCAACTTCCGTACCGAGAAGCCCCCTTCGGCCTGGATCAGTGGCTCCAGTTCGTCGATGGCTGCGGCGAACACCGGTTCGCCGGCCAGCATGCCCCGGCACATGTCCGGGCGCTGGGAGCCCTGGCCGGTGAAGACGAGGACCGGACCGGCATGGCCGGGCGGCAGCGCCACCGGGCCGCTCGCCGTCCCGTCCGCCGTCTCCCCGGCGGCGAACGCCCGTGCGCGGGCGCTCAGTTCGTCCAGGTCGCGGGCGGCCACGGCGAGCCGCTGGTCCGCGTGCGCTCGGCGCTGGGCCAGGGTGTGCCGCACGTCGAGCGCGTCGACGCTCCCGCCCGCGGTCCGGGCCCAGTCGGCGAGCCGTCCGGCCGAGAGCTGCAGCGCCTTCGGCGAGTTGCCGGACAGCAGGTACAGCCCGGCGCTTCGCCCGGCCGGGCGACGGCGCGGCGCGGCGGGAGCCGCCTCCAGTACGACGTGGGCGTTGGTCCCGGTGACGCCGTACGAGCAGACCGCGGCCAGTCGGGCCTCGCCGGGGACCGGCCACTCGGTCAGCTCGGTCGGCACGAACAGCCGCGAGGAGCCGTCGCGTTGGATCGCCGGGTTCCACTCCCGGAAGTGCAGGTTCGGCGGGATCACGCCGCGCCGGAGCGATTCGATCGCCTTGATGGCGCCGGCGATGCCGGAGACGGGCTCCGTGTGGCCGATGTTCGTCTTGACCGACCCGAGCGCGCACCGCCCCCGGCCGTGCCCGTACACCGCGTCGATCGAGGTGTACTCGACTGGATCGCCGACCGCCGTACCCGGGCCGTGCGCCTCCACCAGCCCGACCTCGCCGGGGTCGATGCCGGCCTTCTTCACCGCCTCCCGGAACAGCGCCTGCTGGACCTCGGTGGAAGGCGCGGTCAGCCGGGTCGCCTGGCCGTCGTTGTTGACCGCACTGCCACGGATCACCGCCAACACCCGGTCCCCGGCGGCCCGTGCGTCCGCCAGCCGCTTCAGCACCAGCACTCCGGCGCCCTCGCCGCGCACGTAGCCGTCGGCCCGGGCGTCGAAGGCATGGCACGCACCACGCTGTGACAGCAGCAGCGGAGCCTCGTAGTAGTGCGTCTCCGGGGAGACCATCAGCAGCACGGCGCCCGCCAGGGCGGTGTCGCACTCCCCCAGCGTCAGCGCCCCGCACGCCGCGTCCAGGGCCACCAGCCCGGACGAGCAATGCGTGCTGACCACCATCGACGGACCGCGTAGGTCCATCGAGAAGGCCACCCGGCCCGCCGCTCCGGCGGTGAAGTTCCCGAACAGGTACGGGCTGTTCGGCGAGTCCTCCACCGGCCGTGCCTCACGGAACAGGTTGTCGGGCGCGTAGGTGCCGATGTACACCCCGGTACGCGATCCGCGCATCCGGTCCATCGGGATGCCCGCGTGTTCCACGGCCTCCCAGGCCACCTCCATCAGCACCCGGAACTGCGGATCGACCCAGCGCTGCTCCGACGGCGCCACCGAGAACGCCGCCGGATCCCAGGCCCACACGTCGCCCTCAAGGAAACAGCCGATGCCGGCCCGCTCGGCGATCTCGGGATCGTGGATCGCGGCCAGGCGCCTGCTGTTCCAGCGGCCTTCGGGCACCGGTCCCACCGTGTGCCGCCCCGCGGCCGCGAGGTCCCACAGCCCTCCGGCGTTTTCCACCCCGCCGGGGAAGCGACAGCCTATGCCGACGACCGCGATCGGCTCGACCTCTGAGGCAGACATCTCGTTCCTTCCAAAGTGAGCGCGAGCGGGGTGAGAGCGAAGGACCGAACTCGGAGCGAAGTCAGAAGGAGCCGGGGAAGGGGCTCCGGGAAGCGGCGGCGGGGCGGGAAGGCAGCTTTCGCCGGCGCGGCCGGCGCTAGCTCCTGGGCTGCACCGTCATCGGCAGGCTGCTGGGCCGGAGAGTCCCGTGGGCGATCTCCCGCACCTCCACGCCGGGGACGGGTACGAGCCGCCAGCGCGCCACGATGGTCGCCACCACGATGACCATCTCGGTCATCGCGAAGTGGTCGCCGATGCACTTGTGGCGACCACCGCCGAAGGGCATGTACGGCGCCTTGAGTTCGGGGTCCGCCCACCTGTCGGGATCGAAGCGATCGGGTTGCGCGTACAGGGCCGGGTCGCGGTGCATGGCCGTCAGGCTGTAAACGAGGTTGGTGCCCGCGGGGAGTTGCGCCCCGCCCAGGTCGACCTCGGTGTTCGACGTCCGCATGAGGATCCACGGCGGTGTGTACAGGCGCAGTGCCTCGGTGACGAGGCGCCGGGTGAACACGAGCTGCGGCAGCTCGTCGAAACCCGCGTTCCGGCCCTGCAGCACGGAGTCGACCTCGTCGGTCAGTCGCTCGTACAGCTCGGGGTTCCTGCCGAGTTCGTGGAACAGCCAGCTCAGGGTGGTGGCAGAGGTCTCCATGCCGGAGAAGAAGATGGTCAGCACCTCGTCGAGCAACTGCTCGCTGGTCATGCCCTGATCGGTCCCGTCGTCGCGTGCCGCGACGAGCATCGACAGCAGGTCCCCGCGGTCCGTCGGGTCGGCCAGGTACGCCTGCACGAAATCGGTCACGAGCTCGCGGAGTTCCGTGCCCGCCCGGTCGAACCGGCGGTTGCCCGGTGTGGGAAGAGATCCCAGCAGGTCAGGTGCGATGGTGTGCCAGAGCACCCCCTTGAGGAGCGTGTCGAGGTGCTTCGACACCTCCGCCGCGGCCTCCTCCGACAGGCCCTGGCGGAAGAGCGTCCGCGCGGTGATCGCGCACAGGAGCCTGTGCATGGCCCGGTCCAGATCGACCCGTTGGCCGGCCTGCCAGCGCCCGGTCAGCCGGGTGGATTCCTCCACCATGGCCTCGGCGTATTCGCGAAGCCTCGCCACATGGAACGCCGGCATCATCATGCGACGCTGCTTCAGGTGGTAGGCCCCGTCCGACGTGGCGATGCCGTAGCCGGCGAAAGCCCTCGCCTTCGCGAAGACACGGCCGCGGTCGAACGAGTCGGCCCGCGTCACCAGGACCTGGTTCAGCAGTTGCGGCGAGTTGACCACGTAGAAGTCCGACGAGCCGACCCTGATGCGTACGAGATCGCCGAGCCCGCGCAGTTCCAGAAGGTAGTCCAACCGCCTCCGGGCAAGTGGTATGAGATGCCCGACCAGTGGAAGGCCGCCTGGCGCCAGCGGCACCACACCCGACCTCGCGACGGCGGACTTTGCCAGCAGTTTCATCCTGCCTGCTTTCTCCCTGGGCATCCACGGACGGCGGAACGGCCTGCCCGGCCCCCCCATGGTCGATGGCGGGGCCGAGAAATCCTCAAGTTTTCCGGCCCCGCCCATTCATAACGGGGCATCACGGCAGGCGGTTCACCTCCCGAGGACATCGCCGGCGCACCGTGCCCGACCAGGCACACCAACGGAACAGGTCACTCGGACCAACCTCACCCCTGCTGCTTGACAGCCAAAGGAGCATCCCCAACGATGTTCCGGGTGTGGCCCGGTGGACAGCTCCTCGACCAGTTCTGCACCCCCGCGCCGCCGGTACCCGACCCTCTTCACCGTGGCGGTCATTACCACCGCCGCGTCGTTGAGATCGCCCGGGCGACCTGACGACTGATCACCGGATTCCACGGCCGTTATTGCGCCGTCCCGGCCTGGCGCTCCAGGCCGGCCATGACGTCCGACCACCCGTCAATGAAATCAACGACCCGGGATTCGCGGTCCTCGTTCCGGTCACGCCGGATGGGTTTCCGGGCGATCCGGTCGACGAAACCTTCGCGCTCCAGGGCAGCATTCGCCAAAGGCCGAGGAGAGGACAGTTACCGACCAATGGGCCGCTACAGCAGGCTGCACTACATCCAGACCCTGGATCCCGAGCGTGACTACGACGAAATCTTCAAGCTGGTCACCCGATACGAGTTCCCCTGGGACTACCACACCGGATGGTCCTTCGCGCTGGTCACCGACTTCGTCATACCCAGCATCACCCACACCCTGGCCGGCACCGGGGAGTTCGCCCACCGCGGCATGAAGCGCTACGACGACACCATGCTCTTTCCCTTCGAAGCCCATCGGGACGGACTCGACTCCGCCCACGGCAGGGAAGCCGTACGCGCGCTCAACAAGATCCACGGCCGCTACACCATCTCCAACGAGGACTACCTGCACATCCTCGCCGGCCACGTCGTCGCCGCGATCGACTGGATCAACCAGTACGGCTGGCGCCCCCTGTCCGACCACGAGCAACGCGCCATCGCCCTGGCCCACCGCAGGCTCGGCGAACTCATGGGCATCAAGGACATCCCGTCCTCGTACGACGAGTTCAAGACGTGGCTGGAACGCGACATCCAGGAACGCGGCACGTGGCACTACGCGAACGGCGCCATGGTCGCGCACGCCATGCGGATCATCGCCGCGCTGTGCCCACCCGGCACGCGCACGATCGCGACCAAGGCCATCACGTCGATGATTCCCGAGAACATCCGGGGCATCCTCGACCAGCCGCCCCTGCCCGCCTGGTTCGGCGCCCTCGTCCGCCGCGCGCTTCGCGCCCGGGGCCGACTGATCCGCCTCACGCCCCCGCGGCCGGACTCCCGGCCCTACGTCCGAAAACCCCGCAGCTATCCGCGCGGCTGGACCATCGGCCAACTCGGCCCGGACCACCACACCGAATCCGCGGCAGCCGGGGACACGCAATGAAGGAGACGCCACCGCCCCGGGAGGTATCGATGTCCCAGCCCCGGTCCAAGTCCCAGAGCGGGGATATCAAATACGCCGCGTGGGCGGGAATCGTACAACTTCCCGCCGGGTTCATCGTGCTCATCATCGCGGGGAGCTTCCCCCACGTATTCCCCGTCTGGGACGAGCCTCCGTCGGAAATCGTCTCGTTCATGGTGAACAACGCTCCACGAGTCGTCATCGGCTGCTTCGGAAATGCCCTTGCATTTCTTCTGATGATCTGGTTCGTCGTTGGCCTGACGGAAATGATCCGATCGAGAACGACCTCACCGCGCCCGGTCTTCACCCAACTCATCACACCGTGTGCGGTCGCTACCGTCTCCACTTTCACGGCATCGACAGTTCTCTGGCTGGCAACCCTGCTCGGGGCCCTGGGGCACCCCGTGGCGATGAGCACGTCCATGGTCCACTACACCTTCATCACGTCCATCCTCTTCTGGCCGTTCGCCGAACTTCCCGCAGCCCTCATGATGATCGCAGCCGGGGTCGCCACCCTTCAGGTGCCGGATTTTCCCACATGGCTGGCGAAGTCCGCCTTCCCGGTGGCCGCCTTGAATTTCGCGATCAGTTTCGCAGTCATCGCGAAGAACGGATGGCTGGCACCGCTCAATCTGACCATGATCGTCCCGATGGGGCTGATTTTCGGCTGGATGACCGCAGCCGGAGTGGTCATGCTCCGCGCCGAGCGATGACCCTGGATCCACCAGCCGAGCCGGCCGTCCCCCCGGAGGGGGCGGACTGTAGTGACTGACGATCAGAGGCGGCGGGTGGTGGTGGCGGTGGTGAGGATGAGGGCGCTGGTGATCGTGTAGAAGGGGGCGGGGAACGCGGCCAGCACGCGTTCGGTTTCCTTCAGGTCGGCCTGGTGCGCGGAGCCGGTGGCGATGCCGAGGGCGATGAGGGCGATGGCCAGGGCGTACGCGGCCCGCAGGGGGCGCGGCACGCGCGGCAGTTCGAAGGAGCTGCGGACCTGGTTGGCCTTGACGCGGGCGGCGATCAGGCGGAAGAGCCCGACGATGAAGACCGGGAAGACGGCGAGGAACAGGCCGAGCACCAGGGGCTTCGGGACGAGCGAGCGGCTGGGGAGCCAGGTGGCGGAGAGGCAGAGCAGGTCGATGCCGCACAGCGTGGCGGTCAGCAGGTAGTGGCCGCGTTCGAATCCGCGCAGTCCGTGCAGCGCCGGGTAGGGCGTCCCCGACTCGTTCATCCCCGGCTTGCCCATCCCCGACGCCTCCCCCACCAGCGATCATGACGGCGGATCAGCGTCCTCCGTACCCGAGGGGCGGTAGGTGATCCGGGCTACGGCGGGGGCCGAGACCACCTGGACGGTGTCGGTGCCGGGGAAGCGGAGGTGAGCGAAGCCGCCTTCCAGGGTGACCTGGACGTCGGTGGCGGTGCTGACGGGGTGTCCGTCGGCGTCCAGGACGGTGTAGCCGGGGCGGAGTTCGACGGTGCCGTGGTGGCTCTGCGGGCTCATGCGGGGACCTCCGGGAAGTCGAGGACGGGCTGCGCCAGGTGGTTGAAGTAGTTCGACAGGGTGTTGAGTGCGATGTGGGCGGTGATCTCGGCGAGTTCGGCGTCGGTGACACCGGCTTCGCGGGCCGTGGCGAGCTCCTCGTCGGTCACCCGGCCGCGGGTGTGCAGGATGCGGTCGGCGAGGTGCAGGACGGCGTCGGCGTGCGGGTCGGTGTCGTCGGCGGCCTGCCGGGTGCGGGCCAACTCCTCGTCGCTGAGGCCGAGCAGGCGGCGTCCGCGCAGCGTGTGGGCGCTCACGCAGTAGGTGCACTCGTTGTGCTGGGCGGTCAGCAGGGCGAGCTGCTCGCGCAGCCGCGGGGTCAGCGCGCCGGCCCCCAGGTGCTCGTGCAGAGCCAGGTAACCGCCCAGTGCGGCAGGGCTGTTGGCGAGGGTGGCGTGCAGGTTGGGCAGCCGGCCGAGGCGGGCGCGGGTGCGCTCCAGCAGGCCGTCCGGGTCGTCCGTGAGCAGTGGCAGGCGTGGCATGACCCCTCCAGATGGTACCGACCGGTTCCGTTCTGACTGGGAGACGGTACCGATCGGTACCGAAATCGTCAACTACCCGCTAACCTGAGGAACATGGCCACCCACGCACGCGCCCGCCTGCTCGACACCGCCGAGCAGCTCTTCTACGCCGAGGGCATCCGCGCCGTCGGCGTGGAACGGATCCTGGCCGACTCCGGCGTCGGCCGTGCCTCCTTCTACCGGCACTTCGCCGGCAAGGACGACCTCGTCGTCGCGGTCCTCGCCCGCCGCGACCAGAACTGGCGCGACTGGCTCTCCGAGCGGGTCACCGCCCTCGGCGGCAAACCCCTGAACGTCTTCGACGCCCTCGCCGAACGCTTCGCCCGCGCCGACTTCCGCGGCTGCGCCTTCATCAACACCATGGTCGAGACCGCCGACCCCGACAGCCCCGCCCACCGGGTCGCCGCCGAGCACAAGGAGAAGGTCACCGGCTACCTCGCCGCCCTGCTCGCCGCCGACGGCCGACCCGGCGACCAGGCCGCCGAACTCTCCCGCCGCCTCGTCCTGCTGATGGACGGCGCCATCGTCACCGCCCTGCGCGAAGGCACCACCGCCCCCGCCGCCGAGGCCCGCGCCATCGCCGCCGCACTCCTCGGCCCGTCCTGACCGATTCGTGCGCGGCCGGACCGACTCCGGCCGATCCGTGCGAGCGGGCGTACTACGGCGGCACCGGGGTGAGGATGCGAACGTTTCGCCCACCCCCGTCCACCCAGGAGGCGCGCCCATGTCGGCCGACGTTCACCCCGACCCCACCCCGCTGCGCCAGGCCGCCGCCGCCCTGCAGCCCGACCTGGTCGCCCTCCGGCGGGCCCTGCACCGCGACCCCGAGATCGGCCTGGACCTCCCCCGCACCCAGGCCAAGGTGCTCGCCGCCCTGGACGGCCTCGGCCTGGAGACCACCGTCGGCAAGCACCTCAGCTCGGTGACCGCCGTCCTGCGCGGCGCCCGCCCCGGCCCCGCCGTCCTGCTCCGCGCCGACCTCGACGCGCTCCCGGTCACCGAGGCGACCGGCCTGCCGTACGCCTCCGAGGTGCCGGGCGCGATGCACGCCTGCGGCCACGACCTGCACACCGCCGCGCTGATCGGCGCCGCCAGGCTCCTCGCCGCCCGGCGGGAGGAGCTCGCGGGCAGCGTGGTCTTCATGTTCCAGCCCGGCGAGGAGGGCGGCGGCGGCGCGGCCCTGATGGTCGACGAGGGCGTACTGGACGCCGCCGGGGAGCGCGTGGTCGCCGCGTACGCGCTGCACGTCGGCGCCTCGCTGCTGCCCGCCGGCTACGTGGCCGGGCGGCCCGGGCCGATCATGGCGGCCTCGGACACGCTGCGGGTGGTGGTGCGAGGCCGCGGCGGCCACGGCTCCAGCCCGCACCTGGGGATCGATCCGGTGCCGGCCGCGTGCGAGGCGGTGCTGGCCCTGCAGACCATGGTCACCCGGCGCTTCGACGCCTTCGACCCGGTCGTCCTCACGGTCGGCACCTTCCACGCCGGTACGGCCGAGAACGTGATCCCGGACGAGGCGGAGTTCGGGGCGACGATCCGCTCGTTCTCGCCGGAGGCACGCGAACGCGTGCTGACGGAGGGCCTGCGGGTGGTGCGCGGCGTGGGGGAGGCACACGGCTGCGAGGTCGAGGCGGAGATCGAGCCCGGCTACCCGGTGACGGTCAACGATCCGGTGGAGGCGGCGTACGCGGAGCGGACGGTGCGTCAGGTGCTGGGGGCGGAGCGGTACATCGAGATGCCGCGACCGGTGGCCGGGTCGGAGGACTTTGGGGTGCTGGCGGAGCACGTTCCTGCGGCGTACGTGATGTTCGGCGCCTGCCCGCCGGAGAAGGACCCGTTCACGGCGCCGTACAACCACTCGGCGGAGGCGGAGTTCGATGACGGGGTGCTGGGCGACGCCAGTGCGGTGCTCGCGGCGTTGGCGCTCGGGAGGAGCCGCTAGGAGCCGCCAGGAGTCGCTAGGGGCCCGGGGAACGGCGGGAGTGCGTGGCGGTCGGGGTCACAGGGCGCTGCAAGGTCTTGGCGTATGGAGGTCTCCGGAACCCCGAAGCCCCCAGACGCCACCGCGCCCTTGAGACCACACCGCCACGCACTCCCGCCGTTCCCCGGGCCCCTTTCGGCCCGGAGGGCCTCTCAGGCTCGCGGTTCGATCGGGACGTAGTCCGTGGCGCGGCCGTCCGGGGTGAGGAGGTGGCCGACGAGTTTGAGGGTGCGGAGGGTGATCTGGCGGTTGAGGATGCGGAGTTCGGGGAAGCGGCGGGTGAGTTCGGACTCGATGCGGCGGAGGTCGGGGATCTGGGGGGCGATCAGGTAGAGGGCGAGGTTGGCCGGGCCGACCGTGACGGCGCACAGGCGGGTCTGGGGGAGCGCGGCGAGGCGGCGCGCGGCTTCGGGGAGGCGAGTGGGCGGCACGTCGAGCCAGAGCATCGCGCCGACGGGGTGGCCGGTGACCCGGGGGGAGGCGTCGCAGCGCAGCACGAGGCGGCCGGAGTCGCGGAGTTCGGCGAGTCGGCGGCGGACGGTGGAGGCGGGGAGGCCGGTGCGGGCGGCGAGTTCGGCGTAGGGCATGCGGCCGTCCGCGCCGAGGGCCTGGATGAGGGCGAGGTCCTCCTCGATCCGGCGGGACGGCAGCGGGTGCGGGGGTGGCGGCGAGACGGTGAGGGCGCGGCGCTGGTCGGCGTCCAGCGCGCCGTTGGTGAAGCGGCTGCCTTCGACCAGGGTGCGTTCGACCAGGGAGGTGCGGGTGCGCAGGACGCCGGGGACGGTGCCGACCCGGTCGAGGAGGTAGGCGGTGAGCCCGGCGTGGTCGAGCGCGGCGACGGTGAGCAGCAGGTCGGCGTTGCCGGTGACCAGTTCGATGCTGGCGGTCTGCGGGTGGCGTCCGAGCTCCGCGGCGACCTCGGTGACCCGGTCGGCGGTGCACTCGACCTCGATCAGTGCGGACAGGCCGCGGCCGATCCGGTCGGCGGAGGGGTAGCAGGTCACCCAGGCGTCGCCGTCGGCGGTGAGGCGGGCCCAGCGGCGGGACAGTGTGGCCGGGTCGACGCCCAGCGGGGCGGCCAGCCGGGACCAGGGAGCGCGCGGGTCCATCCGCAGGGCGTCCACCAGGGCCAGGTCCAGCTCGTCGATCATGGCTGATCCTTGCGTCGGGAGAGCCGCTGGAGCGGATTCGTGCGAGGCGGGTGGTTCGGCCTCCAGGTTAGTCATCCTTGCCGCCACCCCCACCGACCGCGCCGGCGACGCCGACCGCGGCACCCTCCGCACCCCCGTGGATCCGCCGATGACCCCCGCCACGCCGGCCGACTCCCCCGCCACCCCGGCCGACTCCCCCACCGACGCCACCGAGAAGAGCGACACCACTGCCACGGCCACAGGCAGAGCCGTCGCGTCCGCCGTCCCGCTGCTCGTGCTGGTGGAGTTCGCCAGCGGCGTGCTGCAGGGCGGGTTCCCGATCCTGCTGCCGCGGGTGGGTGAGCACCTGGGCCTGCGGGCGTCCGACCTGAGCCTGGCGCTGGGCGTGGAGTTCCTGGTGTCGGGCGTGGCGGTGCCGCTGACCTCGCGGCTCGGCGACCTGTACGGCCACCGCCGCCTGCTGCGCGCCACCGTGCTGCTGACCATGCTGGGCTTCGTCGTGACGGCGCTGGCCGGGGACCTGACGACGCTGCTGCTGGGCCGGGCGCTGGCCGGGTTCCTGGCCTGCTGGCTGCCGTTGGAGTTCGCGATCCTGCGGGACAACCTGGGCGAGGAGCGCGGCGGCCGCGCGGTGGGGCCGCTGGTGGGCTCGCTGACGGTGGGTTCGACGCTGGGCGCACTGGCGGTCGGCGGGCTGGGCTCGGCGCCGTCGGCGACCCGGCCGCTGCTGTGGGCGCTGGCGGCGCTGCCGCTGCTGGCGTTGCCGGTGGTGTGGCGGCTGGTCCCGGAGTCCCGGACCCGGGCGCGCGGCCGGATCGACTGGGCGGGCGCCGCGCTGCTCTCGCTGGGCCTGACCCTGCTGCTGGCGGGCCTGGCCGGCAGCGCCGTGCTGCCGGGCACGGCCGTCGCGGGGCTGCTGCTGGGCGGCGTGCTGCTGCTGGTGGTGTTCGTGGTGCGGGAGTTGGGGACGGACCAGCCGATGGTGGACGTCCGGCTACTGGCCCGGCGGGCCACCGCGCCGGTGTTCGGGCTGAGCTTCCTGCTGGGCTGCGCGCTGTACGGGGCGCAGGGGCCGACGCTGGCGTACCAGGCGGCCAAGCCCGCCGAGACCGGGTACGGGCTCGGTGCGGTGCCGCTGGTGCTGGGGCTGCTGGTGCTGCCGCAGACGGCGGCGGCCACGGCGGGCGCGCTCACCGCACACCGGCTGGCGGCCCGTCAGGACGTGCCCCGGGTACTGGGGTTGGCCTTCGCGCTGTGCACCACCGGGTACGCGGTGATCGCGCTGGGGCACGCCGCGGCGTGGCAGTTCGTGCTGGGCGGTGCGCTGGCCGGGTTCGGCGGCGGCCTGGGGCTGAGCCTGCTGCCGGCGCTGCTGATGCGGCGGCTCCCGGCCGACCAGACCGGGATCGGAACCGGCGTCTACAACACCCTGAAGTCGCTGGCGGGTGCCGCGGCGGGGGCGGTCGCGGCGGCCGTGCTGAACGCCCTGGTGCTGCGGGCCGGGGTGCCCACCGAGGGCGCGTACACGCTGGTGTGGACGGGCTGTGCGGTGGCCTGCGCGGCGGGCGTGCCGCTGGCGCTGGCGCTGGGGGAACGGCGGGTGAGGGTCCGTCAGGTCTCGTCCGGGCCGGTGAAGTCCGGCGGGGTGTAGCCGGGGCCGGTGAACTCGGCGCGGCGCGGGTTGCCCTGGGCGTCGGTGAGGCCCTCGGGGCCGGGGCTGGTGAAGTCCGGGGAGGTGTACCCGGGCCCGCCGCGGGGGCCCCGGCCCTCGGCGTCGGTGAGGCCCTCCGCGCCGGGGCTGGTGAAGCCGGGGCTGGAGTAGGCGGCCGGGCTGTAGCCGGGGCTGAGCAGCTCGGGCGGTTCGGGCCGGGCGGCGGGCAGCCTGGCGATCGCCGGTTCGCCTGTGAGGTTGGCGTGCAGCCAGGGCAGGACGGCGCGCTCGCGCAGCGCGGTGTGCCAGGCGGCCCGCGCCTCGGCGAGGTCGGCGTGCAGGTGCGGGTCGGTGCCGCCGGGGGTGGCGGAGCCGTCGCGCAGCGCGGTGAGGACCAGTCCGGCGCCGCCGATCAGCAGCGCGGCGGCGCCGATCGCGAGGGCCGCCCAGCCGGCGGTGACCACGCTGCGCCCGAGCGCCAGGCCCGGGGCGGCGGCCCGCAGCAGGTAGCCGAGCAGCAGCAGGATGACGGCGGCCGCGCCGGCGAGGATCGGGGTGAGCACGGTGAGCACCGGGAACAGCCCGGCGCCCTGGTCGCTGCGCAGCGGCCGGGAGAGCGGCCCGTCGGCGGGCGCGGCCCGTTCGGCGAGGGCGGCCCGCAGTGCGGTGTAGTGGCGGTACTCGGGGTCGGCGGGCGCGGCGACGGTGTCGGCCTCCGCCAGGGCCTTGGTGTGCAGCTGTTCGGCGTTCAGGTGCCGGCCGGGGGCGCTCAGCGCCTGCCGGACGGATGCGTCACGCAGTGCTTCGTCCAGGATGCGCGAGAAGTCCGGGTGGTCCTGGGCGAGCAGGTGCGGGGCGTTGCTCATGGGTACCCCGTTCCGCGAGGTCAACGAGAGGGTTCTCGGCAGCCTCGATCGTAGGGGCGTGCGGGAGCGCGCGGACAGGCTCTTTCCGGAACTTCAGTGCGCTCAGTCCCCTTGCAGCGCCGCTCAGTTGTTCAGTGCGCCGGTCGCGGCCGGGGTGTCAGTTCAGCGGCAGCCGGGCGACCAGCAGGCGGCCTTCCATGGTCACGCCGCCGTCCATCGCGATGGCCAGCTCGTCGGCGTAGATGTAGGGGCCGGGGACGTGCGGCGCGGTGCCGTCCTCCGGATGGTCGCCGGTCAGGTACGGGATCGGGCTGTGGCCGTGCACCACCCGGTAGCCGCCGAACATGGCGAGCAGCTCCTGCGCGGCCATCACGCCGGACTGGCCGCGGAAGGCGAAGCGCTTGGTGAACTTGCGGAAGGCGTCCCACCACTCGTCGATGCCCTCGTCGGCGAGCAGGGTGTGCACGGCGTCGTTGACGTCGGCGATGGTCTCGCCGTACTCGAGGTACGCGGTGGTGTCGGAGTGCAGCAGCAGGTGGCCGTCCTCCAGGCCCATCGCGGGCAGCCGGGACAGCCAGCTGACGTGGTGCGGCTGCAGGCGCTCCAGGTCGTGCTGCTGGCCGCCGTTGAGGCGCCAGGCGGCGAGGAAGGAGGCGGTGCCGGCGGTGGACTGCACCGGTTCGTCGCCGTAGCGGGCGGCGCCGAGGAAGAGCAGTTCGTGATTGCCCATCAGGGCGCGGCAGTAGCCGCCGGCGGCGGCGGCCTCGGCGGCGAGCTGCATCACCAGGTCGATCACGCCGATGCCGTCGGGGCCGCGGTCGGTGAAGTCGCCGAGGAACCAGACCCGGGAGCGGCCGGCCGACCAGTGGCCGTCGGCGTCGATCAGGCCCTGCTGGTGGAGCGCGGCGAGCAGCTCGTCGAGGTAGCCGTGCACGTCGCCGATGACGAACAGCGGGCCGGGGCCCTCGCCGGGCTCGGGCTGCGGGTAGGGGAAGTGCACCTCGGGGGCCATCTCGGGGATGGGCGGGCCGAGTTCGATGGTCGGCGGGTCCTCGTGCGGGGCCGCCCCGGTGGGCGCGTAGTGCCCGGGGACGTGCCCGGCCGGCTCGATGAACTGGGCCTGGGCGGGGGCCCAGTGCTGTTCGAGGTAGCGGGCGCCGCCGTAGGTGCTGTGGGTCTCCTCGTACGGGTAGCCGGCCGGCTCGGCCGGCTCGAAGTACGAGCCCTGCGGGAGCACGTCGAGGTCCTGGTGGGGGCGGGGTACCGAGTGCTGGTGCTCGGGCTCGCGGAAGAGGTCCTCGGGTGTCATTCGCCCATCATAGAAAGCGCACTCTCCCGCCGTCCTCACCTGGTCGGTAATCCGTTCCGTCGGGCCGTCAGCCGGTCCGCCGGCCGCCCGGTCTGCCCCGGTCTGGGATGGTCCAGACCAGTGGCGGAGCGGGCGGCGGGCGGGTCACACCTCGCCGGGCGGGCGCGGCGGGCTGACCGTGGTGCGCGGACTGCGGCGCTGCGAGGAGGCCCGGACGATCAGCTCGGTGGGCATCAGGGTGCCGGGCGGCGGCCCGGTCCCGGCGGTCCGGTAGCGCGGCGGGAACAGCCGCCCGGTGCCGGCCGGGGAGCCCGCCTCGACTCCCTCGATGGCGTCGATCAGCAGGTTGACCACCGTGGTGCCGATCCGCCGGGGCTTCAACGACAGCGTGGTGATCGGGGGTTCGGTGTTGGCGTAGACGTCGGACTCGCTGCAGCAGACCAGCAGTAGGTCGTCCGGCACCCGCAGCCCGTAGCGCCGGGCGGCGGCCAGCAGGTCGGTGCCGTTCGGGTCGAACAGCCCGTACACCGCGTCCGGCCGGTCCGGCCGGGCCAGCAGCCGGTCGGCGGCCACCGCCCCGGCGGCCGGGTCGTGCGCCGGGTACGCCTCGTAGACCGGCTCCTGCCCGACCCGGGCGCACCAGCCGAGGTAGGCCTCGGTGGAGAGCCGGGTGTAGGTGTCGGTGGAGGTGCCGGTCAGCAGGCCGATCCGGCGGGCGCCGGCCTCGCTGAGGTGCTCCAGGATGTTCAGCACGGCCGCCTCGTGGTCGTTGTCGACCCAGGCGGTGACCGGGCAGTTGCCCGGTTTGCCGTCGCTGACCACCGGTACCCCGGACCGGTAGAGCTCGGTGACCAGCGGGTCCTGGTCGGGCGGGTCGATCACCACCGTGCCGTCGAGCGCGATGTTGCTCCACACGTCGTGCCGGGAGGACGCGGGCAGCACCACCAGCGCGTAGCCGCGGCCCAGCGCGGCGCTGGTGGCGGCCCGCGCCATCTCGGCGAAGTACGCGAACTCGGTGAAGGTGAAGGGCTCTTCGCCGTAGGTGGTGACGGTCAGGCCGATCAGGCCGGACCGCCCGGTGCGTAAGGTCCGGGCGGCGGCGGACGGGCGGTAGCCGAGGCGCTCGGCGACCTCGCGCACCCGGCTTCGGGTCTCGTCTGGCAGGCGGCCCTTGCCGTTCAGGGCGTCCGAGACCGTGGTGATGGACACTCCGGCGGCGGCTGCGACGTCCCGGATGCCGGCCCGCTCCAGACGCCGTGAGGCGATGGCTCGCCGACCGTTCTGGTTGGCTGCTGCTGTCATGGCGGACCGATCGTATGGCGCATGACGGCGTTCCGTGACCGGTTCGCTACAGGTCGCAGAAGATACGTTTCTCCGCGACCGGCTCCGGCGGGCACCCTTCGATAGCTGCGGTTTTCCCGCTCCGATACCTCTGACATGTGCCAAAGGAACCCGGCAGAATGGCTGATCTGCACCCGTAACCCGGACGAGCATCTCACCCTCACGGGTGAGGGCGGTCGGTATCGTTCACGGCACCCGACCGGGGCGCAACGGCACCACCGCCGAGGAAAGAGAAACGGAGAACCCCGTGGTTGAGCGCGAGCAGGGGCCCCGGCTGCGGCCGACCCTGGACGGCATCCCCACCTACAAGCCCGGCAAGCCCGCCAGTGCCGACTCGTTCAAGCTGTCCTCCAACGAGAACCCCTACCCGCCGCTGCCCGGCGTGCTGGAGGCCGCGGTCGCCGCCGCCGGATCGTTCAACCGGTACCCGGACATGGCGGTCACCGGCCTCACCGCCGAACTCGCCCAGCGCTTCGGCGTCCCGGCCGAGCACGTCGCCACCGGCACCGGCTCGGTCGGCGTGGCCCAGTCGCTGGTGCTCTCCACCGCCGGCGAGGGCGACGAGGTGATCTTCGCCTGGCGCTCGTTCGAGGCCTACCCGATCATCACCCAGGTCGCCGGGGCCACCCCCGTGCCCGTCCCGCTCACCGCGGACGAGGCCCACGACCTGGACGCGATGCTCGCCGCGATCACCGACCGCACCCGGCTGATCTTCGTCTGCAACCCGAACAACCCCACCGGCGCGGCCATCCACCGCGAGGACCTGGTCCGCTTCCTGGACGCCGTCCCCGCGCACATCCTGGTCGTGCTCGACGAGGCCTACCGCGAGTTCATCCGCGACGCCGACGTCCCCGACGGCATCGAGCTCTACCGCGACCGCCCCAACGTCTGCGTGCTGCGCACCTTCTCCAAGGCCTACGGCCTGGCCGGCCTGCGGGTCGGCTTCGCCGTCGCCCACGAGCAGGTCGCCACCGCGCTGCGCAAGACCGCCGTGCCGTTCGGCGTCAGCCAGCTCGCCCAGGACGCCGCGGTCGCCTCGCTGCGCGCCGAGGACGCCCTGCTGGAGCGGGTCGAGTCGCTGGTCGGCGAGCGCACCAGGGTCACCGCCGCGCTGCGCGCCCAGGGCTGGACCGTGGTCGACTCCGAGGCCAACTTCGTCTGGTTGCGCCTGGGCGAGCGGACCCTCGACTTCGCCGCCGCCTGCGCCGAGGCCGGCGTGGTGGTCCGCCCCTTCCCCGGCGAGGGCGTCCGGGTCTCGATCGGCGAGGAGCGCGGCAACGACCTCTTCCTGGCCGCGGCCGAGGCCTTCCGCAAGGAGCTCTGACCCCCTCCGCCACCTGATCGACCGTCACCCGCCGGGGCGCGCACGCTGGTTGCGCGTCCCGGCGCGGCGTTTCCCGGAGTGCGCGCCCGCCCGGGTGCGGGTGAACCGGGGACGGGACTTCGCTGGGAGGTTTCTGGGAGGGCGGTCAAGGGCTGGTGGTCGGCCGGTAGGGCGGTGGGGTCCGGGCGGGATGTTTGCGGGGATATGTCCGGATCGCTGCTGCCAGCGGGCGTCCAGGATCCGCACAGGGCGGCGCAAAGGAACCCGGCGAAGCTGTCCGCCATGAAGGTACTTCCGCGACGGCGTGGTGCCGTCCTCGTCAACTCCGCGCTCGGCGTGGCCCTGCTGGGCGGGGCCGCGCTGGCGTACACCACCCTGGACAGCGGGACCAGCAAGGCCGCCACCACCTCCAGGGTCCGGACCGCCACGGTCGCCAAGGGCACGGTCCTGGCCACCGTGTCCGGATCCGGCACGCTCACCTCGCCCTCCGACGCGGGTCAGGACTTCACCACCGGTGGCAAGGTCACCGCGATCAAGGTGGCGGTCGGCGACACGGTGACCAAGGGACAGGTGCTGGCCACGGTCGACACCACCGCCGCCCAACAGCAGGTGGACGCGGCGCAGTCCGCGCTGAACACCGCCGAGGCCAACCTCACCAAGGCCGAGGCGGGCGAGACGGTGACCACCACCGTGCCCGGCAGCTCGACCGGCAACTCCGGCTCCGGCAGCGGCGGTTCGAGCCGCAGCGGGTCCACGGGCGGTGCGGGCGCCGGCGCGACCCCCACCCCGCAGCCGAGCACCACCACCACGGTGAAGGTCGACCAGGCGCAGGTCGCCCAGGCCCAGCAGCAGGTCGACAGCGCCGAGACCTCGCTGACCAACGCCAAGGCGGCGCTGGCCGGCACCACGCTGACCGCGCTCACCGACGGCACCGTGGCCTCGATCTCCGGCAAGGTCGGCGAGACCGTCTCCGGCGGCTCGTCCGGCTCCTCCTCCGGCTCCTCCGGCGGCTCGTCCGGCAGCAGCAAGACCGGTACCAGCACGGGGAGTTCCAGCAGCACCGGGCTGTCCGGCTTCATCGTGCTGACCAACCCGACCGGGATGCAGGTCAACGCCTCCTTCTCGGAGCTGGACTCGCTGAAGCTGAAGAAGGGCCAGGCTGCCACCGTCACCCTCAACGCGCAGTCCGACACCAAGCTCAACGCCACCGTGCTGTCGGTCTCCTCGCTGCCCTCCAGCTCCAGCAACGGCGCCGTGCAGTACGGCGCGACGCTGCAGATCACCGGCGACACCTCCACCCTGCGCACCGGCCTGAGCGCCACCATCGCGGTGACCACCGGCGAGGCCGACAACGCCCTGTCGCTGCCCGCCGCCGCCCTGCAGGGCACCGGCGCCACGCGCACCGCCACCGTGGTCCACGACGACGGCACCACCGAGCGCGTGCAGGTCGCCGTCGGCGTCGAGGGCGACAGCACCGTGCAGGTCACCGACGGCCTGACGGAGGGCGAGAAGGTCGAGCTGACCTCCACCACCGCCGGCACCGGCAACGGCTTCCCGTCCGGCAACTTCCCCGGCCTGAACGGCGGCGCGGGCGGCCTCGGCGGGACGGGCGGCGGCTTCGGCGGCGGCGGCACCCGCAGCGGCGGCGGCGCGGCCGGAGGCTCCCGCTGATGGGCACCGCCAAGCCCCCGGTGATCCAGATCCGCCGGGTCACCAAGTCGTACGGCCACGGCGACGCCGTGGTGCACGCCCTGCGCGGACCGGCCGGCCAGGACGGCACGCCGCTCGGCGTGGACCTGGACATCGACGAGGGCGACTTCGTCGCGGTGATGGGCTCCTCCGGCTCCGGCAAGTCCACCCTGATGAACATCCTCGGCTGCCTGGACGTGCCCACCGCCGGGCGCTACCTGCTGGACGGCATCGACGTCGGCCACCTCGACGAGGGCCAGCTGGCACTGGTGCGCAACCGCAAGATCGGCTTCGTCTTCCAGTCCTTCAACCTGGTGCCGCGCACCACCGCGCTCGCCCAGGTCGAACTGCCGCTGGCCTACGCCGGGGTGCGCGCCGCCGAGCGGCGCCGCCGGGCGCTCGCCGCGCTCGGCCTGGTCGGCCTCGCCGACCGCGCCGGACACAAGCCCAACCAGCTCTCCGGCGGCCAGCAGCAGCGCGTCGCGGTGGCCCGCGCCCTGGTCACCGCGCCCGCGATGCTGCTCGCCGACGAGCCCACCGGCAACCTGGACAGCCACTCCACCGAGGAGGTGCTCGGCATCATCGACCGCCTCAACGTGCTCGGCCGCACCGTGGTGATGATCACCCACGAGGACGAGGTCGCCCGGCACGCCAAGCGGGTCATCCGCCTGGTCGACGGCGCGATCATCAGCGACGTGCGGCAGGCGCCGGTCGACGGCCCGCCGCCCGCCCTGGCCGCGGAGGTGCTCGCGTGATCGCCTGGCAGATGCTCCGCTTCGCGGTCGGCGGCCTCGCCGCCAACAAGGTCCGCTCCGGGCTGACCATGCTCGGCGTGCTGATCGGCGTGGCCTCGGTGATCCTGCTGCTCGCCGTCGGCAACGGCTCCTCGGTGGCGGTGAAGGAGTCGATCACCTCGCTCGGCACCAACTCGCTGACCGTCTCCTCCTCCGCCTCCCGCGGCGCCGCCACCGCCGCCAAGAAGCTCACCGTGGAAGACGCCAAGGCGCTCGCCTCGGCCACCGACACCCCGTCGATCAAGTCGGTCGCCCCGGTGGTCACCACCACCGGCACCGCGCTGTACGGGAACATCTCGTACCAGCCCGGGCAGATCGTCGGCACCTACCCGGCGTACTTCGAGACCGCCAACCAGAAGGTCGCCAAGGGCGACTACTTCTCCGCCGACGACGTGCTGAACTCCCGAAAGGTGGCGGTGCTCGGCTCGACCACCGCCAAGCAGCTGTTCGACACCGAGGACCCGATCGGCAAGAAGATCACCATCGGCGGCACCCCGTTCACCGTGGTCGGCGTGCTCACCACCAAGGGCTCCACCGGGTTCAACGACCCCGACGACGTGGTGATCGCGCCGCTGCCGACCGTGCAGAACGCCTTCACCGGCTTCGGCTCGGTCAACCAGATCCTGGTGCAGGCCTCCTCCGCGGAGTCCACCACCGAGGCGCAGGCCGACATCACCCGGATCCTGATGGGCACCCACGCCATCAAGGACGCCACCAAGGTCGACTTCCGGATCAGCAACCAGACCTCGCTGCTGTCCGCCCGCGAGTCCACCACCAAGACGTTCACGGTGCTGCTCGGCGCGGTCGCCGCGATCTCGCTGCTGGTCGGCGGCATCGGCATCACCAACATCATGCTGGTCACCGTCACCGAGCGGACCAAGGAGATCGGCATCCGCAAGGCGCTCGGCGCGCCCCGCGCGGTCATCCTCGGCCAGTTCCTCGCCGAGTCCACCCTGCTCTCGGTGATCGGCGCCGGCCTCGGCGTGCTCGCCGGGATCATCGGCTCGCACTTCTCGGTGGTCGGCATCAAGCCGGTGGTGATCCCCGAGTCGGTGCTCGGCGCCTTCGGCATCGCCGTCGCCATCGGACTGTTCTTCGGCAGCTACCCCGCCAACCGGGCCGCCTCGCTGCGCCCCATCGACGCCCTGCGGCACGAATAAGGAGACCCCCATGTCGGACGACCAGGAGCTGCTGGCCACCGCGCCGGACGCCCGCGACGTCACCGCCGAGCTGGCCGCGCCGCCGCGCCGCAAGCTCCCCTGGCCCACCCTGGCGCTGGCGGGCTGCGTCATAGCGGTGCTGGGTTTCTCGGGCGGTGTCTGGTACCAGAAGGACAACGGCACGACGGCCACCAACACCCGCGCCACCGCGGGTGGCGGCAACGGCCAGTTCCCCGGCTACGGCCAGAACGGCTCCCGCCGCGGCGGCCAGAACGGCGGCACCGGCCAGGGCTTCCCCGGCGGCGCGGCCGGCGGCGGCTTCGCCCGGGGCACCGTCAAGTCGGTGGACGGCAACACCGTCTACCTGACCGACGCCAACGGCAACACCATCAAGGTCACCACCGGCGACTCGACCAAGGTCACCATGAACAAGGACGGCAAGGTCACCGACCTGCAGCCCGGCCAGAGCGTCACCGTGGTCGGCACCAAGGGCGCGGACGGCTCGTACGCGGCGAGCCAGCTCTCCGAGGGCGCGGCCGGCGGGTTCGGCGGTTTCGGCGGCGGCAACCGGGGCACCGGAACGGGAACCGGAACCGGTACCGGTTCGGGCACGAATGGATGACTCATCCAATCTTCATCCACGGTGCGTAGCCTGCCCGGGCTAAGGTCCACAGGAGACCCATCGTCCGACCCGGAGGCGGATCAACCGTGTCAAGCACAGTGCAGTCGGCCCCGGCCCAGGTGAACTCCGCGGCCGGGGAACCCTTCCTGCTGGTGGTCGACGACGAGCCGAACATCCGCGAGCTGCTCTCCGCGAGCCTGCGGTTCTCCGGCTTCCGGGTCGCCTCGGCCGCCACCGGCCAGGAGGCGCTGGACGCGGTCGCGGCCGAGCGCCCCGACCTGGTGGTGCTCGACGTGATGCTGCCCGACCTGGACGGCTTCACCGTCGTCCAGCGGCTGCGCGACCAGACCCAGTGGCCGCAGAGCCCCGAGCACGTCCCGGTGCTGTTCCTCACCGCGAAGGACGGTACCGGTGACAAGGTGCAGGGCCTGGCGGTCGGCGCGGACGACTACGTCACCAAGCCGTTCAGCCTGGAGGAGCTGATCGCCCGGATCCGGGCGATCCTCCGCCGGGCCGGCGGCCCCGCCGACGACGGCCGCCTGGTGGTCGCCGACCTCACCCTGGACCCCACCGCGCACGAGGTCACCCGCGGCGGCGTCCCGGTCTCGCTCTCCCCCACCGAGTTCAAGCTGCTGCACTACCTGATGGCCAACGTCGGCCGGGTGGTCTCCAAGGCGCAGATCCTCGACCACGTGTGGGCCTACGACTTCGGCGGCGACCTCTCCATCGTCGAGTCGTACATCTCCTACCTGCGCCGCAAGCTCGACTCCGGTCCGGCGCACGGCCCGAAGCTGATCCACACGGTGCGCGGCATCGGCTACGCGCTGCGCCGCCCGCCGAACGGCTGAGATGGCCCGCTTCTCGCTGCGCGTGCGGCTGCTGGTGCTGGCGCTGCTGCTGGTCACCACCGGCCTGGTGGTGAGCGACACCCTGGTGCTGGGCACGGTCCGCGGCCAGCTGGTGGAGCGCGCCGACCAGCAGCTGCAGCGCTTCGCCGAACCGCTCTCCCGCCGCGCCCCGTCCCGCCAGCAGGCCCCGGTCTCGGTGTTCAGCCCGCAGCAGGTCAACCGGCGGGCCGGGCAGATCCTGCCCAGCGAGTACCTGGTCCGCTACCTGGCGGCGGACGGCTCGGTGCTCAGCGTCGTCCGGCAGCCGCTCGCCGAGTCCGACCCGGCCCCGCAGCTGCCGCAGCTCTCCGCGGCCGCCCTCACCAAGCGCAAGGGCACCCCGTTCACCACCGAGGTACCCAGGAACAGCGAGTGGCGCTCGCTGGTGCTGCCGCTGCAGCGCTCCACCGCCGGGGACTTCACCTCCCCCGCGTTCGTCGAGGTCGCCGTCCCGCTGGATGACGTCCGGGCGACCACCAACCACCTGCGCACCACCTTCCTCACCATCGGCGGTGCGCTGCTGGTCGGTCTGGCCGGCCTCGGCGCGCTGGCGGTGCGCGCCGGGCTGCGCCCGCTGCGGCAGCTGGAGCTCGGCGCCGAGCGGATCGCGGCCGGCGAGCTGTCCCACCGGATGCCCGAGCTGCCGGCCCGCACCGAGGTGGGCCGGCTGTCCACCGCGCTGAACGGGATGCTCGCGCAGATCGAGACCGCCTTCGCGGCCCGGGCCGCCTCCGAGGCCCGGATGCGCCGCTTCGTCGCCGACGCCTCGCACGAGCTGCGCACCCCGCTGGCCGGCATCCGCGGCTTCGCCGAACTGCACCGGATGGGCGCGCTGCAGGACGTGGACCGGGCGATGGACCGGATCGAGTCGGAGGCGGTCCGGATGGGCGGCCTGGTCGAGGACCTGCTGACGCTGGCCCGCCTCGACGAGGAGCGCCCGCTCGACCTCGCGCCGATGGACCTGCGCACGCTGGCCGCCGACGCGCTGCACGACCTGACCGCGCTCGACCCCGGCCGCCCGGTCGCGCTGACCGGCCCGGGCGGCGCCGGCGCCCCGCAGCCCGCCCCGGTGCTCGGCGACGAGGCCCGGCTGCGCCAGGTGGTGACCAACCTGGTCGGCAACGCGGTCAAGCACACCCCGCCGGGCACCGCGGTGCGGATCGGGGTGGGCCGCTCCGGCGGCGCCTGCCTGCTCGAAGTGGCCGACCAGGGTCCCGGCATGACGGACGATCAGGCCGCCCTGGTGTTCGAACGGTTCTACCGGGTGGACGCCTCGCGCAGCCGCCAGGACGGCGGGGGAGCGGGTCTCGGCCTGGCCATCGCCACCGCACTGGTGGAGGCGCACAGCGGCGAGCTGACCCTGAGCACCGCGCCGGGCGCCGGCGCGGCCTTCCGGGTGGAGCTGCCGCACCAGCGCTGAGCTGGTCCGACGCCCAACCGGGGACGAACTGTCAAGCGCCGTTCGGTCCACCGTGCCTGCCCGCGTGCTGCTTGTGACGGCCGAACGGGCATCAGATCATCGGCTTGTCCGAAAACACCCACCCCCGTGCAACCGCACCGATAAGCATCATGGATACTCACCTTGTGAACGTGTTCACGTTCACAAGCGGGCAAGCTTGGCCTACTTCGGCGCGTTCGCGTGCTACGTATGCGTTTGTCCGGTATGTGGCAATCCAGTGAGAGAGGGCGCAGTGGAGCTAGCAGTCGCTCACGAGACCATCGCGCGATGGCAGTTCGGCATCACCACCGTCTACCACTTCCTCTTCGTCCCGCTCACCATCAGCCTGGCGTCGATCGTCGCCGGACTGCAGACGGCCTGGGTGCGCACGGGCAAGGAGAAGTACTTCCACGCCACCAAGTTCTGGGGCAAGCTCTTCCTGATCAACATCGCGATGGGCGTGGTCACCGGCATCGTCCAGGAGTTCCAGTTCGGCATGAACTGGTCCGACTACTCCCGCTTCGTCGGCGACGTGTTCGGCGCCCCGCTGGCGATGGAGGCGCTGATCGCCTTCTTCTTCGAGTCCACCTTCATCGGCCTGTGGATCTTCGGCTGGGACCGGCTGCCGAAGAAGATCCACCTGGCCTGCATCTGGCTGGTGGCGATCGGCACCGCGCTCTCCGCGTACTTCATCCTGGCCGCCAACTCCTGGATGCAGCACCCCGTCGGCTACCGGATCAACCCGGCCACCGGCAAGGCCCAACTCACCGACATCGGGCGGGTGCTGTTCCAGAACACCACGCTGGTCCAGGTCTTCCACACCCTCACCGCGGCCTTCCTCACCGGCGCCGCCTTCGTGGTCGGCATCGCCAGCTACCACCTGTGGCGGGCCAAGCAGGGCAAGCAGCCCGACAAGCGCAAGACCGCCGCGATGCGCACCTCGCTGCGGGTCGGCCTGGCCATCGCGGTGGTCGCGGGCCTGGGCACCGCGATCAGCGGCGACACCCTCGGCAAGGTGATGTTCGAGCAGCAGCCGATGAAGATGGCCGCCGCCGAGGCCCTCTGGGACACCCAGGCGCCCGCACCGTTCTCGATCTTCGCCGTCGGCGACGTCTCCCAGGGCCACAACTCGGTCGAGCTGGAGATCCCCGGGATACTGTCCTTCCTCGCCCACAGCGACTTCTCCTCGTCGGTGCCCGGCATCAACGACACCGCCGCCGCCGAGGCCGCCAAGTACGGCGGTCAGCCGACCGACTACATCCCCAACATCTTCGTCACCTACTGGGGCTTCCGGCTGATGATCGGCTTCGGCATGACGTCCTTCGTCGCCGCGCTGATCGGACTGTGGACCACCCGCCGGAAGTTCTGGCTGGCCCCCGAGCACCGCACCGGCGAGGACGAGCCGCCGAAGCTGATGCTCACGAAGAAGCACGAGATGAACGTCTTCTTCACCCGCTGGAGCTGGCGGATCGGCATCTTCACCATGGGCTTCCCGCTGCTCGCCAACAGCTTCGGCTGGATCTTCACCGAGATGGGCCGCCAGCCCTGGGTGGTCTTCGGCCTGATGCGCACCCGCGACGCGGTCTCCCCCAACGTCAGTGTCGGCACCCAGATCGGCTCGCTGACCACCCTCACCCTGCTCTACGCGATCCTCGCCGTCATCGAGGTCCGACTGCTCGCCAAGTACGCCGCGGCCGGCCCGGACACCTCCGAGCAGCCGCCCACGAAGGACCCGACCCTGCGCGGCCCCTCGGACGAGGACACCGACAAGCCGCTCGCCTTCGCGTACTGAGGACGGATCACATGCACCTGTACGACCTCTGGTTCATCCTGATCGCCGTCCTGTGGATCGGCTACTTCTTCCTGGAGGGCTTCGACTTCGGGATCGGCATCCTCACCCGCACCCTCGCCCGGAACACCACCGAGCGCCGGGTCCTGATCAACACCATCGGCCCGGTCTGGGACGGCAACGAGGTCTGGCTGCTCACCGCCGGCGGCGCCACCTTCGCGGCCTTCCCCGACTGGTACGCCACCCTGTTCAGCGGCTTCTACATCCCGCTGCTGCTGATCCTGGTCTGCCTGATCGTCCGCGGCGTCGCCTTCGAGTACCGGGCCAAGCGCACCGGCGAGAGCTGGCAGCGCAACTGGGAGACCGCCATCTTCTGGACCTCCCTGCTGCCCGCCTTCCTGTGGGGCGTCGCCTTCGCCAACATCGTCCACGGCGTCGACATCGACCAGGACAAGAACTACGTCGGCACCTTCTGGGACCTGCTGAACCCCTACGCGCTGCTCGGCGGACTCACCACCCTGGTGCTCTTCACCTTCCACGGCGCGGTGTTCGCCTCGCTGAAGACCACCGGCGACATCCGGGTCCGGGCCCGCGCCCAGGCCACCGCGCTGGGACTGGCCACCGCCGTGCTCGCCGCGGTCTTCCTGGTCTGGACCCAGGCGCACTCCGGCAACGGCTGGAGCCTGGCCGCCCTGGTCGTCGCCGTCCTCGCCCTGGTCGGCGCGCTCGCCGCCAACCGGCTGGCCCGCGAGGGCTGGGCGTTCACCCTCTCCGGCCTGACCATCGTGGCCGCCGTCGGCATGCTCTTCCTCTCGCTCTTCCCGGACGTCATGCCCTCGACCCTGAACGACGCCTGGTCACTGACCGTCAGCAACGCCTCCTCCTCGCCGTACACCCTCAAGGTGATGAGCATCGTCGCCCTGGTCTTCACCCCGATCGTGCTGCTCTACCAGGGCTGGACCTACTGGGTCTTCCGCCGCCGGATCGGCGTCCAGAACATCCCCGCCGCCGCTCACCACTGACCCGCAGGAGCACACCTGATGGACCGCCAGCAGAGGATGCGTCCGATCGACCCCCGGCTGCTGGCGTACGCCCGCACCACCCGCGCCTTCCTCGCCGGATCCGTCCTCCTCGGCGGGGCGGGCGCGGTCCTGCTGGTCGCCCAGGCCGCGCTGATCGCCTCACTGGTGGTGCGCTCCTTCCAGCACGGCGAACACCCGCTCTGGGGACCACTGCTCGGCCTGGCCCTGGTCTCGCTCGGCCGGGCCCTGGTCGCCTGGCTCACCGAACTCACCGCCCACCGCTCGGTCGCCGCCGTCAAGTCCACCCTGCGCCGCCGGCTGCTCGACCACGCCACCGCCCTCGGCCCCGGCTACCTCTCCGGCCGCCGCACCGGCGACCTCGCCACCCTGGCCACCCGCGGCATCGACGCCCTCGACGACTACTTCGCCCGCTACCTCCCGCAGCTCGCCCTCGCCGTCGTCGTCCCGCTCGTCGTCCTCACCCGGATCGTCGGCGCCGACTGGGAGTCCGCCGCGATCATCTGCGTCACCCTGCCGCTGATCCCGCTCTTCATGATCCTGATCGGCCACGCCACCCAGTCCCGGATGGACCGCCAGTGGCACGGCCTCGCCCGGCTCTCCCACCACTTCCTCGACGTCGTCGCCGGCCTGCCCACCCTCAAGGTCTTCGGCCGCGCCAAGGCCCAGGCGCAGGCCATCGGCCGGATCACCGACGACTACCGCCGCGCGACCCTGCGCACCCTGCGGCTCGCCTTCCTCTCCTCCTTCGCCCTGGAACTCCTCTCCACCCTCTCGGTCGCCCTGGTCGCCGTCTCCATCGGCTTCCGCCTGGTCAACGGCACCCTCGACCTGGAGACCGGCCTGCTGGTCCTGGTCCTCGCCCCCGAGGTCTACCTCCCGCTGCGGCAGGTCGGCGCGCTCTACCACTCCAGCGCGGAGGGCCTCACCGCCGCCGCGGAGATCTTCGAGGTCCTGGAGACCCCGCTGCCCGCCGCCGGCACCCGGCCCGCCCCCGCCCTGACCGGCGTCCCGGTCCGGATCGAGGGCCTGACCGTCCGTCACCCCGGACGCGACACGGACGCCCTGCACCGGCTCGACCTGCAGATCCCGGCCGGCCGCACCACCGTCGTCACCGGGCCGAGCGGCGCCGGCAAGTCCACCCTCGTCTCGGCGCTGCTCGGCTTCGTCCAGCCGGACGCCGGACGGATCCTGATCGGCGACCAGCCCCTCGCCGAGACCGACCTCGCCACCTGGCACCGCCAGATCGCCTGGGTCCCCCAGCACCCCCACCTGTTCGCCGGCACCGTCGCCGACAACCTCCGCCTGGCCCGCCCCGACGCCACCCCCGAGGACCTCGCCACCGCGATGGCCGCCGCGCACGTCGACTTCGCCACCCCCGCCACCGTCCTCACCGAGAACGGCCAGGGCCTCTCCGCCGGCCAACGCCAACGCCTCGCCCTCGCCCGCGCGCTCCTCACCCCCCGCCCCCTCCTCATCCTCGACGAACCCACCGCCCACCTCGACCCCCTCACCGAGGCGAAGCTCCTCGAAACCCTCCGCACCCTCGACCGCACAGTCCTCCTCATCACCCACCGCCCCGCCCTCACGGCCCTCGCCGACACTCACCTCCACCTCGACGCGCCCCGCCAGAACGCGCCCCGCCAGGGGCGCGGGGAACTGCGCGAAGCGGAAGAAACGGAGCTCCAGCCCGGGCATGTGCAGCAGCCGCTCCCTGGTGCGGGCTCTGCGAACGGTGAGACCTCGCAGCGTGGGCCGGAAGCTGAGACTGAGGCTCCGTCATCCCCCGACCTGGCCCCCGGGACTTCCCACCCCGCGCAGTTCCCCGCGCCCCTGCCTGCTCCCTCCGCTCGCGTCCCGCGCTTGTGGCTCGCCGTCCTCCTCGGTGCCCTCGCTCTCGGCTCCGCCGTCGCTCTCATGGCCACCTCCGGCTGGCTGATCTCGCGTGCGTCGCAGATGCCGCCGGTGCTGTACCTGATGGTCGCCGTCACCTCGGTCCGCGCGTTCGGCATCGGGCGCAGCGTGTTCCGGTACGCCGAGCGGCTGGTGTCGCACGACACCGTCCTCAAGGCTCTGGGGACCGTCCGCACCGCGGTCTACCGCCGGCTGGAGCAGCTCGCCCCGGCGGCGCTCCCGCAGTTCCGTCGCGGGGACCTGCTCTCCCGGCTGGTTTCGGACGTCGACGCGATGCAGGACTTCCACCTGCGCTGGCGCCTGCCGGCGGCCGTCGCCGCACTGGTCTCGGTCGCCGCGTCGCTGGCGCTGGCGGCGTTCCTCCCGCTCGCGGGAGCGGTCCTCGCGGTCGGGCTGCTGCTCGCCGGCGCGGCCGTCCCGCTGCTGGAGCGCTGGATCTCGGGTCGCACCGAGCGCCGGCACGCCCCGGCCCGCGGCGAGCTCGCCACCAGCGTCGTGGACACCCTCACCGGCACCGCCGAGCTGACCGTCGCGGGCGCGCTGCCCGCCCGCCTCGAGGCCACCCGCGCGGCGGACCGCACGCTGACCGGGCTCGCCGCCCGCTCCGCGGCGTCGGCGGCGCTCTCCGCGGCGCTGGTCGCGCTGGTGACCGGACTGACCGTCACCGCGGCCGCCGCGGCGGGTGTGCAGGCGGTGGCGGCCGGCACGTTGTCCGGGGTGTGCCTGGCGGTGGTGGTGCTGACCCCGCTGGCCGCGTTCGAGGCGGTGGTGGGGATGCCGACGGCGATGCGGTTCCGGGAGCGGGCCCGGGCGTCCCGCGAGCGGCTCGACGAGGTGCTGTCGGCTCCCGCCCCCGTCACCGAGCCGTCCGACCCGCGGGCGCTCCCCGAGGTGCGGCTCCCGCTCCGGATCGAGAACCTGACGGCCCGTTGGCCGGGCGCCGAGCGCGATGCGCTGCACGGTCTCGACCTGGTCCTCACCCCGGGCCGCCGGGTGGCGGTCGTCGGGCCGTCGGGCTCCGGCAAGACCACCCTGGCGAACGTGCTGCTGCGCTTCGTCGAGCAGCGTGCGGGCGGGGTGGTGCTGGCGGACGGGTGTCCACAGGCTGTGGACACCCGGGCGCTGGCGGGCGACGACGTCCGCCGGGTGGTCGGGCTGTGTGCGCAGGACGCGCACGTCTTCGACAGCTCGGTGCGGGAGAACCTGCGGCTGGCCAGGCCGGACGCCGGTGAGCAGGAGCTGCGGGCGGCGCTGGCGAAGGCGCGGCTGTGGGAGTGGGTGGCGGGGCTGCCGGACGGGCTGGACACCATGGTGGGGGAGCACGGGGCGCGGCTGTCGGGCGGTCAGCGGCAGCGGTTGGCGCTGGCGCGGGCGCTGCTGGCGGACTTCCCGGTGCTGGTGCTGGACGAGCCGGCCGAGCACCTGGACCTGCCGACGGCGGACGCGCTGACGGCGGACCTGCTGGCCGCCACCGAGGGCCGGACGACCGTGCTGATCACCCACCGCCTGGCGGGGCTGGACGACGGCTGCGTGGACGAGGTGCTGGTGCTGGACGGCGGCCGGGTGGTGGAGCGCGGCGGCTGGTCCGAGCTGGCGGGTCGTCAGGACGGCCTACTGGCGGCGATGATCGCGCAGGAGCGGGCGGGGGAGGCGGTGGCGCTCTGACGGACCGTCGGGAGGACCCGTCCGGGGCATGCGGAGGCGAGACGCGTCGGGAGGATCCGTCCGGGGCAACCCGCAGCGAGACGCGCGATGCGATGATCGGACATAGCGGCGCAAACGGGCACACTGGTCGCATGGAGACCCCGCCGGAGCAGCCGCCCGCCGACAGCGGCCCGCCGCGCATCCCCGAGATCGCCTCGCTCGGGCTGGACACCCTGGTCACCGAGGTCTCCGAGCGGCTGCAGTCGGCCGCCGCGGTGACCGACCGGATGCAGCGGCTGCTGGAGGCGGTGGTCTCGGTCGGCGCCGGGCTGGACCCGCACGCCACCCTGCAGCGGATCGCCAGCGGCGCGGCCGAGCTGGTGGACGCGAAGTACGCGGCGCTCGGCGTGGTCAACCCGCACGGCAAGGGACTGTCGGACTTCATCCACATCGGCATCGACGACGAGACGGCCGCCCGGATCGGCCACCTGCCGACCGGGCGCGGCATCCTCGGCGCGCTGATCGACGACCCGGAGCCGCTGCGGCTCGCCGACCTGTCCCAGGACCCGCGTTCCTCCGGCTTCCCGCCGCACCACCCGCCGATGACCTCCTTCCTCGGGGTGCCGATCCGGGTCCGCGGCGTGGTGTTCGGCAACCTCTACCTGACCGAGAAGAAGGGCGGCGGCGCCTTCACCCCCGAGGACGAGCAGGTGGTGCACGCGCTGGCCGCCGCCGCGGGCGTGGCGATCGAGAACTCCCGGCTGTTCGAGGAGGGCCGCCGCCGCGAACGGTGGATCACCGGCGCGGCGGCGGTGACCACCTCGCTGCTCTCCTCCGACGAGGCGCAGGTGGCGCTGACCGTCGCCGCCGAGCAGGTGCGCGAACTCGCCGACGGCGCCCTGGGGATGATCCTGCTCCCGGCCGGCGAGGACCGGATGCGGGTGGCGCACGCCTCCGGGGAGCGCGCCGACTACCTGACCGGCGAGCTGCTGCCCGAACGGGGCTTCGCCCCCCGGCTGCTGGCCGGCGAGGCGGTGTACCTGGACGCCCTGGCGTACGCCCCGGAGACCGCCTCGGACGCCCAGTTCGACCGGCTGGCGCGCCGGTTCGGGCCGTCCATGGCGGTGCCGATGGTCTCGGCGGGCCGGGTGCTGGGCGCGCTCTGCGTCTGGCGCGGGGCGGGCACCATGCCGTTCACCGACACCGAGAAGCAGCTCGCCCAGACCTTCGCCTCGCAGGCCGCGCTCGCCCTCCGGCTCGCCGAGTACCAGCGCAACCAGCAGCGCCTGGCGGTCTTCCAGGACCGCGACCGGATCGCCCGCGACCTGCACGACCTGGTCATCCAACGGCTGTTCGCCACCGGCATGATGCTGGAGAGCGCGGCCCGCCGCGCCGTCGTCCCGGAGGTGAAGGACCGGATCGGCCAGGCGGTGGACGAGCTGGACGCCACCATCCAGGAGGTCCGCACCACCATCTACGCCCTGCAGCACGGCGACACCGACGACGAGCCGGACACCCTGCGCACCCGGGTGCTGCGCGAGGCCAGCCAGGCCGCCGCCGCCCTCGGCTTCCGACCCACCGTCACCTTCCGCGGCCCGGTGGAGAGCCTGGTCGGCGAGCAGGCCTCCCGCCAACTGCTCGCCGCACTAAGGGAGATGCTCTCCAACACCGCCCGGCATGCCCGCGCCTCCCGGGTCTCGGTGGAGCTCGACGCCACCGTCCACCTCGGCGAGGACGGCCGCCCGGTCTCCGGCGACCCGCAGGACGAGGACCGCCCCGGCCGTCCCGGCGTGCTGCTCACCGTCACCGACGACGGCGTCGGCATCCCCGAGGGCGGCCGCCGCTCCGGCCTGCGCAACCTGACCCGGCGGGCCGAGGCGCTCGGCGGCGACGCCTGGCACGAACCGGGGCCGCACGGCCGGGGCACCCGGGTGCGCTGGTCCGCCCGGCTGTGAATCTGCCCTGAGGAGTCAAGAGTTCGCCATCGGGGTGTCAACCGGTGGACGGCTCCGCTACGTTCTGGCGTGACGCGGTCGGGGATCACGGGGGTTTGCTTCTGATGAGCAATCAGATCGTCAAGGCGCTGGAGGACGGGGCGCAGCGGCTGGGCAAGACCTTGGTGGAGGACGCCGGGAAGGCGCTGAAGAACTTCTACCGGCATGCGGGCGACAACATGAAGAAGGTCGCCAAGAACGTCCGGGACATCGAGGAGAAGCACGCCAAGGACCTCGAGAAGATCTTCAAGGGCGAGGGCAAGGGCCTGAACCACCCGCGTTCCGGCGGCGGTGGTCACGGCCGGCGCGGTGGCTCGCATCCGAAGGGCCGCGGCCGCGAGCAGGTGAAGTCGCCGCGGACCGAAGGCCGTGAGCACGTCTCGCGCAAGTGCCCGGGTGAGCCCGTCGACATCGCGACGGGCCGGATGTTCATCGACCAGACGGATGTGAACCTGCCCGGTTCGCTGCCACTGCTGTTCACCCGGAACTTCGAGTCCGGCTACCGGGCGGGCCGGTGGATGGGCGCGCACTGGATCTGCAGCTTCGACGAGCGCCTGGAACTCGACGAGGACGGCGTGGTCCACCTGCGCCCCGACCGCATCACCCAGGCCTACCCGCTGCCCGAGCCCGGCGACCCGGTATACGCCTCGGCCGGCTCCCGCCACGAACTCGCCCTGCACGACGGCCTGTTCACCGTCACCGACCCCGCCACCGGCCTGGTGAAGACCTTCACCCCGATGCCCGAGGGCGACGAGGCCCTGCTCACCGAGGTCCGCGACCGGCACGGCCGCCACTACACCCTCGCCTACGACGAGGACGGTGTCCCTCTCTCGATCACCCACTCCGGCGGCTACCGGCTGCTGGTCACCGTCGACGCCGACCGCATCACCGCCCTGCGCCTGGCGGGCGCGAGCGACAGCGGTGGCGACGCCCTCCTGATGCGCTACAGCTACACCGACGGGCACCTGTCCGCGGTCTACAACTCCAGCGGCAAGGCGCTGCGCTTCGCCAACGACGGCGACGGCCGCATCCTGTCGTGGACCGACCGCAACGACTCCCGCTACCTGTACGCCTACGACGCCCACGACCGCGTCACCGACGAGGGCGGCGCCGACGGCGCGCTGCGCTTCCACTTCGCGTACGGCGAGGCCGACCCCGCCACCGGCCTCGCCGCGCACACCGAGACCAACGCCCTCGGCCACACCACCACCTACCTGATCAACGAACACGCCCA
>NZ_JBSFXE010000038.1:0-77028 GCF_053595195.1 Kitasatospora sp. NPDC002522
CTCCGCCGACAGGTCCCTAACCAGCGATGACCGCAGTTCTCAATCAGTGGTCGGAGCGTCCCGGAGGACCGGGCGGCCATTCCTTCCGAGCCCTCGAGGGCAACGCGCCATCAGCCATACCCGGTCCTCCCGGACCGCCTCACATTCTTAGGGAGTGCCATGGCCGACGCCCCCGAGTTCGCCTCCAAGGAGGAGTGGCTCGCCTCCCTCCACCGCGTGTACGCCGCCGCGGGCTGCCTGATCTCCGACCCCGACGGCCGCGTCCTGATCGTCAAGGCCTCCTACCGCGACGCCTGGCAGTTCGTCGGCGGCACCGTCGACCTCGGCGAGAACCCCCGGCAGTGCGCGGCCCGCGAACTCCACGAGGAGACCGGCCTGACCCGCGAGGCCGGCGACCTGCTGGCCGTCGCCTGGACCCACCCCAGCGGCGAACTCGACCACCCCGCCTGCCACTTCCTCTTCGACCTCGGCACCTTCCCCGCCGACACCCCCATCACCCTCCCCGCCGGCGAGCTCGACACCTACCAGTGGGCCACCGTCCCCGAAGCCCTCACCCTCCTCGGCCCCGCCCGCTCCCTCCGCCTCCAAGCCGCCCTGGCCGCCCGCGAAGACGGCCACCCCCGCATCATCACCGCCCCGAACTCCGGCTTCTGACCCCCCACCCAGCCGCCTACGGCGGGGAGCCGGCGGGTTTTTCGGAGGTCGGCGGACTCGACCCATCGCGCGCCCGCACGGTGGCTGGCGGGGAGCCGGTCGGCATGTGCCGTCGCGAACCGTCAGTCGGTCTCGTCCGCCCGCGCGGGTACCTTGCAGGTCCTTCGGTGGCTACCCCGTGGGGCTCCTCGCCTGCGCACCGTCGGTGACTCCCCGTCGGCCCGCCGCAGGCGGTGGCCTACCGGCGGGGAGCCGGTTGCTCGTCGGTGGCTGCGCTGTGGTGGGCCGTCGTTCGCTCGCGTGCTTCGCTGACTTCCCGTCAGCCCGCCGCCGGCTCCGTGTTCGCCGGCGCCCGTGTGGGCGGTCAGGTCTGTGGGCGGCGCCAGACGTAGGCGGCGGAGACGGGGTGGCCGCGGTGGGGGGTCCACTTGGGCTTGAGGGTGAGCCAGGCGTCGTCGACGACGCGTTCGTGTATCTCGGCGAGGTGGAAACCGGCGGCGAGGCCGGTGGTGAGGTGGTCGCTGACCAGGTGGACGTGGGTGGTGATGGCGACGGGGCCGGTGGGGCCGTCGAAGTGGGTGGGCATGCCGGCGGCCATGATGAACGCGGGGTGCAGGCCGACCAGGGTGAGCAGGCCGCCGGGGCGCAGCAGGCGGAAGGCCTCGCGGTAGAGCGGGGCGAGGTCGGCGAGGTGCTCGTCGACCAGGGAGCAGGCGGCCAGGTCGTAGCTCGCGGACGGCAGTCCGGTCGCGCCGAGGTCGGCCTCGACCAGGCGGCGGTGGGCGCCGCGCTGCCGGGCCCGGTCGAGCATCTCGGGGGTGAGGTCGACGCCGTCCACCGCGCCGACGCCCTGCCCGCGCAGCCACGCGCCGGTGCGCCCCGTCCCGCAGCCGAGGTCGACGGCCGTGGCGGCCTCGCCCCACGCGGGGACGGTGAGGCCGGCCAGCACCTCGACGTCCATCGCGTCCTGCACGGTCCGCTCGTAGCTGTCGACCCATTGGGCGTAGCCGGTCCGGACGTCCACCATCGGATAGTTGCGGGTGTCGAACAGCGCGAAGTCCACCATGTCGGCAGTATCCGTCGGGCCACGTGCGCCCTGCCAACGATTAAGCGGTCTGCCAAAGTTTGAGCGCTCCGCCAGAGCTTGAGCGCCCTGCCAACGATTGAGCGCCCTGCCAACGATTGACGGGCCACGCTGCGGAGCTCGCCGGCCGTCAGCCCAGCAGTCGCGTCCGCACCGCCGCGACGTCCGCGGCCGGCAGCCAGTCCGGCCCGTCGAACTCGGCCAGCACCTGCGCCAGGACGGCCTCCGCGGAGGTCCCGGCGGAGGCGAGGATGCGGGCGATGCCGGCCTCCTCGTCGGGGTGGCCGAGGATCGCCCACAGCGGGCGGAGGTTGGCGGCGCTGCGCAGGTAGTCGTCGGCGATCGCCGCGGGGGTGACGCCGGCCAGGGCGAGCAGGACCAGCGCGGCGAGGCCGGTGCGGTCGCGTCCGGCCCCGCAGTGCACCGCCACGGCGCCGGGCCGGGCGGCGGCGACGGCGGAGACCAGGGCGGAGACGGCGTGCGGGCAGTGGTCGAGGTAGGGGCGGAAGGAGAGCGGGGTGCCGTCGAGGGCGCCGAACCGGGCCCACCAGTCGGGTCCGGCGAGGGCGTCCAGCGGCACCCGGACCAGGTCGACGCCGTCCGGGAGCGGGAGCAGCGGCCGGTACTCCTCGGGGTCGCGCAGGTCGACGACGGTGCGCACGCCGTAGGCGAGCAGTGCGGCCCAGCCCTCGGCGGTGAGCCGGTCCAGGTTGTCGGCGCGGACGATCGCTCCCGGCCGGGTGCGCCGTCCGTCGACGGTGGGCAGGCCGCCCAGGTCGCGGACGTTCAGGCAGCCGTCCCATTCCAGCCGCCGGTCATCCAGCAGTCCCGTCACTTCAGCCCCCCGGCTCACTCCAGGGGCACCGCGCCCCGGTACTGACTGAGACTCAGCTGGGCGCGGAGTGGTTCCCGCGCGGGAACTCCCAGAGCGCGCGGCCGAGGGTGTCGAACACCCGGACCAGGTCGAAGCGTTCGTCGCCCGCGGAGAGGAACCCGCGGGCGGCGCCGGCCAGCACCGCGCCGGCGGCCGCGTCGTGGCGGCTCCAGGCGCCGAACAACTCCAGCGCGCCGGAGGCGAGTTCGGCCCGCTGGATGCGGGCGACCGCGGCCTGGGCCAACGCGCCGTTGACGCCGTCGAGTTCGGCCTGGCCGAGGTAGCGCTCGCGGCCCTCGACGTCCAGTCGGCGGCGCAGCTCCGGCAGCGCGTAGCGGCGCACCGCGGCGACCGAGTCCTCCACCGCGACCAGCCAGCGCGGGCCGGGCGCCACCTCCCACCACACGGCGCCGCCGACCGGCAGCAGCTCGCCGATCGGGGCGCTCCAGCGCTCCAGCCCGGTCGGGGTGTTGGCGTCGGGGCGGATGCTGCGCCGGTCCCACGCCGACTTGTCGGTGACGCTCAGGTTGACGGTGTACCGGACCCGCCCGTCCTCGACCACCGCGTGCACGCCGAGCACCGCCCAGCGGGCGGTGTCCGGCAGCGAGAAGGAGTACCGCCAGCCCTGGAACCCGAGGGCGCGCAGGGCGGGCGCGAAGTGCTCGCGGATTCCCGTCGCGTACAGCTCCTGGGCGGTGGTCATGGCGGCGCGGGCTCCTCGCGGTCGGCAGAAGGGTCGGCCGAAAGGCCGGTGGTGAAGAGGGGGGGAATGTCCCTCTTTCGCACGGTATGGCGAAGCGAGTGGCCCGGGCCGCGGGCGAACGGCAGCGGCCGGCGGGACGAAGCGACGGCATCGGAGGGGACGAAGTGACGGCCTCCGACGGGACGAAGGTCCGCCCGGCGCCCCGCCTCGGCGGGTTGGGCCGCTTCACTCCGATGGCGCATCATGTGGCGGGTGCACAGTGCTGAACACCACGGGGCGGACGACGGTTGTCCGGCCGGCCGTCCGAGCCCACCGGACCGTCCTCCCGGCCGGCGGGTCGATCTGACCGAGGCGGTGGCGGCCGCCCAGCGCGGCGACGAGGAGGCGTTCCGGATCCTGTTCCGCGCGGTCCAACCCGGCCTGCTGCGCTACCTGCGGGTGCTGGTCGGCGGCCGTGCCGAGGACGCCGAGGACATCGCCTCCGAGGCCTGGCTGCAGATCGCCCGTGACCTGCCGGGCTTCCGGGGTGACGCGGACGGCTTCCGCGGCTGGGCCGCCACCATCGCCCGCAACCGTGCGATGGACCACCTGCGCCGCCAGCGCCGCCGCCCGGTCGCCGACGTGCCCGAGGAGTACCTGGCCGAGCTGGCCGCCGTCGAGGACACCGCGGGCCAGGCGATGGCCACCGTCGCCACCTCCGACGCGCTGGCGCTGATCGCCGGCCTGCCGCCGGACCAGGCCGAGGCGGTGCTGCTGCGGGTGGTGCTCGGACTGGACGCCGAGAGCGCCGCGAAGGTGCTCGGCAAGCGGGCCGGCACCGTCCGGATGGCCGCCCACCGCGGGCTGCGGCGGCTGGCCAAGGTGCTGGAACAGACCGGGGGAGCGGCCGGCGGGGTGCCCCGCCGGGAGGCCGCGAAAAAAATCTCCGCGCAGGGTGTGACACCGGCGCAGGTGCCGACGCTGAAGGACATGAGATGAGCACCAACCGATCCCGCCGGATCGATCGCGCCGCCGCCGAGCAGTTGTTCGGCGGCGCCACGGTCGACCCGGAGGCCGGTCTGGCCCCCTCCGCCGGGCGGCACTCCGCCCCCGGACGGCCCGAGCTCTCCGCACTCCTCGCCGCCGCCGCGGCGCACGGTGCGGAGGGCGACGGCCCGCTGCCCGGCGAGGAGGAGGCCATGGCCGCGTTCCGGCAGGCCGCTCGCACCCCTGCCCCACAGCACCGGAGACGAACGATGGCGGACACCGCGCTCGCGCGGGCACTCAGCGCGAAGGCCCTTGCCATCGCGCTGGGCGTGACCGCCGTCGGCGGGGTCGCCGTCGCCGCGAGCACCGGACGGCTGCCCGAGGTGCTCGGCGGCAGCCCGGACAACCCGCCGCCCGCGGTCGCCTCCGCCACGCACTCCTCGTCCGCGCCGGGCAACCCGTCCGGGCAGACCGGCAGCCCGCGTGCGGGCAAGTCGGCGAGCGCCACCGCCCGACCCGGCGGGGGCGACGGCGGCCGGGCCGGCACCGGGTCGACCGACCCGAGTGCGCTGCCCGACCTGGCGAAGCAGTGCCGCACCTTCGCCGACCGGGTGTCCGCCGGCGCCAAGGCGAAGGACGCCGCCACCCTCCCGGAGCTGGCCGAACTGCTCAAGGCGGCCGACGGATTCGAGAAGGTGACCGGCTACTGCGCCGCTCTGGCGGCGGGCGGCGACCAGCAGGGCGACACCGGCCACGGCCGTCCGTCCGCCACCACGACCCCGTCGCCGAGCGCGCCGACCCCGAGCCCGAGTCGCTCGGACGGCCGCCGCGGCGACCCCCAGCAGTCCAAGTCCTCCGCCGGAGGAGGCCAGGACTGACCAGACTCCGGTCGGATGGTGGGCACCCCCCGGGCCCACCACCCGACCGGGACCGCCACCGGGCGGTCGGCGGCCTCCCCTGTGCCCGCCGCCCGCCCGGGGACCGACTCCGGACGGTCGGAGGGCTCCCCCGGGCCCCCGCCGTCCGGGACGGCTCCGGACGGTCGGTGGGCTCCCCCGGGCCCCCGGCCGTCCGGGACAGCTCCGGACGGGCGGCGCCACTCCCCCGGGTGTGCCGCCCGTCCGGAACCGGCTCCGGTGCCGAGCTCCGACCCTCCAGCCCGTCCCCCCGACCTCCCCCGGTGAGCCGCCATGACCTTCCCGCGGACCTCGCCCGGCGTCGAACGCCGGGCCCGGCGCGACGCCGCCCGCTCCCACCCGCACCGCCTGCGCCCGCTGCCGGCGGTGTGCGCCGCGCTGCTCGCCGTCGCCCTGCTGCTGTGGGGCTGCATCGGCCCGTGAGGCCGGTGAGGCCCGCGCGGTGCACCGGGCCGCAGTGGCCGATGGTGCCCGTGGCACCGGTGATGACCGGGGACCGGGTCCGCCGGGGGCCGCGAACGCTATGGTTCACGGGTGCCCGACCGACGTGAGGGGAGTATCCGATGATCGGACGCGCGATGAACGGGCGCTACGAGCTCGGCGAGATACTCGGCGTCGGCGGGATGGCCACCGTCTACCGCGGCATCGACCGGCAGCTCGGCCGCCCGGTCGCGGTGAAGGTGCTCAACGGCGGTCTCGCCGACGACCCCCGGTTCGCCGAGCGCTTCGCCCGCGAGGCCCAGCACGCCGCACTGCTGGTCCACCCGCGGATCGTCACGGTCTTCGACTCCGGCGTCGACCAGGGCGCGCCCTACCTGGTGATGGAACTGGTGCACGGCCGCGCCCTCGGCCACCTGATCGCCGAGCAGGGCGCCCTCCCGGTGGAGCGCGCGGTCGGCATCGCCGCCGCCGTCCTGGACGCGCTCTCCGCCGCCCACGCCCAGGGCCTGGTGCACCGCGACATCAAGCCCGGCAACATCATGATCACCCACGACGGCGGGGTGAAGGTGGTGGACTTCGGCATCGCCCGGGCCGGCTCCTCCAGCGGCCAGCAGCTCACCCAGACCGCCACCGTGCTCGGCACCGCCGCCTACCTCTCCCCGGAACAGGCCACCGCCGCCGAGCTGGACGGTCGCTCCGACCTGTACGCGGTCGGCTGCGTGCTGGTCGAGATGCTCACCGGCGCCCCGCCGTTCACCGCCGACACCCCGGTCGCCATCGCCTTCAAGCACGTCACCGAGTACCCGGCCCCGGTCTCGCTGCAGCGCCCGGACGTGTCCCCGGCGCTGGACGCGGCGATCATGCGGCTGCTCGCCAAGAACCCGGCCGACCGCCCCGCCGACGCCGCGAGCGCCGCCGCCGAACTGCTCGCCGCCGTCCCGTCCGTCCCCGCGGACCGGGCCGCCGCCCTGCTCGGCAGCGCCACCCAGGTCCTCCCGCCGGTCGCCGCCCCGCCGCAGCCCTACACCGAGCAGCACCGCACCTCGGTGCTCCCGCCGCTGCCCTCGATGGCCGCGATGGACTCCGACGGCTACCACGACGAGGAGCCCCGCCGCAGCCGCAACCCGCTGGTGTACGGCGGCATCGGCGCCGCGGTGATCGTCTGCGTGGCCGCCGTCGCGGCCTTCTCGTTCAGCGGCAACGGCGGCACCCCGAAGACCCAGCACACCGCCGCCCCGCCGGTCGCCTCCAGCAGCGCCCCCGAGCCCTCGACCGCCGCCCCCTCGCCCAGCCTGAGCCCCTCGTCGCGCCCCTCCGCCACCCCCAAGCTCAGCGTGGCCGGCCAGCTGGCCCAGCTGCGCGCCGACGTCGCGCAGGCGAACTTCGCCCGGGACCGCGACCGCCAGGACGACCTGACCAAGCTGCTCGACCAGGCCGCCCAGGCGGTCGGCGACAAGCAGCCGGACGAGGCCGAGAGCGCCCTGAAGGACGCCCAGCGCCTGATCCGCGACCTGCAGAAGCGCCACGCCGTCGAGGGCGGCGTCCTCACCGGCTGGCTGAACCGGGTCACCGCCCTGACCGCTGTCGTGCACGCCCAGGCCCAGCAGAACTAGCCGCCCGGCAGCCCTAGTCGTGCTTCCCGCGCCGGGAGTGCCGCTCGCCGGCGCGTTGCACCGCGCGGGTCTTCACCTGCCGGGTCAGCGCGGTCACTCCGGTGGTCAGGAAGACCACGGTGTACAGCAGTTGGAGCATCACCATGACCCGGGAGACCTGCCCGGTCGGGTGGATGTCGCCGTACCCGACGGTCGACATGGTGATCACCGTGAAGTACAGCGCGTCGATCTTGGTGTACAGCCCGTCGATCTGGCCGGGCTGCCGGGCCAGCGCCAGGTAGGCGGCGGAGAACACCACCAGGGCCGCGCACACCAGCAGCAGGATCACCGGCGCGGGCCGGCCCGGCAGCCCGAGGATCTGCTGGCGCACCTCGCGCAGCACCCCGAGCCCCAACAGGGTCAGCAGGGCGGCGAACACCGTCCAGCTGAGCACCGGGTGGTGCGGCCCGAAGGCACCGAGCGGCACGGTGAAGTACGCCACCAGCAGCGCCACCGGTCCGCCCAGCAGGGTGAGGTAGGCGCGCATCGGCCGCGCGGTCGTCACGCCGGTTCGCCGGGAGTGTCCAGGAACTCCAGCACGGCGAGCACCAGCAGCAGTGCCAGCGCCAGCCAGAGCACCACCAGCCCGGTCGGGTAGCTCCAGGTGAGCAGGACGATCGCGGCCACCGCGACGGCGCCCCACCCCAGCCAGGTCTTCCAGCGGTGCACGAAGCGGCCGACCGGGCCGAGGTTCATGCCGATCCGCTCGGCGGCCTGCCGGACGGCGCCCAGGCCCTCCTGCCAGAGGCTGCGCACCCAGCCGGCCCGGCGTCCGGCACCGGTCAGCCAGGCGGCCAGCGCGATCACCACGCCGAGCGCGAGCACCATCCGGATCGCGGTCCGCAGGTAGCGCACCAGCGTGTCGTAGACCGCCATCGCGGCGGCCTGGTCCACGTCGGCGGGCAACTTGTCCAGGTAGACGGTCCGGAAGACGCTCAGCCCGATGCCGAGCACCCCGGCGCCCGCCGCCATCAGGAGCGCCGCGGTGACGGTCGCGCGGCGCCGCCGCACCGCCAGCAGGATGCCGCCGACCGCGCAGGCCACCGCCAGCACCGGCACCCAGAACCCGGCCAGGTCGAGCAGCCGCAGGCCGGTCTGCGCCTTCTTCACCGCGCTGGACTGCACCAGGGTGTAGTCGGTGTGCACCTCGGGGATCTTCGACGCCAGCCCCAGGCCGTTGGCCACCAGCCGGTCCTTGACCTGGGCGATCACCGGCGCCAGGTCGAGGCTGACCTTGTCGCCCTTGACCTGCACCGCCCCGCCGCCCTGGCCGGTCAGCACCTTGTCGAAGGCGGCGTGCGCGCTGCGCAGCACGTTCGCCCAGATCCCGGCGAAGGCGTCGGACTGCAGGAAGCGCTGCACCTGGTCGTGGACGAAGCCGGTCAGGCCGCTGGTCAGCGCCGGGCCCAGCTTGGCCAGCGCGGCGTCGAGGACCGGCTTGTCGGCGGGCGCCGCCGAGTTGATCAGGTCGGTGATCGGCAACTGCTGCATCACCGCGTCGGTGATCCGGTTGGCGAGCGCGCCCTGCACCGCCGGGTCGGAGGCCAGCGGCGCCATCGTCGCGACGAACCGGTCGGTGTCGGTGACCTGCGCCTTGCTCCACGAGGCGACCACAGCGAGCGGGGTGAGCACGGCGGCCAGCAGGATCAGCACGACGGCGAAGAACGACCGCACCCGGTGCCTGGGCCGGGGCGGCTTCTGCTTCTCCAGGACGGCGATCCGCTTGCGCAGCTCGGCGAGCTCCGGCTCGCTCGAGGGTTCGTCCGTCGCCATCCGTGCCTCCCCGGTGCCACACCGTCAGATGGCTACCAGGAGATACCAGGGCGAAGCGGACAGCCAGTCGGGTTGGTCCCTCAGAGGGCGCGGGAACGCCGGAACCCCCGGACCGTCAGCTGACGGTCCGGGGGTTCCGGAAGGCGTGCGGTCGACGAGCCGTCAGGCCGTGGTCGACTTGGTCTCCGGGGCGGCCTTGGTGACCACGGTCGGCTCGACGGCCGGGCGGGGCTGCTCGGCGGCCTGCGAGGTCGCGGTGCCGTTCTGCGCCTCCGCGGGGGCGTCGTCCTCGCGCAGGGCCTTGGTCTCGGCCTTCAGGATGCGCATCGACTTGCCGAGGCCGCGGGCCATCTCGGGCAGCTTCTTGGAGCCGAACAGCAGGACGAGCACTGCCACCATGATGATGATGTGCCAGGGCTCAAGACCGTTACGGAACATCCCTGACCACCGGTCCTTTCGTGGAAGTTCTCGCCGTGAATTCCGGGCCGGGCGACGGAGCCCGACCCGGCCAGTATGCCTGGCCTTGTCGGCGAACGTATACACCCGTCGGCAAACAGCCGCCGAAAAACAGGTGATCCGAGTCATGTGGTCTGAACCACGTGCGGATAACGACCGGAATTCGGCGGCCGGTTCGCGGTCGTCCGAGGTGCGGCGTCCGGCTCAGGCCCGCGGGCCCAGCAGCACGCTCCAGGCCGAACCCGCGGCGGCCAGCACCACCACCGCGGTGAGCATCCGCACGGGCGCCGAGGAGGCGACCCGCCGCTCCCCGCCCGGCTGCTCCAGCAGCCGCCGGCGGCGCACCCCGTGCAGGTGGAAGCCGCCGGCCGCGCAGGCCAGCACCGCCCCGATCGCGACCAGGCCCGGCTGCCGGTGCAGCAGTCCGGTGCGCAGCACCAGCAGGGCGTCGGCGGTGAGCAGCAGCGCGGTGCGGCTCCAGGCCAGCAGGGTGCGCTCCGGCTGCAGGCCCGGGTCGCGGCCGCTCGCCGGGGCCCGGCCGGTCACTTCGCCCAGCCGACGATCAGCACCGCGAAGACGGCCGCGGCCAGCGCCACGCAGACCGTCAGCACCAGCATGATCCGGGTGGCCGGCAGCGCCCCGCCGGCCCGCATCGCCCGCTCGACCTGCCGCCAGCGCCGGTACGCCGCCACGCCGAGGCCCGCGCCGCCGGCCGCCAGCAGCACCGACAGGGTGGCCCGGACCGGCTCGGGCGCCAGGTCCGGGGTCAGCTGGTCGAGCGCGATCGCGCCGGCCAGCAGCGCCAGCGCGGTCCGGATCCAGGCCAGGAAGGTGCGCTCGTTGGCCAGCGTGAAGCGGTAGTCGATCTCCTCGTCGCCGTCGTCGCCCGCCATGCCAGCGACCCTAGGGCCTGCCCGACGCTGCGCCCCGGACCGGCGCGGCGGAGGCCGTCCGGCGGGGCGACCGGCGGACGCACCCGGGCACGCGAACGGCCCCGGACGGGGTCGTCCGGGGCCGCGCCGCGCCGTGCCGATCCGGGGTCAGGCCACCGGCAGGGCCTGGTCGGGCTCGGCGGGCGCCGGGTCGGCCGGGGCGGTGCGGGCGGCGGGGACGGGCAGGTGACGCATCAGCAGGTGGGCGGCGAGCGCCGCGCCGAGCATCACGGCGACGCCGACCAGGGCGGCCAGGTGCATGCCGTCCGCGAAGGCGGTGCGGGCCGCGGTGAGCAGCTGGTCGGCGGCCTCGCCGGGCAGGTGGGCGGCGACGGTGACCGCGCCGCCGAGGGTGTCGCGGGAGGCGGTGGCGGCCTCGCCGGTGACGCCGCCGGGCAGCGGGCCGTCCAGCCGGGCCCGGTAGACGGCGGCGCCGGCCGCGCCGAGGAGGGCGATCCCCAGCGAGCTGCCGAGCTCCTGCGCGGTCTCCGCGGTGGCGCCGGCCGCGCCGGCCCGGTCGGCGGGGGCGGCGGAGAGCACCATCTCGCCGGTGATGCTGATGGTGCCGACCGAGCCGGCCGCGATCACCCCCGCGGCGACCAGCGGCAGCGCCAGCGAGGAGCCCGGGTCGACCAGCGCCATCGCGGTGAACCCGGCCGCACTGGCCAGGAACCCGGCGGTGAGCAGGACGGCGGGCCGGACCTTGCCGGCCAGCGCGCCGAATCCGCCGACCGCCGCGCCGACGCCGACGCTGGGCAGCAGGGCCCAGAGCGAGGCGGCCAGCGGGCTGTAGCCCTTGACCAGCTGCAGGTACTGGGAGGTGAAGAGGGTGAAGCCCATCATGGCGAACATCGCGATGGTGTTGACGGTGATCGCCCCGGAGTAGGTGCGGATCCGGAACAGCCCGAGGTCGATCAGCGGGTTCGCCGCGGTGCGCAGCCGGACCGCGAAGCCGGTGCCCAGCAGCAGCCCGGCGGCCAGCACCAGGGCGGGCCGCAGGCTCCAGCCGTCCACCGCGAGGGTCTTGATGCCGTAGACCACCGGCAGCACGGTGGCGATCGAGAGCGCCGCGCCGAGCAGGTCGAAGCGGCCCTGCCGGGGTGCCCGGTGCTCGGGGAGCAGGAACGGCGCGCCGACCATCACCAGCAGCATCGCCGGGACCGCGACCAGGAAGGCCGAGCCCCACCAGAAGTGGTCGAGCAGGAGACCGCCGACCACCGGGCCGAGGGTGGCGCCGGCCATCATCACGCCGCTCCAGGCGCCGATCGCGGCCTGCCGCTGCCGGGGGTCGTGGAACATGTTCCGGATCAGGGCCAGTGTGGACGGCCCGAACACCGCCCCGGCGATGCCCAACAGGGCCCGCGCGGCGATCAGTTGGGCCGCCCCGTCGGCCCAGGCGGCGACCAGTGAGGCGGCCGCGAAGGCCGCGGTGCCGCCGATCAGCAGCCGGCGGCGACCGATCCGGTCACCCAGCGCGCCCATCGGGATCAGCAGCCCGGCCAGCAGGAACGAGTACATGTCCATGATCCACAGCTGCTGGGTGCCGCTGGGGTGCAGGTCGGTGGCGATGAAGGGGACGGCGAAGAACAGCACGCCCATGTCCATGGCGAGGACGAGGGTCGGCAGCAGGAGGAGGGCGAGGCCCAGCCATTCACGTCGGCCGGCGCGGCCGTGGGTCGTGGTCATGGCGATGACTGTACGGAGGTCTCACACAACTGTCTAGTACAAGCGTCTAAATCACTCGTCCCAGACGTTCGAGCAAGACATCCGTCTTGGACTGGCGTAGCATCGCCGCCATGGGAAACCGCGAAGACCTGCTCGCCAGCGCGAAGCGCTGCCTGCAGGAAAAGGGCTACGGGCGCACCACCGCCCGGGACATCGCCAGCGGCGCCGGGGTCAGCCTGGCCGCGATCGGCTACCACTACGGCTCCAAGGACGCGCTGCTGATCCAGGCGCTGGTCCAGGCGATGGGGGAGTGGGGCGAGGCCGTCGACGCGGCGCTGGCCGGGGCGGCCGAGGTGGCCGACCCGCGGGAGCGCTTCGTCCGGGTCTGGGATGCCGTCCGGGACAGCTTCGAGACCCACCGCGGGCTGTGGACGGTGCAGTTCGAGATCGTCGGCCGGCTCGACCACCTGCCCGAGCTGCGCGAGCAGCTGGCCGGCGCGCAGAAGCTCGGCCGGCTCGGCCTGGCCGCGATGTTCCAGGGCCGGCCGGAGCACATCGACACCCCGGAGGAGCTGGCCAGGGGCGTCTTCTACCAGTCCCTGCTGCTCGGTCAGGCCACCGCCTGGCTGATCGACCCGGACCAGACGCCCACCGGCCGGGAGTACCTGGACGGGCTGGCCCTGGTCAGCGCCGACCTGCTCGGCGTCCCGGCGACCTGACGGGGGATCAGCGGGCGGGGCGGACGCCCCCGGCTCAGGCGGTGACCGCGGTGAGCAGCACCACCGCGTCGGTGTGGGCGAGCAGGCCGTGCCGCTCCTGCGGGATGGCGTGCAGCTCGCCCGTCGCCACCTCCTGCCGGCGGCCGGCGACGGTCAGTGACACCCGGCCGCGCAGCACCTGCAGGCTGGCCGCGACGGGCGCGTTGTGCTCGTCCAGCGCGGCGCCCGCGGTCAGCGCGATCACGGTCTGCCGCAGCACGCCGTCGTGCAGCACCAGGTGGGCGCTGCGGCCGTGCGGACTCGCCGCGGCCTTGGCGGCGTGCTCCTCGGCCAGGGCGGCCAGGTCGACGTGGACGGGCTGCTGCTCGGTCATCGCGCTCTCCTCCATCGGGCCCTCGGCGGGGGCTCGCCGTCGGAGCCCCCGCCGCGACCCTAGGCGTCGGCGTCGGCGTGTCGCGCGCTGGACCACGCGCAGGGGTTAAGGAGAGGCCCGCTCGGCGTGCGAGGCCGCACCGGCGGCCCGATGGTGGGGGTATGGCGACCAATCAGAAGTTCATCGGCGGTTTCCAGGTGAACCGCGGCATGCTCACCGCCGGCGCGGCCCTGACCGGGCTCGGCGCCGTCGTCGGACTGACCGGCACGGTCCTGGTCTGCGTCGCCCTGGCCAATGCGGGCCGGGGCTGGATCCAGCGACTCGACACCCCTCCCACCGAGCTGGCGCAGCGCACCCTGCACCAGGCCAAGGCCGCCTCGTCGGCCGGATGGGAGGCGTGGCGCGCCAGTGCCAACTGAGGGGGAGGACGACGGAGGCGGGCACCCACCGGACGGGTGCCCGCCTCCGTCGTGGTGCGTCAGCCCCCGGCGGCCGCGCCGGTGGCCACCGGGCGCCAGCGGGAGAGGTCGATGGCGTCCTGCACGTGACCGGCCTGCTGCCAGGTGCCGTCGGCGCGGCGGATGGTGTGGTAGAGGTCGCCGGTGTTGGTGCTCGGCTCGAAGACCAGCTGGAACTCGCCGTTGACCGCGGCGCCGTCGACGCCGCCGAGGTTGGAGCCGTAGTAGCCGGCCCGGTCGAAGCGGACCTGGTCGACGACGTTGCCCCAGCGGGTCCAGGTGCCGTCCGCCCGGCGGATCGCGTGGTAGGCCCCGACCACGCTGTTGTCGCAGACCACCACCTGGAGCTGCCCGTTGATCCCGGCGACCGCCACGTCGGTGGTCCAGCCCCACGGCGACGGCGTCCCGGTCGCGCCCATCACGTTGCCCCACGGCTGCCAGCTGCCGTCCGCGTGGCGGAGGGTGTGCAGCACCTCGCCCGTCCACATGGTGCCGACCACCTGCAGCTCGCCGTTGACGTCGGCGGCGGCCACGCTGAAGAACTGCCCGGAGCCGAGCCCCGACGGGCTGCTCGCCACTCCCCACGGCTGCCAGCTGCCGTCCGACCGCTCGACCGTGTGCATCAGCCGGCCCGACGGGTCGATCGCCAGCAGCTGGAGCTGTCCCGCGACCTGGGTGGCCTTGATCCGGCCGGTCTGGAAGTACGTGGTGCTGCCCGGCAGGTCGTCGAGGCCGGTCATCGGCGCGAGCGCGCCCCAACTGCCGTCCGGCTGCTGGACGGACTGCACGAAGTGCTTGTTGCCGTACCCGTACGACTGGGCGCCGAACATCCGCTTCCGGCCTTGGTCGACGACCTCGGTCCAGTACGAGAGGCCGGCGAACTGCGGTACCTCGTGCGCCTGGTCCCAGCTCCCTCCCGGGGCCCGGCGGGTCTCCACCACCTTGTTCGGGTCGGCCCGGAGCAGCAGGTTCAGGCCGGCCGTGGGCGCGCCCTGGGCGGCCGAGGCCACCCGGCCGGCGGCCGGTCCCGGCGCCGCGGCGGCGCCCGGAGCGGCGGCGACCGCCAGCAGGCCGGCGGCGGCGAAGGCGGCCGCGCGGCGCGCGACCGCCCCGTGCTCGATGTGTCGTGACAACTGATCCCCCTGTCGAGTGCCCGTGGATCGCACGGGCACGCGAGTTCTACCAGAGGGCGGTCACGCCGTCATGGGGATATCCGTCACAGGCCCAGCGACTTGGCGATGATCGTCCGCATGACCTCGCTGGTGCCGCCGTAGATCCGGAACACCCGGTTGTCGGTGTAGAGGCGGGCGATCGGGTACTCCAGGATGTAGCCGTACCCGCCGTGCAGCTGGAGGCACTTGTCGATCACCTCGGAGGCCGACTCGGTGCAGAACAGCTTCGCCGCCGCGGCGTCCGCGACCGTCAGCTCGCCGTTCTGGTACAGCTCCAGCGCCTGGTCGACCATCGCCTGCTGGGCGAGCACCTGGGCCTGGCAGTCGGCCAGGCTGAACTTGGTGTTCTGGAACTCGGCCACCGCCTTGCCGAACACCTTGCGGTCCTTCACGTACTGCACCGCGAACTTCACCGCCGCCGCGGCCGAGGCGTAGGCGCCGACCGCGATCGCCAGGCGCTCCTGGACCAGGTTGTGGGTCAGGTAGGAGAACGCCTTGCCCTCCTCGCCGAGCAGGTTCTCCACCGGGACCTTGACGTCGCTGAACGCCAGCTCGGCGGTGTCGGAGGTGCGCAGGCCGATCTTCTGCAGCTTGCGGCCGACCGTGTAGCCCTCGGACGTGGTGTCCACGCACAGGATGGACAGGCCCGCGCGGCGGTCCGCCGGGTCGTACGGGGCGGTGCGGCAGACCACCAGCACCAGGTCGGCGAGGACGCCGCCGGTGATGAAGGTCTTGGCGCCGTTGAGCACGTAGTGGGTGCCGTCCGCGGAGAGCTTCGCGGTGGTGGCGATGCCCGCCAGGTCGGAGCCCGCGCCCGGCTCGGTCATCGCGATCGCGGTCATGATGTCGCCGGAGACGAAGCCCGGCAGCCAGCGCTGCTTCTGCTCCTCGGTGGCGTACTCCATCAGGTAGGGCAGCACCAGGCCGGTGTGCACGCCCGAGGAGCCGAAGGTGACGCCCGCGCGGGCGGTCTCCTCGTAGATCACCGCCTGGTACTTGAAGCCGGTCTCGCCCGCGCCGCCGTACTCCTCCGGCACCTCGATGCCGTAGACGCCCAGCTCGCCGAGCTTGCGGTAGAAGTCCCGCGGCGGGTGGCCGGCCTCCTCCCAGCTCTCGTAGACCGGGACGACCTCGTTGGCGATGAAGTCCCGGATGGTCTCCCGGAACGCCTCGTGGTCCTCGTTGAACACGGTACGGCGCACGGTGGCGCTCCCTTCGGCCGGCGGCTGATCGCGCAACAAGTTAATCGCCGGTAGCTTGCGGTGTCCAGGGCCGTCGACGCCGTGGCGACACGGGCACGGCCACGGCTAAGTGAACGGTTGCTAGCCTGACCGGGGTTCACACGGGGAGGGTGAGGACGGTGCGGCGAACAGTGGTGCGACGGCCGCCCGGGCGGCGGGCCCGGATCCTCGCGGTCGCCGCCGGGCAGTTCCACCGGGACGGCTACCACCAGGTGTCGATGGCCGCGATCGCGGCCGAGGTGGGCATCACCGCGCCCGCGCTCTACCGGCACTACCGCGGAAAGGCCGAACTGCTGCGCTGCGCCCTGGAGTCGGGCCTGGCCGCGGTGCACGAGGCGGTCGCCGCCGCCGGCGACGGCCCCGGACTCTGCGCCGCACTCGCCGAAGCCGCCGTCGAACGGCGGGAGTTCGGGACCCTGTGGCAGCGCGACGGCCGGCTGCTGCCGCCCGCCCGGCGGGCCGCGCTGCGCCGCGAGCTGCGCGCGGCGGTGCGCGCGACGGCCCAACTGGTGCGGGGCGACGGCGCGGCCGGTCCGGTGCGCGGCGAAGCTGCCGACGGTGCGGCCGAGTTGCGATGCTGGGCGGTGCTCTCCGCGTACGGGAGCCTGAGCCACCACTCCTTCGGGCTGCCGCGGCGCAGGTTCGAGGAGGTGCTGCGGGCGCTGGGGGAGCGGCTGTTGGCCGTCCCGCTGCCGGGCGGCCCGGCCGCGGCGGTTCCGGTGGAGGCGGTCCCGGCGGAGGCGGGCGAGGCGACCCGGCGGGGCGAGCTGGTGGCGGCCGCGACCCGGCTGTTCCACCGGCGCGGCTACGACAACGTCTCGATGGAGCAGCTCGGTTCGGCGGTCGGCATCGCCGGGCCCAGCGTCTACAAGCACTTCGGCACCAAGGCCGCGGTGCTAGCCGAGGTGCTGGAGCGCGGACGCGAGCGGCTGCGCCGCGAGGTGGTCTCGGTGCTGGAGGGCCCGGCGGGACCGGACGCCGCGCTGGCTGCCTTCGCCGCGTTCGCCTGGCGGGAGCGCGACTACCTGGGCGCGATGCTCAGCGAGACCGGCCGACTGGCGCCCGCGGACCGTCGCGCGGCGCTCGACTTCCGCCGCGAGTTCCTTCGCGCCTGGGTCGAACTCGCCCGCACGGACGGCGAGTCGGAGGCGGAGGTGCGGATCCGGGTGCACGCGATGATCGCCGTCACCATCGACACCACCCGCAGCGGCGCCGCCAATCCGGAGACGGTGGCGGCGCTGGCCGGAGCCGCGCTCGGGAGTCAAGGGCGCCGGGCCGGGTGCCTTCCCGGCGCCCCTGCGGTCCGTGCCTAGTACAGGACGAACGGGTAGTACACCGCGCTGGCGAGGTTCGTGTTGGCCTGCAGTGCGCCTACGCCGCCCGCGTTGCCCGCGACGCCGAGGGTGTTGTTCTGGTTCGCGGCGCCGGAGCCGGTGCCGGTCTGCTGCGAGGCGTTGGCGTTGCCGTGGACGGAGCCGACGATGTTGCCGGAGCCGGTGTTGCTGACCACGCTGCCGTTGGAGGAGTGGTCGGCGCCAGCGCCGTTGTCGGCCGAGGCGGTGCCGATGCCGGCCAGGAGGAACGCCCCGAGGGCGGTGACGACGGCGGCTGCGCGAATACGGGACACGGTGGTCTCCCTGCTAACTGGTGCGAAATGTGACGCTCGGGGGTGGCCGCCCCCTTCACGCCGGTTCCTGACGTCGCCTCATCAGGATTGCCCAGTCGGCCGATTGACTTCCAGAGCTGCCGGTCCGGTTCGCTCGAAGGTGTCACGGAAATGGAATAGCCACTGAACGCGCAGCTACCTCCACAAGGCGCGACTGCCAAGGGATTTCGCCCGAACGGCGGGGCGTGCGGCGGTTCCGGTACGTCAACGGCAGGTTGACCGAGGATCGACAGAAGCGGGAATTGGAAAGGAGTGGTCGCCTGATTGTCGTACTGGCACACTGTGGCCTCATGTCTGATGGCCTTCCCCCCGCTGCCGGTACCGGCGGAAGCGACGCCGAATTCCCGTCGGAAGAGAATCTCCGCACCACGGAGGTCGACCTCGGCGGCCTGGTGGGCGTCCTCGCCACCCACCTCTACTCCACGCCGCTGGTGGCGCTGCGCGAACTGGTGCAGAACGCCCACGACTCGCACACCCGGCGCAAGCTGGAGGACCTGGAGTCGGACTACCGCCCGCTGATCCGGGTGAGTGGCGACCCCGCGCGCCGGACGGTGGCGATCGAGGACAACGGGGCCGGGCTGACCGAGCCGGAGATCCACGCGTACCTGGCCACCGTCGGCACCGGGTACACCCGGATGCTGCGCGAACTGACGGGCAACCAGGACCTGATCGGCGCGTTCGGGCTGGGCTTCCTCTCCGCCTTCTCGGTGGCCGAGGAGGTGACCGTCACCACCGCCTCGCACCGCGAACCGGCCCTGGCGCACACCTACCGCAGCCGCGGCGGCGAGCAGTACACCGTCGAGCCGGCCCCGCCGCGGGCCGCCGCCGGCACCGTGGTGAGCCTCCGGCTGAAGCCCGAACACGCACACCTGGCCGACGAGTTCGCGCTGCGCGAGGTGCTGGCGCGGTACTGCGTGCTGCTGCCGATCCCGGTGTACGTGGGTGAGGACGACAAGCCGGTCAACGACGTGGCGGTGCCCTGGCGGCAGGACCTGCCGGGCTCCCCGTACCTGCACCGGATGCGGTTCGCGGGCGCCTTCGCCCGCAGCTTCGAGCCGCTGACCGCCTTCCCGGTGAACCCCGTGGAGGGGAGCACCGACGCGGTCGGGCTGCTGTGGGTGCAGGACGGCGGCACCTACGGGTCGACCGACAACCGGGACCTGGCGGTGTACCTGCGCGGCATGCTGCTGGCCGACGACGCCCGCGACCTGCTGCCCAAGTGGGCCGGGTTCATCGGCGGCGTGGTCGAGTCGACCCGGCTCACCCCGACCGCCAGCCGCGAGGACCTGCAGCGCGACGAGCACTACCGGGCGCTGCAGCAGGCCCTGACCGACGCGATCGTCGAGGGCCTGTACGAGACCGCCCGGCTGCAGCCCGCGGCCTGGCGGCGGATCCTCGCCCGGCACGGGCAGGACCTGCTCGGCGCGGCGCTCTGCGACGACCGGCTGTTCAGCCTGCTCGCCGACGACGTCCCGGTGCCCACCTCGCAGGGCGAGCTGACCGCCGGTGCGCTGCGCGCCGCGGGCGAGGGCGCGGTGCACGTGGCGCTCGGCAGCGGCGGCGGCTTCGAGGAGATGCTGTACCGCGCGATGCAGGTGCCGATCGCCCGCGGTGACCGGTACGCGGTGCTGCCGTTCCTGCGCCGCTACGCGCAGCTGCGGGACTGCCGGATCGTGGAACTCGGCAGCGAGAGCGGCAACCGGGAGCTGTTCCGCGCCCCGGACTTCCCGCTGCCCGCCGAGGAGGCCCGCTGGCTGGCCGGCGCGCTGGCCGAGGACGGCGAGCAGCTGGTCCCGGCCAGGTTCGAGCCGTACGGGCTGCCGCTGGTGCTGGTGCCGGACCGGGAGGCCGAGCTGAAGGCCCGGATCGAGGACGACCAGGCGGACGCCCGGATCCCGTCCGCGGCGCTGCGGCTGGCCCGGGCGTTCACCGCGCGCACCGACGGCGAGGTGAAGGCCCGGCTGTACCTCAACCTGGCCTCGCCCGCGGTCTGCGACCTGCTGGCCGCCTACCGCTCCGGGCACACCGGGGCGGCCACCGCCGCCGGACTGCTGCGCTCGCTGAAGGTGATCATGGCCGCTGCCGCGGGCTCCCCGAACGGCGACCTGGGCGCGGCCCTCGCCGGGATCTCCACCGCGGTCGCCGCACTCACCGCCGCCGTCCCCTCCGACGGTCTGTCAGCGGTCCCCGACAGCATCTCAGACACTCCGCAGGGGGACGAACGATGAGCACCGACATCTGGTCCTGGGTCCACGACGCCCACCGCCAGCTCGCCGAGTCCGGGCAGCACCGGCTCGCCGACGCACTCGCCGAGATCGCCGGCCACGCCGTCGAGGGCCGCAACGAGCAGCTCGACGCGATGTTCCCGGAGGCGCTCGCCGCCTCCCGCGCGCTCAACCTGCCCTGGGTGGAGGTGTTCCTGCGGCACTGGCGGCTGCAGAACCTGCTGAACAAGCGCTACCAGGGCGAGGCGGCGATGGCCGAGGCGGTCTCGCTGCTGGAGTTCGCGCACCGCGAGGAGACCGCCGGCTGCCCCCAGTCGGTGTGCGCCGTCCAGGACTTCACCATCTGCCACGCCAACATCGACGGCCCCGGCTACGTCCCCGAGCGGCTCGCCGTGCTCGAGGAGACCCTGGAACGGGTCGAACCCGCCCGGGCCTGCTTCGACTGCCTCTCCCGGGAGTACGCCGACACCCTGGAGGACGCCGACCGCCCCGAGGACGCCCTCGCCCACCTGGACCGCGCGCAGACCCGGATCCAGGCCGCCGGCGAGCAGCCCTCGCTCTCCTTCGCGCACAGCCGCGCCTCCGCCCTGCACCGCCTCGGCCGCTACCAGGACGCGCTGGACTCGTACGACCGCGCCGAACGCGCCTACGTCGCCGCCCGCAACCGGCTGGACGACGACGACCGGCGCAAGCTCGCCGCCGGCCGCGCCCTGCAGTTCGCCGCGCTCGGCCGCACCGAACCGGCCCTGGAGCTGCTGCCGCCCGCCGAGGAGGCCGACCGCTACGCCGACATCCGGCACCGCTGGTCGCGTGCCGTGGAGAAGCTGGCGGAGGCCGGGGCGTACCCCAACGACGCCGAGCTCGGCGCCCGACTCGCCTCCTGGACCAGCGAGTTGGACGTCGCGGGGTCGCACCGCCCGTGCCTCGACCTGGTGCTGCTGGCCGGCCGGCTCGCGGTCGCCCGCGGCGCCCGCGAGGTGGCGCTCACGCTGGCCGCCACCGGTGAGCGCAAGCTCGGCCAGCTGCGCCGCACCGACGGGGTGGCCGAGCAGGTGGCCGCCCTGAAGGCTGCCGCCGAAGCCCTGCCGCGCCCCGAACTCCCGGTCGACATCGAGGAGTTGCCCGGCTGGCTGGCCGAGCACCAGCCCGACCCGGAGGCCGGTGCCGACCTGCTGGCCGCCGGGCTCGCCGCGAGCGGGCGGCGCGACACCGTCCTGGTGGTCAACCTGGCCGCCGCACTGGGCACCCTCGGGCACGCCCGGACGGCCACCGACCTGCTGTGGGCGCAGCTGGAGGCCGACCCCGGGCACGAGTACCTGGTCGGCCTGCTCGGCCAGCAGCTGATCGACGCGGAGGACGGCGAGGGCGTGCACCGTCTCGCCGACCTGCTGACCGCCGCCGACCCCGCCGACGCGCACTGGCTGCGGGCCCGCTGGGCCGCCGCGCAGGGCCGCTGGGCCGAGGCCGGCGAGCAGTGCCGGGGCGTCCTCGCGCACCAGCCGGAGGCGATCAACACCCGCCGCCTCGCCGCCACCGCCGCCACCCGGCAGGGCGACCACGCCGAGGCCCAGCGGATCTACCAGGAGCTGCTGGCGCACGCCCTCGACCCGGAGCAGGCCGCGGACGACGAGGCGCACCGCACCGTCCAGGAGCCCGACCTGTGGCACCTGATCACCGCGGCCAGCGCCAACCGCGACTGGGACACCGTCCGCACCGTCGGCGCCCGGCTCGGCATCGAGTTCGACGCCGACAGCGGTCCGGTCGACGAGGAGTGGCAGCTGATCACGCTCCGCGCCCCGCGCGGCAACGGCAGCACCGCCGACATGCCCGCCGTGCGCACCGGCCCGGCCACCGCCCGGGTGCTGCCGGTGCTCGGCGGCGAACTCGACCTCAACCACGGCGACGTGGTGGTGTTCGGCCCGGCCGTGCTGAACGAGCGCCCCGAACCGGGCGAGGAGGACGACTGGCGGCCGGTCTTCGAGTTCATCACCCTGCTCGACCCGGCCGGGTTCACCACCTACTGGATCGACGGCGGCCACCCCGGCGACACCGACTGGTTCGCCCTGCGGACCGGCCTGCAGGTGGCCGGCTACGGCATCTGGGCGTACAGCGGCGACCAGTACCGGGTCACCGACCCCACCGGCGAACAGGAGGACCTGCCCGGCCTCTACGCCGCGGTCGGCGTCCCCCCGACCGCCTCCGCCAAGGAGGCCGACGCCCTGCTGCGGGAGCTCACCGCCGACTTCGCCCACCCCCTGGCCTGGCCCGACCTCGCCGAGGCAGCCGGCATCGACCTGGCCCGCCACCAGCGGATCGTGGAGGACTACGGCCTGTAGGCGCGTTCCGCGACCGCCCGCGGTCCTGGCATTCCCCAGGACCGTGGGCTGTCAGCGGATCAGGTCCCCGGCCATCGCGTCGACTTCGGTTCGTCGCCGAGCACCTGCTCGCGAGCAGGGCCGACCTCAGGTCTTCCTCCATGTCGGACACCGCCGGCTGACACGATGGGATGTTGGGGATCGGTCGATTCCAGGGCCGCACCGGTCACGCGCATCGGCCGGCCCGACGAGGTGGCGTGCCCGGGAGATGGTGGGTGACCGCGTATGCGGTGCCCAGGAGGCCGCGTGGCTGGGGGTCAGCCGGTCTTCTCCCACGTTGAGCACCCCTGGACTTCAAGGTATTCGCCCTTGCGGACGGTCACCCGGGTCTGGCCCTGGACGTTGCCGTTGGCAATGATCGAGGAGAACTCTCCGGAGGCGTCCTTGTAACGCGCCCAGTAGCAGTTCGGTATGACGCTGTCCGCCGGGCCGGCGGTCTTGTAGGTGCCGGCCTCGATGTCCTCGCCGACCAGGTACTTGCCGTTGCCTGGGAACGAGGTGGCTGGGCCGCTCGGAGCCGGAGCCGGGGGCGGGGCAGAGGACTCCGGTGTGCTCGGGGGCGACGGGGCGGCGGTGACGGTCACAGTGGACGCGGGGGCGGGCGCGGCGATCGCGGCGGGAGCGGTGACGGTCACAGTGGGCGCCGGCCGAGCCTCGGCGGCGGGCTTCCCGTCGGCGCCGCCGATTCCGACGCCAAGGAGTAGGGCAACGAACGCCGCTGCGCCGTGGGTCAGTAACGCCCTGCCCTGGAACGGCTTTCGGGGGCTGGTCGGTTGCGGCGGGGCAGCGGCTCAGGTCGGCGGGCCGGGCGGGGCCGGGGGCGTGGGAGGCGTGGTTGTCACGAGGGCTCCTCGTAGCGATGCGGAGTATGCGCCTGAGGCCGGTGGACCGGAATCACCTTCGGGTGGTCGGTACTCTGCCGGGCTGCTCGTACCTTGGCATAAGAAACCCTGATAATTCTGGTTATCGGAGTAAAGTGCGCTGAATTGCATCGGATGCGATGACTCACCCATCGCTGGGAGCTGCGCCACGGTGTCCCTGTTCGCGTGAATCCTCAGATGGTGATGGGCTGCGCAGAACGAGCCGGAGCGGACGCTTCAGCGTGCCAGCCTGGCGGTTCTTGTCCAGCCACTCCTTGACGCTTCGCCGCCAAGGGTCTGTGGGATCGCTGTCGGTGACCTTTGCGGACACGGCTGCCCAGATATCCCAGCAGGTCGACGCCATGGACGAACGCATGGAGCCGGCCATGAGTAGCCGGGTCCAGATCCAGGAAGAGGGTGTCGCTTCCGCCGTTGTGGGCGATGGGAAGCAGGTCGGTCAGCTCGCCCAGGAGGATTCTCCAGGCGTACTCACCGGTATCGTCCCGGCCCAACTGATAGAGGTCGTCGAAGCCCTGGACCGGTTCTGGTCTACCGACCGGGAGGCGCATCGAGTAGTTCGACATCTCCCCGCTGGCGGCCTCCAGGAACGAGCGGTTGCCGGGAGGCTGGGGCAGTCCGGTCTCCCGTTCGAGCGCGGCGCACTCGTCTGGGTCGAACCGCCCGAAGGGATCGCCCGGCAGGCGACCCCGCTACGAGCGCGAGAGCTCCTCGACACGAAATACCGAGATTGGCTGACTGGCCGTGGGCTGCTGCTTGCGGATTCGGATCTGACGTACCGCCGTCGCCTCGCTGCATTTGACGTGCCGTCCCGTCCCGCCCTATTGACGCCCCGTCAGCAGGGTGGCTCGGTCTGCCCGAGGTCGACGTCGTCGAACAGTTCCAGCATCCGGCCCAGCACTCGGACGCAGGTGTCGAGGTCGGCCTCGGTGAGCTCGCCGCCGGCCTGGCGCAGCAGGGCGTACTCGCGCGCCGTGACGGCGGTGATCGCGGCCCGCCCGGCGTCGGTCAGCCGGATCAGCGAGGAGCGCTGGTGGGCGGGGTTCGGGATGCTCTCCACCAGCCCGTGCGCGGCGGCGTCGTTGACCATCCGCTGGACGAACTGTCGGCTGAGCGACTGGGCCCGGCCCATCTGCGGGACGGTCATCGGGCCGTGCTCGCGCAGCAGGTCCAGTACGGCGCGCACGCCGACGGACAGGCCCGGGGCGGCGTCCTGCTCGATCTTTCGCTGCACCCGCCGGTAGAGCGGCCCGACGAGGGCGAAGACTTCCATCAGGCGCTCGGGCAGCTCATCGGGGGTGAGGGGGCGGTCCATGGGGCGGTCGGTTCCGGTCACGGGTCCCATCATGACACCTCAGTTGCCATGTCGGACGGGATATGACACCTTGGTTGTCATGACTGAGGCTTCGATCTCCGCCGCTCCCACGTTCGGCATCTTCGACTCGGGGGACGGCCCGCTCGCCTACCGCGACGCCGGCCCCCGCGACGGCCACCCGCTGGTCCTGCTGCACAGCGGCTTCGTCGACCACACCGAGTTCGACGACCTGATCCCCGCGTTCGCCGCGGCCGGCTACCGGGTGATCGCCCCGGACGCCCGCGGCCACGGCTGGTCCGCCAACGCGAGCCGCCCGTTCCGGCAGACCGACGACCTCGCCGCGCTGCTGCGCCACCTCGACCTGGGCGAGCCCGCCGTCCTGGCCGGCGTCTCGATGGGCGGCATGATCGGCATCGACACCGCCGCGGAACACCCGGAACTGGTCCGCGCCCTGCTGATCAGCGGCCGCGGCCTCTGCCAGCCCGACCCGGCCGACGACCCCTGGTACGCCGCCATGGTGGACGCCCAGCACACCGCCCTCGCGGCCGGCGACATCCCCGCCTGGCAGGACGCCTTCGCCGCGTTCGCCACCGGACCCACCCGCACCGTCGCGGAACTCGACGCCGCGATGCTCGGCCGGATCAAGGAGATGGCGCTGCGCACCCTGCTGAAGCACACCCCCGACGAGGACCCCGCCCTCTGCGTCCCGGTCCCCGGCCTCACCCAGCGCCTCGACGAGTTCACCCTCCCGGTCCTCGCCCTCAACGGCGCCCTCGACAGCCCCGCCTGCCTCAACACCGTCACCAAGCTGATGGACGGCATCCCGCACGGCCGCACCCTCACCCTCCCCGGCACCGGCCACTACACCTCCCTGGAACGCCCCGAGGAGTTCACCCGCACCCTGCTGGACTTCCTCACCGAGGTCCACGCGTAGCGTCCGCGGGGCCCGGGCGGCGGGGTGGGGTCGGGTCCAGGTAGACGCGGGTGACGGCGGGGACGGCGTCGCGGACGGCCTGGTCGGCCTGGTCGCAGGCGGTCTCCACGTCGGCGGCGGTGGCCAGGTCGGCGAAGTCGACCTTGGCGGCGACCAGGACGTCGTCGGGGCCGTAGACGCTGGTCACCAGGTCGAGGACGGCGACCACCTGGGGCTGCGCGGCCAGCGTCTCGGCGATCCGCTGCTCGAAGCGCTCGGGCAGGGCGCGGCCGATCAGCAGCGAGGCGTTGTCGCGGGCCAGCACGTAGGCGACCCACGCCAGCAGCAGTCCGATCAGCACCGAGGCCAGGCCGTCCCAGAGCGGGTCGCCGGTGAGCTGGGCGAGCAGCAGGCCGAGGAAGGCGATCAGCAGGCCGATCAGGGCGGCGGTGTCCTCCAGGAAGACCGCCTTCACCGTGGTGTCCGGGGTGTGCCGCAGGTAGCGGTAGCCGCCGACGCCCAGCCGGGCGGTGTCGCCGCGCAGTTGACGGACCGTCCGGGAGAGCGAGACGGACTCCAGGCCGAACGAGACGGCGAGGATCAGGTAGGACAGGGACGGGCTGCCGAGGTCCTCGCCGTCCCGCAGGGTGTGGATGCCGTCGTGGACGGAGAACACCGCGCCGCCGACGAAGGTGGCGAAGGAGGCGAGCAGCGCCCACAGGTAGCGCTCGCGGCCGTAGCCGAGCGGGTGCCGGTCGTCGGCGGGCCGGCTGCTGCGCTTCAGCGAGAAGAAGAGCAGCACCTCGGTGACGGTGTCGGCGAAGGAGTGCGCGGCCTCGGAGAGCATCGCGCTGGAGCCGCTGATCGCCCCGGCGACCACCTTGGCGAGGGCGATGCCCAGGTTGGCCAGCCCGGCCACGATCACCGTGGTGACGCTCTCCTGCCCGCCGCCGTCCCGCTGCTCGCTCACAACGCGCCAGTATGTCCTATTTGCTGAGGTATTACCGGGCTGTCCACAGGGGTTCTTGGTGAATGCTTTACTCTTTCATTGCCATCCCTCGACCCGGCAGGAGTCCCGCCCGTGCACTGGCTCGACCCCACCCAGCTGATCTCGACCTTCGGCCTGCTCGGCATCCTGGCGATCGTCTTCGCCGAGTCCGGCCTGCTGATCGGCTTCTTCCTGCCGGGCGACTCCCTGCTGTTCACCACCGGCCTGCTGGTGGCCGGCGGCACGCTGCTGCAGCAGCCGATCTGGCTGGTCTGCCTGCTGGTGGTGCTGGCCGCGATCGCGGGCGACCAGGTCGGCTACCTGTTCGGCCGCCGGGTCGGGCCGAGCCTGTTCAACCGGCCCGAGTCCCGGCTGTTCAAGCAGGAGAACGTGGAGCGGGCCGGCGCCTTCTTCGAACGGCACGGCCCCAAGGCGGTGGTGCTGGCCCGGTTCGTGCCGATCGTGCGGACCTTCACCCCGATCGTCGCGGGCGTCGGGCGGATGAACTACCGCGCCTTCGCGCTCTGCAACGTGCTCGGCGGCGTGCTCTGGGGCGCCGGAATCACGGCGCTCGGCTACTTCCTCGGCCAGGTCGACTTCGTCCGGGAGAACATCGAACTCATCTGCCTGGCCATCGTGTTGGTCTCGGTGCTGCCCGTCGCCGCCGAGCTGCTGCGGGCCCGCCGCGGCGCCGCCCAGGGCGGCTGACCTCCGTCGGGGCCACCCCGTTGTTCGCACCGCCGCCCCCGATCGGGCAAGGTGGGAGCCACGAGGTGGCCCGAGGAGCAGCGGCCGCCGGGGAGGCGGAGGACCACCGTGGCCGACAGCGAGCAGGAGCGCGCACCCGGCAAGGACGCGCCGCCCACCGAAGGGCTGCTCGGACCGGACGCCCCACCCGTCGAACGCCCCGTCAGCGTTCCGCACGCACCCGCGCCCGCGCAGACCGAGGGCCTGCTCGGCCACGCCGTACCGGACGCCGCGGAGACCGTCCGGGCCCGCAACCCGCTCGTCCAGGACACCCTCACCCCCGAGGAGTGGGACGCCGCCGGGTACACCCCCGCCGTCGGCCTGGACCTCTCCGAGCTGCACAAGGGCGCCCCCGGCGACGCGCCCTGGCCGGACCGGATGCGCACCCTGCTGCGCACGCCGATGGTCGACCGCCCGGCGTTCGAACGCACCGCGCGCGAACTGCACCCCTCGGCCGGCGCCAGCCGCAACGTGCCGCGCATCCTCGACCTCTCGCTGCGGATCGGCGAACTGCTGCTCGCCAGCGGCGAGGCCGCCGAGGACGTGGAGGCCGCGATGCTCGGCATCGCGCACGCCTACCGGCTCGACCACTGCGAACCGCAGGTCACCTTCACCCTGATCTCGATCTCCCACCAGCCCTCGCTGATCGACCCGCCGGTCACCGCCGACCGGGTGGTGCGCCGCCGCACCTCCGACTACACCCGGCTCGCCGCGGTCTACCGGCTGGTCGCCGACATCACCGCCGAGCAGGTCACCGTCAACGACGCCTACCGGCGGCTCGCGGAGATCCGGCGCAACCGCCACCCGTACCCGGTCTGGCTGCTCGCCCTGGCCACCGGGCTGCTGGCCGGCGCCGCGACCTTCCTGGTCGGCGGCCAGATCGACGGCAAGGCCTGGCTGGTCTTCGCCAGCGCCTTCGTCACCGCCGTGGTCGGCGACCGGCTGGCCTCCCTCATCGCCCGGCGCGGCCTGCCCGAGTTCTACCAGTTCGTGGTCGCCGCGATGCCCGCCGCGCTCTGCGGCATCCTGCTCTCCTTCAACGAACTGCACCTGCGCGGCTCGGTGGTGATCACCGGCGGACTGTTCGCGCTGCTGCCCGGCCGGGCCATGGTCGCCGCCGTCCAGGACGGCCTGACCGGCTTCTACATCACCGCCGCCGCCCGGCTGCTGGAGGTGATGTACCTGATCGCGGGCATCGTCATCGGCGTGATGCTGGTGCTGTACATCGGCGTCAACTACAACGCCAAGCTGCGCCCCGACGAGAGCCTCGGCGGCCAGACCAACCCGCCGCTGCAACTGGTCGCGGCGATGGTGCTGGCGCTGGCCTTCGCCATGCTGCTGCAGACCGACCGGGCCATGCTGCCGATCGTCGCCCTCAACTCCGGGATCGGCTGGTCCACCTACGGGGTGCTGGTCAACGCCGACATCTCGCCGATCATCGCCACCGGCCTGGCGGCCGGCCTGGTCGGCCTCTTCGGCCAACTGCTGGCCCGTTACCGCTCGGCCTCCGCGCTGCCGTACGTGACCCCCGCGATCGGCCCGCTGATGCCCGGTTCGGCGCTGTACCTCGGCATGCTGGCGTTCGCCCAGGGCCACGCCAGCAGCGGCCTGGTCTCCGCCTCCCGGGCCGTCGCGCTCGCCCTGGCGCTGGCGATCGGCGTCAACCTCGGTGGCGAGGTGGCCCGACTGTTCCTGAAGAACCCCGGTGCCAGCGACCGCGAGGCCGTGCCCGTGCTGATCCCGCGCCGCGCCGCGAAACGCACCCGCGGCTTCTGACCCGGCGTCACGCCCGCCCCGGCGGCCGCGCGAGGCCACCCCGACCCGAAGGCACCACCGATGATCAGTGCACTGCTCGACGGCTACCGCGAACACATCGTGGACGCCCACAAGCAACCGCTGTTCCTGCTGCTCGTCGGCTTCATCACCTCCTTCGTCTGCATCCGGTTCAGCGTGCGGATGATCCGCGCCCAGGTCCGCTGGTGGCCGGGCAACATCACCCCCGGCGGCCTGCACATCCACCACATGGTCTTCGGGCTGGGCTTCCTGCTGCTCGGCGGCATCGGGGTCTTCGCCACCAACGGCGGCCACCCCTGGATCGACTGGTTCGGCCTGGCCTTCGGCATCGGCTGCGGCCTGGTGCTGGACGAGTTCGCGCTGATCCTGCACCTGGACGACGTCTACTGGAGCGAGCAGGGCCGCAAGTCGGTGGACGCGGTGATCCTCGGCATCCTGCTCACCGCGCTGCTGCTCACCGGCTACGTCCCGCTCGGCGTGGTGCCCGGGGACGTCACCCGCTGGGGGCTGTTCGCGGTGATCTCGGGCAACGCCGTGGTCTGCCTGGTCGCGCTGTTCAAGGGCAAGGTGTGGACCGGGCTGCTCGGCATCATGGTGCCCGGCCTGTCCTGGATCGGCGCGATCCGGCTGGCCCGGCCCGGCAGCCCGTGGGCGCGCTGGCGCTACACCGGCCGGCCCCGGCGGATGGCGCGGGCGGTCCGGCGCGAACGCCGCCTGCACGCGCGGGCCGACCGGGCCCGCAACTGGCTGTGGGACGTGATCGCCGGCGCCCCCGACAAGGTTCCGGCGGGTCACCCCACCGCGCACCGGGTCGCCGAGCGGATGGCCGCCCGGGCCCTCGCCCACCGCCCGGCCGGCAGCCCCGCCGCGGCCCGCCGTTCCGCCGCCGCCACCGGCGCGGCCGCCGCCGGGTCCGCGGCGTCCGCCCTCGCCGCCACCGACCCGGCCCGCAAGGCCCGGGCGCAGTGCCGCCGCCGCACCGTCCGGGCGGGCCGGCCGCGCACCCCGGCCACCCGCAGGGCGCCGGTGCGCTGACTCCCGGGGCGCGCCCGGCTTCAACCGTTCAACGGGTAGCGTTCGTGAACGACCCGTCCCTGTGGGGCAGATGTCCGGCGGAGGTCCGCACCGACAATCCGACATCTCACCCGCGCGGCCGCATGGCGATGGCGCTGAGACATCGTCAGGTCTGAGAATCTTGCGGTGCGTGACCGGATGGTCACGTCATGGGATTTCCGACTGATCGTCAGAACGCCGCGAGAGAGGGTCCGTCATGTCGCGCAGGCTCCTCCCCACGCTCCTGCTCGCCGCCGCCTCGGTGCTCGCCCTGCTGCCCGCCGCCACCGCCCCGGCGGCCCCCGCCACCCGGACCGTCGCCCTGCCCGTCGACGACCCGGAGTCCGGCGGCTCCGCGGCGTACCCGTCGGCGGAGGAGGTCGCCCGGGCCCGGGCCGAGGCCGACGCCAAGGCCGCCGACGCCACCGCCATCGAGGCCCGGCTCACCGCCGCCCAGGCCGAACTGGAGACCGCCGGCCGGGACGCCGAGCAGGCCGTCGAGGCGTACAACGGGGCACTCGTCCGGCTGGCCCGGGCCCGCGCCGACGCCGAAGCCGCGGCCAACCGCTCCACCGCCGCCGAGGCCGACCGCGTCGAGGCCGCCGACCGGGCCGCCGGCCTGCTCGCCGAGATCTACCGGCAGGGCGCTTCTCCCCAACTCTCGGCCATCGAAGCCCTGTTGAGCGCACACGGCACCGGCTCGCGGTCCGCCCAGGCCGCCGCCATCGGGGTGGCCGGCGCGCAGACCCGGCAGATCCTCGACGACGCCACCTCCACCGCGCAGGCCGCCGCCCGCGCCGCCCAGGACGCCCGCACCGCCGAGGACACCGCCGTCCGCGCCGCCGACGCCGTCCGCACCGCCAAGGAACTGGCCGAGACCCGGCTCGCCGCCCAGCAGGCCCAGGTCGCCGAGATCGGCCGCCGCCGCGAGACCCTGCTCGCCGAACTCGCCGCCGCCCGCAACACCAGCGTCGACCTGGAACGCCAGCGCCGCGAGGCACTGGAGGCGATCGCCGCCCGCGAGGCCGAGGAGGCCGCCCGCCGCCAGGAGGCCGAACGCGCCGCCGCCGAGGCCGCCCGGGCCCATGCCGCGCCGCCCCGCGAGAGCCCCTGGTCCGCCGGCGGCGCCGCCGCCGCCCTCGCCTTCGCCCGCTCCGTCATCGGCCTGCCCTACATCTGGGGCGGCGAAGGCCCGGCCGGCTACGACTGCTCCGGCCTGACCATGATGGCCTGGCGCCGCGGCGGCCGTCCCCTCACCCACTTCGCCGCCGACCAGTACGCCGAGTCCACCCCCGTCGGCTACGCCCAACTCCGCCCCGGCGACCTGGTCTTCTGGACCAAGACCGGCCGCGCGGCCGACATCTACCACGTCGCCATCTACCTCGGCGACGACCAGATGATCGAGGCGCCCCGCCCCGGCACCGCCATCAAACAGGCCAGCCTCTGGATCATGGGCCGCCCCGACTTCTACGCCCGCCCCTGAGCTGCTCCGCCGCCGCATGGCCTCGAAAGGGCCGCCCGGGACGGACGTTCAGCGCCTCGTCTCGTACCTGGTCAGGATCACACCGCCGGGAAGCGTCCGGGTCTCCACCAGGTCGAGGCTCACCCAGTTGTCGAGCGCGGTGAAGAACGGCGTGCCGCCGCCCACCAGGACCGGCGCGGTGGCCAGCACGTACTCGTCGATCAGCCCGGCCCGCATGGCCGCCCCGGCGAGCGTCGCGCCGCCGATGTCCATCGCGCCGCCGTCCTCGGCCTTGAGCCGGCCGATCTCGGCGACCGCATCGCCGGTGACCAGCCGGGTGTTCCAGTCGACCTCGTCGATCGTCGAGGAGAACACCACCTTCGACATGTCCCGCCACCGACGCGCGAACTCGATCTCCGCCGGGGTGGCGTCCGGCCGCTGGTCGCCGGTCGGCCAGTAGGAGCTCATCGTCTGCCACAACTTGCGCCCGTACAGCGACAGCTCGGTCGCCTGCAACTGGTCCGACCAGAACTGGAACAGCTCACCGCTCGGCACGCTCCACCCGATGTCGTCGCCGGGCGCGGCGATGTAGCCGTCCAGGGTGAGGTTCATGCCGTAGATCAGTTTCCGCATGGCGCCAGCCTTCCGTGAGTCGGTCTCACGTCTATGGATCGGCACGACGCGGGTGGCGGCCAAGCATGTTGATGCCTTCCGGTGTCAGCGGAGTGCGAGGTGACCCGCGGACTTGACGGTGCGGACGATCGGTTCGGCGTCCAGGGAGAGGATTTCGGGGTGGGCGCCGAGGCGGCGGGTGAGGTAGTGGTGGAGGGCGGCGGGGCCGGGGCAGAGGGCCTGGGCCAGCAGGTTGGTGGGGCCGGTGGTGGCGGCGACCACGGCGAGCTCGCGGTGGGTGGCGAGTGCGGTGGCGATCCGGTCCAGGTGGGCGGGTGGGACGGCCATCCAGAGCAGGGCGCGGGTGGTGATGCCGTACGCCGCCGGATCGATCTCGACGTCGAAGAACAGCGCGCCGCGGGCGCGGAGTTCGGCCACCCGGCGGGCGGCGGTGGCCTGCGAGCAGGCGGCCGCGCGGGCGAGGTCGGCGTACGGGGCGCGGCCGTCGTGGCGCAGCGCGTCGAGCAGCGCGTGGTCGGTGTCGGTGAGCGGCGCGGGCGCCGACCGTTCGGTGAACTCCGGCTGGAGTAGCTCCAGTTGGCGTGGGGTCAGGGCTCCGGTGCGGCCGTGCCAGGCGGACGGGCCGCCGAGGTAGGTGTGCAGCAGGCAGTGCGCGGAGACGGCGGTGATGCCGCGGGTGCGGGGGAGGCGCTGCAGCACCGGCGGGTGCTCGTCCTGCCGGGCCTGTACCAGGGCGAAGATCTGGGTGCCGGCCGAGGTCAGCTTCACCCAGGAGGTCTCCGGGCGGCGGGCCAGCGCCGCGGCCAGTTCCTCCGCCGCTCCGGGTGTCGCGGCGATCCGCACCACCCACTGCGCCCAGCCCACCCGGGCGTGGTCCGGCAGTCCGACCACCCGCAGCCCGGCGGTCTCCCGCAGCCGCTGGTGGCGCCGCGCCACGGTCTGGGTGGAGACCCCCAGCACCTCGCCGATCCGGCTGAACGGCGCCCGCCCGTCCACCTGCAGCGCCTGCACCAGTTGCTGCTCCAGTTCGTCGAGCATGCCCGTACTCCTTCCCGCGCGGACGTTGATTCTCTCGCCAGAGCCGCTTTCGATGGAAGATTTCCTCCACTGATCCGCCCTGAATGGAACAGCATCCCGCAGCCGCCGCACGCTGGCCGCACCGAGGACACAACCAGGGAGGCAGCACATGAGTGGGGCGGACCGGAGGCGCTGGTGGGCGCTGGTGGCACTGCTGGTCGCGGAGGCGATGAACCTGCTGGACGCGACGATCGTGACGGTCGCGGGGCCGGTGATCCACACCGAACTGGGCGGGGCGGCCGGGCTGATCCCGTGGTTCAACGCGGCGTACACGCTGCCGTTCGCGGTACTGCTGGTCACCGGCGGTCGGCTGGGCGATCTGTTCGGGCGGCGGCGGGTGTTCGCGCTCGGGGTGGCCGGCTTCGCGGCGGCCTCGCTGGCCTGCGCGCTGGCCCCGGACCCGGGGGCGCTGATCGGGATGCGGGCGGTGCAGGGCGCGGCCGCCGCGCTGGTGATCCCGCAGACCATCGGCCTGATCCGGACCATGTTCGACGGCCCCGAACTGGCCCGGGCGATGGGCACCGTGGGCCCGGTGATGGGACTGGCGGCGATCCTCGGACCGGTGCTCGGCGCGGTGCTGACCCGCGCCGACCTGTTCGGCCTCTCCTGGCGTTCGGTGTTCCTGGTCAACCTGCTGCCGGCCGCCGCCGCGCTGGTGGGCGCGACCTTGCTGCCCCCGCACACGGCCACCGCGCGGACCCGGCTCGACCTGCCCGGTACCGTCCTGCTGGCCGCGGCGACCGGCCTGCTCGCCCATCCGCTGCTGGTCACGGCAGGCCGTCCGGCCATCCGCGGGGCCGAACTCGCCTGTGGTGTCGGCCTGGTGGTGCTGTTCGCGGCGCACCAGCGGAGCCGCGCCCGGGCCGGTCGGGCCACCCTGGTCGAGCCGAGCCTGTTCCGCGACCGGGCGTTCCCGGCGGCACTGGCCACCTCGACGCTGTTCTTCGCGGCCATGAACGGCCTGCTGCTGGTGATCGTGCTGCAGGTCCAACTCGGCGCGGGGGCCGGCGTGTTGGCAGCGGGAATGATGCTGCTGCCGTGGTCCGCGGCGATGGCGGCGGGCTCGCTCGCGGCCGGGGCCCGCCTGGTACCGCGGTACGGCGGCACGGTGATGTTCGCCGGGCTGGGGCTGATGGCGCTCGGCCTGCTGGCCGCCGTCGCCGCCTACGGCGCGGCCGGGCCGCACGGCTACCCGTGGCCGCTGCTGCCCGCGCTGGCCCTGGCCGGTCTCGGCAACGGGCTGTTCACCGTGCCGTTCTTCACCACCGCGCTCTCCCGGGTCCGCCCGCACGAGACCGGTTCGGCCGGCGGACTGCTCAACGCCGTCCAGCAACTCGGCGCCACCCTCGGCACCGCCGCGCTCGGCGGCGTCTTCCTCACCGCCCTACGCGCACCCGATGCGGCCGCCGCCTCGCTGCCCGCCGCCCGGCTCGCCTTCACCGCCGCCCTCGGGCTGCTCGGCCTCACCGCGGTGGCGGCTGTTGTTATGACGGGCCGTCAGCCCCGCGGCGCGGAGGGCATCGGCGGGACTGGAGCCGCGAGCGAGGCCGGAGGCGTGGGCGAGGCCGGAGGCGCGGGCAGCGCCGGAGCAGTGGGCCGGGCGGGAGCCGCTGGCCGGGCCGGGCGGAAAACCGGATGCCCGGGCGAGGAGGGCGTCGTACCGTGACCGGATGGGCAACGACGCACGACAGGGCTCCGATCGGGGCATCGAGATCCGGCCGATCGTCCGGGAGGAACTGGCCGTCTGGGACCGGGCGATCGCCCGGGGATTCATGCGGCCGCACGTCGCTCCGGCGTCCGAGTGGCGGGAGGCGCTGTTCGAGCCGGGGCGGATGCAGGCGGCGTTCGACCACGCCGACCAGACGCCGGAGGGGCCGCGCTGCGTGGCGACCTTCCGCAGCTTCGACACCGAGCTGACCGTCCCCGGCGGCGCGCAACTGCCGGTGGACGCCGTCACCGCGGTCACCGTCAGCGCCACCCACCGCCGGCGCGGCCTGCTCAGCGCGATGATGCGGCACGACCTGACCGCCGCCCGGGAGCGCGGCTCGGCCGCCGCGATCCTGATCGCCGCCGAGTACAACATCTACGGCCGGTTCGGCTTCGGCCCGGCCGTCCACGCGGCCGGCTGGCGGGTGGACGTGCTGCGTGCGCGCGGCGTGCGCGCCGGGCTGCCGGTGCACGAGGGCCACCGGATCGACTTCGTCACCCTGGACGAGCTGCGCAAGCTCGGCCCCGAACTGCACGAGCGGTGGCGGCCGACCCAGACCGGCGCGATCGGCCGCCCGGACGCGTGGTGGCGGCTGCGCACCGGCGAGGTGGAGCTGCCCGGCTTCGAGTGGAAGGAGGGCTTCACCGCCGTCCACCGCACCGCCGACGGCACGGTCACCGGCCTGATCAACTACTCGGTCGAGGACGTGTGGGACGGCTCCTACCCGAACTGTCCGCTGGTCGTCCGGGACTTCCTCGCGCTGGACCGGGAGACCGCCAACGCGCTGTGGTCCTTCGCCTTCTCGGTCGACTGGGTGAAGACGGTGGTCGCCCACGGCCTCGGCCCCGGCGACCCGTTGCCGCTGCTGCTGAACGAGCCGCGGGCCGCGAAGCCGCACGAGGAGAACTCGGACTTCACCTGGCTGCGACTGCTCGACCTGCCGGCCGCGTTCGCCGCCCGCCGGTACGCCACCCCCGGCCGTCTGGTGCTCGACGTCACCGACCGCGAGGGCTGGACCGCCGGCCGCTGGGCCCTGGAGACCGCCGCCGACGGCACCGGCCGGATCACCCCCACCGAGGACGCCCCCGACCTGGCCCTCGACACCTCCCAGCTCGCCGTCCTCTACCTCGGCGGCGAGAGCGCGACCCGCCTCGCGGACGCCGCCCTCCTCACCGAACTCCGCCCCGGCGCCGCCACGACCGCGGACACCCTCCTCCGCACCTCCCGCGCCCCCTGGAACCCCGACAGCTTCTGACCCCACGTCACCCCCGCCCGGCCGCCGACAAATCCACTGGCGGCCGGCGGCACGCCCGGGCCACCCTGCGGGCATGGCCAACCGCGCAAACCTCGTCCTCGTCGGGCCGACCGGCTACGAGCTCCTCCGCGACCTTCGACTTGCTCCACGAGGCTTGGCCCGGCTGGGAGTTGCGCTGGTGCCACGACGGCAACGCGCAGCCGGGCGAGTACCTCGGGCTCGCCCCCCGGGTACGTCCGCTCGCCAACTGCCCCGTACCGCAGCGGCTGCCCGCCCGCTGTCCCCGGGGGTCGGCTACTTGACGGCGGTCTTGCCGATGGTCGGGAGGATGAAGTCCTGGATCAGGCCCTTGGCGTCGCGGACGATCGGGCGGAAGACCCGGTAGCGGGAGAGGTTGATGAGGCGGGCGGCCACGGGGGTGGAGCGACGGACGAACTCGCGGGTGCGCTCGGTGTCGGGGGTGCGGTCGAAGACCCAGTAGAGGACGACGACCATCAGGTGCAGCCAGAGCACGTCGGGGAGCAGCTCGACCAGTTCGGCGTCGAGCTTGGGGGCGAGTTCGGAGCCCTCCAGGACCTCGCGGAAGAGGGCCACGGCGGTGGCCCGGGCGGGGTGGGACTCGTTGGAGAACGGGCTGAGCGAGCTGTTGGGGTCGGCCGCGGTGCGGAAGAACTGGGCGGAGAACTCGTGGTACGGCGCGGCGGTGTCCAGCCACGAGACCAGGGCGATCTCCAGGCGCTCGGCGAAGTCCCGGGTGCCCGCCATCCGGAGCCGGGCGTCCGCGGCGTGGTCGTACGTCATCCGGTCGTAGAAGCCCTGGATGAGGAACTCTTTCGCGCTGAAGTAGTAGTAGGCGTTGCCGACCGAGACGCCCGCCTCGGCCGCGATCGCGCGCATCGTGGTCTTCTCGTACCCGCGCTCCTGGAACAGCCGCATCGCGGTCTCCAGGATCAGCGCCCGGGTCGCCTCGCTCTTGTCCGTCTTGGGCTGGGCCCGACCGCCGGGCAGCTCGGAGGTGGGGGGCGCGCCGGTCTCCGGGACGTCCATGTCGCTCGACTTCTCCACGCCAGCCGACCCTACCGGGCCTCGGCCGGGTTGCCCCCGGCCGTTCCCTCGACGCTCTGCAGCTTGCTCATCCGCCCCACCGGAGTCTGGTCCACGATCTCCGAGCCTAGCCCGGATCCGGACAAGTCAGACCCCCTCCGGTGGACGGCGTACCGGGTGCCCCCCGACACCGGGTACGCCGTCCGTACGTCCGGCCGCCCGTCCGGCGCCTCGGGTGCGACGGACGGATCCCCTCCACGGCCTGTTCGCGCTGGTTTCGAACGCGTTCAAAACCTTGCGGGCACGACTCTAGGGCACTCGTTTGAACGCGTTCAAGTCGATCGTGTGGGACGCTCGTCACATGACCGCCGCCCCCGCCCCGCCCCGCCTGCGCGAGGGCTCCGCCGCGGACGCCCCCGCCGTCGCCGCACTGCTCACCGCCAGTCGCCGCGCCGCGTACGCCGGACTCGTCCCGGTCGACGCGCTCGGCTCGGAGGAGGAGCAGCGACTGCTCTGGGAACTGCGACTGTCCGTCGACTACGGGACGCCCGAGCGCACCCCCGTCCTGCTGCTCGCCGAGGACCCGGACGGCACCCTGGCCGGCTTCGCCTACCTGACCCCCGAGGACGACCTGGTCCGGCTGGAACAGTTGCACGTCCGGCCCGGCCGCACCGGCGCCGGCCTCGGCGGCCTCCTCCTCGCCGCCGCCCTGACCCGCTTCGCCGACCACCCGGTCCGCCTCGACGTCCTCGCCGCGAACCACCGCGCCATCACCTTCTACGAACGCCACGGCGCCCGCCGCACCGGCACCGGCACCGCACACTTCCCCGGCGGACTCCGACTGCCGGAGTACGAGTACGGCTGGCACTAGCGGTTCCGGCGCCGGGCCGCACGCAACGCGGTGGCGCGGCCGCGCCCGTGCTCGCGCAGCTCCGGCCGATCACGCCCGGAGAAGCACGTCCCGGTGGCGGGCCACTTCCGCTCGTCGCCTTCTCCGCGGGCCGCCATCCCGCTCGGTGACGAGCCGTCAGGGGCGGCGCAGTGCTTGCGGGAGGGTGGCCAGGAGGGCCAGGGTGGCGGCGGTTGGGGGGAGGAGGTAGGCGGTGGTGGGGGAGGTGTGTTGGGCGAGGGTGCCGGCGAGGGTGGCGCCGGTGGAGATGCCGACCAGGATGGCCGAGACGGCGAGTGCCATGCCCTCGTTCAAGCGGTGGGCGGGGAGCAGTCGTTGGACCAGTGTCATGCCGCTGACCATGGTCGGCGCGGTGCCGCACCCGGCGGCCAGCAGGGCTGCGCCGAGCGGCACCACCCCGGCGCCGGACAGTGCGGCGGTCAGTGGCAGCAGCATCAGTACGGCCATCGCCGCCGCCCCGAGCGCGAGCCGTACCGCTACCGGGCGGCGTGGCCGCACCGCACCGAACGCCAGCCCGGAGACGCAGGACCCGGCCGCGACCAGGGCCAGCAGGACGCCGCCCGCGGACTGGTGGCCGAGTGCGTCGGTGTAGGCGAGCGTGGTCACCTCCTGCGAGCCGAACAGCACTCCGGCCGCGAGGAACGTCAGCAGCACCGCGGGGAAACCGGCCGTCCGCACCAGGGCCGTTGCGCGGGAGGGGCGTTCGGCGCGCGCGGGCAACGGTGGCTCGGTGCCGCGGTGGGCGGCGAACAGCAGGGTGCCGAGGGTGCCGAGGGCCCAGGCGGTGAGCAGTCCGGCCTCGGGGGCGAGGGTGGTGCACAGGGCCATGCCGAGCACCGGGCCGGCCATGAAGCAGAGTTCGTCCAGGGACTGCTCCAGTGCGTTGGCGCGGTGCAGCACCGCGTCGTCCGCGCGGTGCAGGTGGGCCCAGCGGGCGCGGGCCATGCCGCCCAGGTTGGGGCTGGAGCCGGAGAGCGCCCAGCAGAGGAAGAGCGTCCAGGCGGGCGCGTCGGCGCGGACGCAGGACAGCAGCGCGCCGACCGGCAGCGCGGTGGCCAGGACCGCGGGGACGGCGACCCGGGCCTGCCCGAGGCGGTCGACCAGCCGGCCCAGCAGCGGCATCAGCGCGGCGCCCGCCAGCACCCCGACCGCCGAGACCGCCCCGGCCAGCGCGTAGGAGCCGCGCCGGTCGGCGATCAGCACCACGGTGGAGACGCCGTTCATCGCCAGGGCGAGCCGACCGAGCAGCCCGGCCACGGTGAAGGAGAGGCTGCCGGGTGCGGCGAACACCGGTCGGTAGCGGGCGAGTGGGGAGTGCGGGGAGGCTGCGGGCAGGGACAAGCGACGACTCCGGTCGGTGGGAAGGGGGATGTCCACCAGCCTCGGGCCGCGCGGTCGGCGCCGTCCAACACCTGCTCCGCCGGATTCACCGGATCCTGTTGTCAGTCGCCGGGCGGGAACGGCCGGTTGCTACCCTCCCGGCATGCCCCGCGACCTGCACCCCCGCCTGCTGCGCAGCTTCACGGCGGTTGCCGAGACGCTGCACTTCGGCCGCGCCGCCGAGCAGTTGCACCTGGCCCAGCAGGCCGTCAGCCGGGACGTGCAGGCGCTGGAGCGCGAGCTCGGCTGCGCGCTGTTCCACCGCTCCACCCGCAGCGTGGAGTTGACCGAGACGGGCGAGCAGCTACTGCCGAAGGCCCGTCAACTCCTCGAGCTTCAGGCCGAGATCACCGCGTTCGGCGACACCCGGGCGCTGCTGGTGGACGTCAACAGCGCGGGCGGCCCGGACGGCGAACTCACCGCCGAACAGGTGCTCACCGCGGCCCGCACGCTCCGTCCCGACGCCGACCTGCTCGCCCGGTACCACAACGGACTCACCGCCGCCGCACGGGAGTTGACCGCTCACCGGCTGGACGCGTCGTTCGGCCGGTACGCCGGACTGCCCGCCGCCGTCCGGTCCCGGCTGGCGCACACGCCCGTCCGGCTGGAGCGGATGGCGGTCTTCCTGCCACTGGATCATCCGCTGGCCGCGCTGCCCGCCGTCCCGCTGGCCGCGCTCGCCGGACACCCCGTCGACGTGCTGGCCGGCCAGCCCGGCACCGCCGAATGGACCGACCTCGGCCTGCGACTGCTCGCCGAACACGGCCTGACCCCCACCGCCGGACGCACCCCGCCGGTCGGCGCCGCCGAGTTCGCCCGCTACCTGACCCGGCACGGCAGCCCGGTCCTCACCACCGTCGACGGCCCGCGGATCCCCGGCGGCATCGCCCGCCCGCTGGTCGACCCCGTCCCGCTCAGCCTGCTCGGCCTGGTGCACCGCCCCGAACTGCGCCACCCGGGCCTGACCGCCCTGCGCACCGCCGCGGCCCGGCTCGCCGCCGACCACCAGTGGCTGCGCCGACCGCCGGGCAGCTGGCTCCCCACGGAGGACGCCGCGCTACTGCCGGGCTGACCCGGGACCGGCACCAGGCTGACCCCGGACCCGGCGCCGGGCGGCCGCGCGCGGAAACGGCGGCGCCCCCGCCGAGGGGGTGGCGGGGGCGTGACCGGGGTGGAACGTACAGGCGGGCTCAGGAGGCCCGGACGGCGGAGATGTCCAGGGTGAGCTTGACCTTCTCGCCGATCAGCACGCCGCCGGTCTCCAGCGCGGCGTTGTAGGTCAGGCCCCAGGTGGTGCGGTCGACGGTGGTGCCACCCTCGAAGCCGACCCGGTTGGCGCCGTACACGTCGGTGGCCGCGCCGGTGTACTCCAGGTCGAGGATGACCGGACGGCTGGTGCCCTTGATGGTGAGGTCGCCGTGCATCCGGTAGGTGTCACCGTCGATCCGCTCGGCGGAGGTCGACTTGAAGGTGATCTCCGGGTAGGTCTCGGCCTCGAAGAAGTCACCGGTGCGCAGGTGCTCGTCGCGCTGGGCCTGGTTGGTGTTGACCGAGGCGACCTTGATCACCAGCTCGGCGGTGGAGGCGGCCGGGTTGCTGCCGTCCAGGTGCAGCTTGCCCTCGTACTCGGTGAACTCGCCGCGGACGTTGGTGACCATCGCGTGGCGCACCGCGAAGCCGATCTTGCTGTGCGCGGCGTCGATCGCGTAGTCGCCGGTCAGGTGCGCCAGGTCCGGGCCCTCGACGACGGCGGTGGTGGTGGTGTTCTTCGAGCGGTTGAAGATGCCCATGACTTGTCTCCTCCGTGAGGTCGAAGCCATGTTGTTTAGGCTTCAACTTGTTGATGGCTTCACCGTACTCCGATCTGGTTCAAGTTTCAACCACAAAGTTGAAAGTTGGTCGACTTTCCCCCGGGTGGCCCAGTTGCGCCCGTCTGACCTGGGAAGACGCGCGGTTGTCCCCAGCCTGTGGACAACACCCGGCGGAAAACCGTGTGCGCCACGCCACGGCCGCGGTTCACACTGACCGCCGGAACCCGCACCCCACGCCCCCTCCCTAGGAGAGCCGTGCAGTCTGCCGTCACCGTGTCGCCGTCCCAGGTGCCCGAGCTGCTGCTAGGCCTCGCCACCGTGCGGCCGGTGTTCCTGTGGGGCGCGCCGGGCATCGGCAAGTCCTCGCTGGTCAACCAGTTCGCCGAGTCGCTCGGCCTGGAGTGCGTCTCGCTGCTCGGCACCCAGCTCGCCCCCGAGGACCTGATCGGCGTCCCGCAGATCACCCCCGAGGGCCGGTCCCGGTTCTGCCCGCCCGAGTCGATCGCCCGCGACCAGCCGTACTGCCTGTTCCTGGACGAGCTCAACGCGGCCACGCCCGACGTGCAGAAGGCCTTCTACTCGCTGATCCTCGACCGCCGGATCGGGAACTACGAGCTGCCGCCAGGCAGCATCGTGATCGGCGCCGGCAACCGGGCCACCGACGGCGCGCTCGCCCGCCCGATGCCGTCCGCGCTGCTCAACCGCCTGGTCCACGTCCACCTGCGGGCCAGCGCCACCGACTGGCTCGGCTGGGCCGCCGCGCACGGCATCCACTCCTGGGTGGTCGACCACCTCACCGACCGGCCCGACCACCTGTGGTCCGCCCCGCCGAAGACCGAGGAGCCGTTCTCCACCCCGCGCGCCTGGCACATGCTGTCCGACGCGCTGCACTCCTTCGGCCCGACGCTGGACGAGACCACCCTCAAGGTGATCGCCCACGGACTGCTCACCCCCGCGCACGCGGTGGCCTTCTGCGGGTACGTCAAGATCGTCCGCAACGCGTACGGGCTGGAGGCGATCCTCAAGGGCGACGCCTCCTGGCCGCGCCGCGTCGAGGACCGCGACCTGCTCTACTACCTCGCCGACTCCTTCCGCGGCCGGCTGGTCCGCGAACTGCCCGCGAAGAAGGAGCACGCCTCGCCGACGGTCCGTCAGACCGCCTACCGCGCCAAGTCGCTGCTGGTGCAGCTCGCCGAGATCTCCGTCGAGGTCGCGCAGACCGTGATCGCCGACGGCCCGGACGGCAACCCCGTGCTGCCCGGCTGGTTCCTGATCGAGGCCGCCCGGGACATGCCCCGCCTGGTCGAGGCCCGCCGGTGAGCACCCGCCGGCCCGCCGCCGACCAGCCCGACACCGACCCGGCCAAGGTCGCGTTCTCCGCCGGGATGGCCAAGGTCAAGGCCAACCCGGCGCTCGCCGCCGTCCCGTTCACCGTCTGCGGCGCCGACGAGGACCGCTGCCCGCACCACCCGCCCACCGGCTGGGCGGTGATCAGCTCCAACGGCGCCCTGCACCACAACCGCCGCCGCCGCGCCGAACCCGAGGAATGGGCCTGGGCCCTCGCCCACGCCCTGCTCCACCTAGGCTTCGGCCACCTCCCCGCCGACCGCGGCCCGCGGATCCAACCCGACCGGTACGACCTCGCCGCCCGCTGCGTGGTCGTCAACCGGTTCCTGACCGGCTTCAGCGTCGGCCGGGCCCCCGACGACCGGCCCGCCGCCTACCCCGGCGGCGACGAGGACCAGCTCGCCGCCCGCTGGCGCCGCGACGGCCTGCCCGCCGAGTACGAGGCCTGCGGGATCGCCGGCGACCGCCCCGACCAGCACCTCGCCACCTGGACCGGGTGGAACGCCGCTCCCGAGGACTGGACCCTCGCCTTCGCCCACGCCCTCACCCGCACCGTCTCCGCGGCGATGGACCTGGCCGCCGGCCGCCGCGAGGAACTCACCGGCCCCCGCCTCCCGCAGCGCCCCTGGGAACGCGCCCTCGGCTGGTTCGTCTCCAGCTACCCCCTGCTCGGCGGCATCGCCGCCGGACTCACCCTGGTCGCCGACGCCGAACTCGCCCGCGCCCACGGCATCGCCATCGCCGCCGTCAACGCCGAGGCCGGCGAGATCTACCTCAACCCGCTGCGCCACCACACCGACGAGGAATGGCGGTTCATCCTCGCCCACGAGATGCTGCACGCCGCCCTGCGCCACGGCGACCGCACCGGCGGCCGCGACCCGTACCTCTTCAACGTCGCCGCCGACTACGTCATCAACGGCTGGCTACTGGAGATGGGCGTCGGCGAGATGCCCGAAGGGCTCCTGCACGACCCCGAACTGCGCGGCCTGTCCGCGGAGGAGGTCTACGACCGCATCGTCCGCGACCAGCGCCGGCTGCGCCGCCTCGCCACCCTGCGCGGCAAGGGCCTCGGCGACGTCCTCGGCGAACCGCTGACCCGGCCCGGCCCCGGCGGGACCTACGTCGACCTGGACGAGTTCTACCGCCGCGGCCTGCAGCAGGGCTTCGACCTCCACCGGCGCGAGCGCGGCCTGCTCCCGGCCGGACTCGTCGAGGAGATCCGCGCCCTCTCCCAGCCCCCGCTGCCCTGGGACGCCCGCCTCGCCCGCTGGTTCGACGAGTTCGTCCCCCGGCCCGAGCCCGTCCGCTCCTACGCACGCCCCGCGCGCCGCCAGTCCGCGACGCCCGACATCCCGCGGGCCGGCCGGTACTTCCCGCCGGAGGCCGTCCCGCGCAGCACCTTCGGCGTGGTCCTCGACACCTCCGGCTCGATGAGCCGCACCCTGCTCGGCAAGGCCCTCGGCGCGATCGCCTCCTACGCCGCCGCCCGCGACGTCCCCGCCGCCCGGGTCGTCTACTGCGACGCCGCCCCCCACGACGCGGGCTACCTCCCCGTCACCGAACTCGCCTCCCGCACCCGGATCCACGGCCGCGGCGGCACCGTCCTCCAACCCGGCATCGACCTCCTCACCCGCGCCCCCGACTTCCCGCCCACCGCCCCCGTCCTGATCATCACCGACACCGACTGCGACCACCTCCGCGTATCCCGCCGCGAACACGCCTACCTGATCCCCCGCGGCGCCACCCTGCCGTTCACCCCGCGCGGGCCGGTCTTCCACCTGTCCTGACGCGCTGCGGACGGGCGGTCCACGCCGCGCGGGCAGTGTCCGCCTCCGCCGTGCGGACGCCGGTCGTCAGCGGTGCGATCTACGCTGGGCAATCAGCCCCTCCATCCCCGCCCGCCCCGCAGCCAGTCCCCGTCCGTCCCGCCCGCCGGAGGCCCCGTTCCATGTACGTCCTGCACGCGGTGTGGCGCGCCGACGGGCGGCTGGGTCTGTGGGCGGAGGACGCGGGGGCGTTCGGGGCGCGGGTGGGGGACGGCGCGCGGCATCCGTTCGCGGTGGCGGCGGGCGAGGTCGCCGGGCTGCTGGGGGCGATCGGGCCCGGCCCGGCCTGGCTGGCGGACCGCGCGGCGGAGCGGTGGATCACGCTGCGCCTGCCGACGATCGGCGGTCGGCCCACGCCCTCGCCCGACCTGCCGGTGGGCAGCACCGCGAAGGGCCTGGCACTGGAGCCGTGGCGCATCCCCGCGCTGCTCCTCGACCTGCCCGAGGCGGCCCAACTGCTCGGCGAGCTCTTCGACCCGCAGTGGCCCGGCACCACCGTCGACCTGCACGGCCGCACTGTCGAACTCGCCTACGGCGCCTCCCTGCGCTGGCTCACCGCCGTCCACGACCTCGCCTGGCGGCTGGCCGGCCGCGGCCGGGTGCTGCCCGCGCTGGTCGAGGAGGCGGACGGGTGGCACGCCCGCTGGCGCCCCGCGCCGGACGCCGCCGCCCGCACCGAGGCCGCAGCCCTCGCCACCGGCTGCCCCCCGATCGCCCGCGCCGAACCCGCCGCCGTCGAGCCCACCGGCAGCACGCTGCTGACCACCGTCCTGGACGCGCTCACCGACCACGAGGTCCGCCTCGGACTTGCTACTGACGAATCGTCAGAAACCTTCCTTGTGAAGGAAGGTGAGGAGTCCCTGTCGGGTGAGCCGCCCGCCGCACCCGCCGACTGGCTCGCCGCCCTGCACAGCGCCGACGGCCGGCTCCCCGCCGCGCCCGACCCCGTCCAGGCGTCGCGCCTCGCCGCCTGGAAGGCCGGACCCGAGCAGCCGGACGCCGTCCGGCTGGCCTTCCGGCTGTCCGAACCGCTCGGCTCGGCGGCCGCCGACGCCGACGCCACCGTGCCTGACGAGAACTGGCGGCTGGACGTGCTGCTCCGCCCCGCCGACCAGCCGTCACTGCTCCTCCCCGCCGCCGAACTGTGGTCCGACGGACCGGCGTTCACCGCGCTCGGCCGGGCCCTCGCCGACCCCGTCGAGTCCTACCTGGCCGAACTCGACCGCGCGGCCAGGATCGCCCCGGACCTGCGCGCCGCCCTGCACCGCACCCGGCCCACCGGCCTGACCCTCGACCGCGAAGGAGCCCTCGCCTTCCTCCGCGACACCGCCCCCGCGCTCGCCGCGGCCGGCTTCGGCGTCCTGCTCCCCGCCTGGTGGCACCGCCGCCCCCGCCTCGGCCTCGCCCTCACCGCCCACTCCGGACCCGCCCCCGGCACGGTCAAACGCGCCGCGCAGGCGGACCGCGACGCCGTCCTGGACTTCCGCTGGCAGCTGGCCCTCGGCGAACAGCCGCTCACCCGACAGGAGTTGGACGAGCTCGCGGCCGCCCAGCAGGGCCTGGTCCGGCTGCGCGGCCAGTGGATCGAGGTGGACCGCGCCCAACTCGCCGCCGCCCTGCGCTTCCTCGCCACCCGCCGCGACGACCCGCAGGTCGACGGGGCCGCCCTACTGCGCCTGGCCCTCGACGACGACGCGGTGGTGGACGGCCTCCCGGTCACCGTCGTGCACGCCGACGGCCCGCTCGGCGACCTGCTGGCCGGACGCCTCGGCAGCCGCCCCGACGCCCGCCGCACCCCGCCGCCGCCCGGCTTCACCGGCACCCTCCGCCCGTACCAGGAACGGGGGTTGGCCTGGCTGGACGCCCTCGGGCGGCTCGGCCTCGGCGCGGTGCTGGCCGACGACATGGGCCTCGGCAAGACCGTCCAGACCCTCGCCCTGCTCGCCCTCGAACACTCCCGCGGCACCCGGCCCGGCCCCGTCCTGCTGGTCTGCCCGACCTCGCTGGTCGGCAACTGGCAGCGCGAAGCCGCCCGGTTCGCCCCGCAGTTGCGCGTCCACCTGCACCACGGCCCGGAGCGCACCGACCCCGACCCCGCCGCCGACCTGGTGATCACCACCTACGGGGTGCTGCAACGCGACACCGCCGCGCTGCGTCGGATCCACTGGCGACGCGTGATCGCCGACGAGGCCCAGCACATCAAGAACCGCGCCGCCCGGCAGTCCCGGGCGATCCGCTCGCTGCGCTCCGGTCCGCGGATCGCGCTCACCGGCACCCCGGTGGAGAACCGCCTCGCCGAGCTGCACGCGGTGCTGGACTTCGCCAACCCGGGCCTGTTCGGCAGCGCCGAGTCCTTCAAGGAGCGGTACGCCGTCCCGGTCGAGCAGTCCGGCAACCGGGAGGTCGCCGCCCGGCTGCAGCGGCTGACCGGGCCGTTCCTGCTCCGCCGAGTGAAGAGCGACCCCGAGATCGGCCAACAGCTGCCCGCCAAGCAGGAGTTCACCGTCCGCTGCAACCTGACCGCCGAACAGGCCGGCCTCTACCAGGCGGTCGTCGCGGACCTGCTGCAGCGGCTGAACGGCGTGCGCGGGGTGGAGCGCAAGGGCGCGGTGCTGGCCGCCCTCGGCCGGCTCAAGCAGGTCTGCAACCACCCCGCCCAACTGCTGCACGACGGTTCGCCGTTGGGCGGACGCTCGGGCAAGGTCGAGCGCCTGGTCGCGCTGCTGCGGGAGGCCCTCGCCGAGGGCGACCGGGTGCTGGTGTTCACCCAGTACGCCGAGTTCGGGGCGCTGCTCCAGTCGCACCTGCGCCGCCGGCTCGGCCGACCCGTGCTCTACCTGCACGGCGGCCTGACCGCCGGGCGCCGCCAGGAGCTCGTCGACCGCTTCCAATCCCCGGACGGGCCAGGGGTGTTCCTGCTCTCGCTGAAGGCCGGCGGCACCGGGCTCAACCTCACCGCCGCCAACCAGGTGATCCACCTCGACCGCTGGTGGAACCCCGCCGTCGAGGACCAGGCCACCGACCGCGCCCACCGGATCGGCCAGCACCGCGAGGTCCAGGTCCGTCGACTGGTGTGCGTCGGCACCGTCGAGGAACGGATCGCCGAACTCATCGCCGCCAAGCGGGAGTTGGCGGACGCCGTGATCGGGCCCGGCGAGCAGTGGCTGACCGAGTTGCCGGCCGAGCAGCTGCGCGAGCTGCTGACGCTGTCCGCCGACGCGGTGGGGGAGTGAGGATCGTGGAACCCGTGCCGCCTGCGAAGCCCGTGCCGCCCGCCACCCGACCGCCCGCCGCCCGCCAGCCAGCCACCCGACCGCCCGCCGACCGGCCGCTCGACCGGTGCCTGGACGACTTCTGGCAGGGCGAGTTCACCCTCCGCCCGGTCGACGCGCCCGCCGAACGCCCGGCCCCCGCCCCCGACGGCCTCGGCCCGGTCGGCCTCACCGTCCGCGACCGCGACCTCGCCGAGCTGCTGGCCCGCGACTACCGCCGCCTCGCCGAACGCGACTGACGGACCGTCAGAGTGGGGCGAGGTCGGGTCAGGTCAGGTCAGGAACTCGTCCACCAGTTGGGTGAACTCCTCCGGCCGATCCACCCATGGCCGGTGCCCCGCGCCGTCCATGACCTCCAGCCGGGCGTGCGGGTGGCAGTGCGCCACCAGCAGGGACGGCGCCGTGCCGATCATCCCGTCCAGCCGCCCCGCCAGCACCAGCACCGGCATCGTGACCGGCACCGGCGCGCCCGCCCCCGCGTAGAACGCCTCCCGCATCCACGGCGCGGCCGGCACCAGCTCCGGATCGAACGCCGCGGCCCGCGCCCGCTCGTCCCACCGGCCCCAGAAGAGCGGGGTCATCCGCCGCAGCAGCTCCGCCGCGTCCCCGTCGCCCGCCGCCAAGCGGGCCGCCGCCGCGGCTGCCTCCGGGTACCACGGCTGGTCCGCCCGGGACGCCCGGATCGCCGCCAGCTCCGCCTCGTCCGGCTCCCGCGCCGCCCGTCCGACCGGCGTCACCAGCACCAACCTCCGTACCCGCGACGGGAATTCGGCCGCGTACCGCTGCGCCGTCAACGCCCCCGCCGAATGCCCCAGCAGGTCGAAGGACTCCCACCCGAGCCGCTCCCGCACCGCCTCGACGTCCTTCACCTGCGCGCCGAACGAACAACTCGCCCGCTCCACCGGCGTCCCCGACCGCCCGCACCCGCGCGGGTCCATCCGCACCACCCGCCGCCGCGCCGTCAGCCCGCCGAGCTCCCCCAGGTACCGCGCATCCATCCCCGGCCCGCCCGGCAAGGCCAACAGCGGCCGCCCCGAGCCGAGTTCCTCGACGTGCAGCGCCGTCCCGTCATACCCGTCCACGATCGACATGCACGCATGCTGCCACGCCCACCACCCGCGCGCCGCCGAGTTTCACCCGGCGGCGACCAGCCCCGCCGCCGCGAACGCCGCCCGCAGCCCGGCCACCCCGCGGTACCAGTGCCCGGACATCCCGACCGCCTCCGCGGCCGTGACGTTCTTCTCCCCGTCGTCGACGAACAGACAGTGCTCCACCGCCACCCCGGCCCGCTCCGCCGCGATCCGGTACACCGCCGGATCCGGCTTGGCCACCCCGACCCGGGCCGTGTTGACCACCGCGTCCACCGCCCGGTCCAACCCCGACGCGAGCAGATCCCGCTCCAGCCGCGTCGTCCCGTTGCTCAGCAGCACCACCGTGGCCCGCCGTCGCGCCTCACCCAGCAGCGCCAGTACCTGCTCATCCACCTCCGACGCCTGCCGCCCCCACGCGGCCACCACTTCCCGCGCCACGGCCGCCGACCCGCACACCGCCGTCAGATCTCCCGCCACCGCCTGCCGCCACTGCTCGTCCGTCACCATCCCGGTGATCGCCGGTCCCAACCGCTCCGGCCGGAACGCCGCCCCCGCCACCGTCCCGGGCGCCAGCCCGTACGCCAGATCCACCGACTCCAGCGGCTCCCAGATCCGCAGCACCCCGTCCAGGTCGCACAGCACGGCCTCGACCTGCGGTACCACCCCGGCCGTGGTCATGACGGGCGCTCCTCCTGGTCGGGGGCGGGGGCGGGCTTCGCGTAGAGCACCTCGCGGGCCTGTTCGGCGGCGCGGGCGAGGGTCTCGGAGACGAAGCCCAGGTAGCGGGCGATGTTCTCCAGCCGGGCCCCGGCGGGGGTGTCGGGGCCGAGGACCGCGACGCCCTGGCGGGCGGCGTCCACGACCTGGGCGTTGGCGCGGACGCTGGCCAGGGTGGCCTGGTACCAGACGTCGTCGTCGGCGATGTAGCGCTCCCGACGCCGCTCGTCGCGCTCACGCCGGATCAGGCCCTGCCCCTCCAGGAAGGCGACCGACTTGGAGATCGTCGCGGGGCTGACCTGCAGGCGCTGGACCAGCTCCGACGCGGTGAGGCTGCCCTCGTCGGTGGTGTAGAGCGCGACCAGCACCCGAGCCCCGATCTTCGACAGGCCCGACTGCATCATCACGTCGGTGAAGCTCTCCTCGTACGCCCGGATCGCCTCCGGATCCCGCCCGGGCGCGGTCGGCACGGGCGCCTGCCCACCCCGCGCGGCCGGCCGCCGCTGCTGCGTCCGCCGCTCGGTGGCCCGGTGGGCCAGGTCGGCGCGGTACGAGGTCGGACCGCCGTTCCGCATCACCTCACGGGTCACCGTCGAGGTCGGTCGTTCGAGCCGCCGGGCGATCTCCGCGTACGCGTGCCCGTCAGCCAGCCCCAGCGCAATCTGCTGACGTTCCTGCAGAGTGAGCCTGCCTCCCGGCATCGTGATCTCCCTTCACGCGTCCTAGCGGCCGCCGGGCAGCCTAGCGCCCGCGTCGGAGGCGAACGGTGGTCGCCCGACCCGCGCGGTTGCAGGCGTTAGCGGGCTGCTTGCAATTGCAAGCGCGAGGATGCAGACTGCGGACATGGCGTCACTGAATGTGGGCTCGCTGGGCGAGTACATCCGGGAGCAGCGGCGGAGCGCGCAGTACTCGCTGCGGCAGTTGGCCGACGCGGCCGGGGTGTCGAACCCGTACCTGAGCCAGATCGAGCGCGGGCTGCGCAAGCCGAGCGCGGAGATCCTTCAGCAGATCGCCAAGGCGTTGCGGATCTCGGCGGAGACGCTGTACGTGCAGGCCGGGATCCTGGAGGAGCGGGAGGACTCCGGCCCCGGGCTGCGGGCCGCGATCCTCGCCGATCAGCTGATCAACGAGCGGCAGAAGCAGGCGCTGCTGGCGGTGTACGAGGCTTTCCTGAAGGAGAACCAGGAACCGCCGGCCGCCGGGGCGAAGGCCGCAGACACCACCGACCACGCGTGACCCGACCGCGCGTGGGCACCAAGACCGGAGGACCCGACATGCCGATCACCGACGAGCTGAAGAAGACCCTCACCGACCCGACCCCGCTGTACGCGCTGGCCGGCGCGGGCGACCTGGCGTACGAGAAGCTGCGCGAGGTCCCCGGTCAGCTGGAGGCGCTGGCGGCGGACCGCAAGGGCACCCAGGACAAGGCCGCCGCCGCGCTGCAGGACGCCGGGACCAAGCTGGCCGGCGCGCAGGCGAAGGTGACCGAGGCGGTCAACGCGCTGCCCACCGACGTGAAGGAACTGCAGGCGAAGGCGCAGGAGTTCGCGATGCAGCAGGTCGGCCGGGCGCTGGAGTTCGCGGTGAAGGCCAAGGAGGTCTACGACGACCTGGCCGTCCGCGGCCGCACCGTGGTGGACGCCGCCGCCGCCCGCCCGCAGGGCGCGGCCCCGGCTGCTCCGGTCGCCGAGGACGAGGTCGAGATCGTGGTCGCCGAGGTCGTCGTGGACGAGGAGTCGGCCGACCAGGCCGAGAAGCCCGCCGCCAAGAAGACCACCCGCGCCCGGAAGACCACCGCCAAGGGCGAGTGAGCCGGCGGAACGCACCAGGCGTGAAGCCCGTTGATTCGGGCAGTGGTCGTGCCACGATGGATGTGAGAGCGAGGAGAACGCGGTGCAGATTCTGACCTTCGACGTGCTGAACCCGTTCTGGTGGCTGGCCACGGCGATCATCGGCTTCAAGGCGTTCGCCTTCGTCGACGCCGCCACCCGCCGCGAGGACGCGTACCGGGCGGCGGACAAGAAGACCAAGCCGTTCTGGCTGGTGGTCCTCGGTCTCGCGCTGGGCCTGGACCTGCTGTTCGGCGCCAACCCGGTCACCGGCTTCCTGACCCTGATCGGCCTGGTCGCCGCGATCGTCTACGTGGTCGACGTCCGCCCCGCGATCAAGCAGCTCACCGACGGCCGGGGCCGTGGCGGCCGTAGCAACACCGGCCCGTACGGGCCCTGGTGACGGACGGTCGGATCGGCGCGAACGACGAGGGCGGCCTCCCGGTGCATCCGGGAGGCCGCCCTCGTGGTGTCCGACGACCCGTCAGCCCATGATCACCGGAGCCGGGTTGCGCTCCAGCAGCAGCACCGCGACGTCGTCGGCGAGCGCGCCGCCGTTCAGCTCCTCGACCTCGGCGATGGCGCTGTCCACCAGCCGGCCGCGGGTCAGGCCCGCGGCCTGGTGATCGGCGATCAGGTCGATCAGGCCGTCCTGGCCGAGCCGGGGCGAACCCGCGCCGACCCGGCCCTCGACCAGGCCGTCGGTGTACAGCATCAGCCGCCAGCCCGGGTCGAGCCGGAGCTTCCGGGCGGGCCAGGCGGAGTGCGTGGCGTCGCACGGCAGCAGGCCGAGTGCCGGTCCGGCCTGCTCGGTGGGGAGCAGCACGGGGCGGCCCTCCGGTCCGAGCAGCAGCGGCGCTGGGTGCCCGGCCAGGTACAGCTCGGCGGACTCGGCGCCCGGATCGCCCTCCTCGCCGGGGGCGGCCAGCACCACCATGCACAGCGTCGCGAAGATCTCGTCGCTGCGGCGCTCGTGCTCCAGCACGTGCTGCAGGGTGGTGAGCAGTTCCTCGCCGTCGAGGCCGGCGAAGACCAGGGTCCGCCACGCTATCCGCAGCGCGACGCCGAGCGCGGCCTCGTCGGGGCCGTGGCCGCAGACGTCGCCGATCACCACGTGCACCCGGCCGTCGTCGGTGCGCACCGCGTCGTAGAAGTCGCCGCCGAGCAGGGCGCGGCGGCGGCCCGGGCGGTAGCGGCGGGTGAAGGACAGGCCGGCGCCGTCGAGCAGCGGGGTGGGCAGCAGGTGGCGCTGGAGGCGGGCGTTCTCCTGGCCGCGGATCTCGGCCTCGACCAGGCGGCGCTGCGACTCGTCGGCCCGCTTGCGCTCGACCGCGTACCGCAGGGCGCGGGCCAGCAACGGGCCGCCGGTCTCCTGGCGGACCAGGAAGTCCTGGGCGCCGGCGGCGACCGCGGCGGCGCCGAGTTCGGCCCCGGCGGCGTCCGTGAGCACCACCACGGCGGTGTGCGGGGCGCGCTGGTGGAGTTCCCGCAGGCCATCCAACCCGTCGCTGTCGGGCGGGAGTTCACCGGGAGTGCCGAGGTCGAGCAGCACGCACTGGAAGTCCCGGTGCTGCGGTCCGCGCCGGCCGGTGCCGGGCAGCGGGGGCAGCAACGCGACCGCCTGCCCGACGTCGCGGACCCGGTGCAGCTCGGCGTGGGCGCCGCTCTCCGCGGCGAGCGACTCGAACAGCTCGTCGTCCGGACCGCCGCCCTCGATCACCAGCACCCGGAAGGGGGCCGGACGGGACGGTTCGGCGGCGCTCGGCGGGACGCTCGGCGCGGGCGTGGTGCGCGGATGCGGTATCGGCGCGCTGCCGACGGCGGCGACCCGGCCGGCGGCCTTCGCGGCCGGGCGGCCGTCCTGGCGTCTGCTTCGCTCGGCGGCCCCGGCGCTTCCGGTCGCGTCGGGTGCCCGCCCGTCTCCCGTAGCGGGCATCGGTCGGTCCTTCCTTTCCCCGACAGGCCAACGGCCGGTGTCCGTCCGCGGTGCCCGCCTGGCACCGAGCATCGGGGAGCTTCCCGCGACCATAACGTGATCTCCGAGGATTTCTTCGACTGAGCGGCGCCGATGTGGTTATTGCCACGCACTTGGTGGCGGCTTTGAGTACCTTTTGCGCCACCGCCGACCGGGCGTCGACCGGTCGCTGACCAGTCGTCGGACGAGGAGGAGCAGCGGTGACACAGATCACGCTGGTGCAGGGTGACATCACGGAGCAACAGGTGGACGTGGTGGTGAACGCCGCCAACAGTTCGCTGCTGGGAGGCGGCGGGGTGGACGGGGCGATCCACCGCCGGGGCGGGCCGGAGATCCTCGCCGAGTGCCGCGCCCTGCGGGCGTCGCGCTACGGCAAGGGCCTGCCGACCGGTCGGGCCGTGGCGACCACGGCCGGCCGGCTGCCGGCCCGCTGGGTGGTGCACACGGTGGGGCCGGTCCACCTGGCGGAGGACTACCAGCAGCGGTCGGAGCTGCTGGCCTCGTGCTATCGGGAGTCCCTTCGGGTGGCGGTGGAGTTGGGAGCGCGGACGGTGGCGTTCCCCGCGATCTCGGCCGGAATCTTCGGCTGGCCGCTGGACGATGCCGCTCGGATCGCCCTGACGACCGTGGTCGAGGCGGACCCCGACCTCGAGGAGGTGCGGTTCGTGCTGTTCGGTGCGGAGGCGTACGAGGCGTTCGAACGGGCGTGGCGCGGGATCGCGGAGCAGCGGGGCTGACGGACGCTCAGCTGGGGCGTGCGCCCGCTCGTGCGAACGTTCCCATGGTGGCGCGGCGGGGCGTCAACACGCCAGAGGAATTCGATAACTCGTTCGAGTGAACTATCGAACGGGTGCACGAACATGCGCGTGAGCAGCACTGTTGACGGAGGGTCAGGGGGCGTACGGCGCGTCCTCAGCGCGGGGCCAGCGCACTCCACTCCACGGTCAGCTCGCCCTGCCGCCAGCGCCCCCGGGCGTCCCGCAGCGGCCAGTCGCGGGCCAGCGCGGCGCAGGCCGCCGCCCAGCGCTGCCGGGCGCCGAACGCCTGGAGCGGCGCGGCGGCCGCCCAGGCCCGGTCGAAGTCGGTGAGGAAGGCGTGCACCGGTCGGCCCGGCACGTTGTGGTGGATCAGCGCCTTCGGCAGCCGCTCGGCCAGGTCGGACGGCTGCCCGAGGCTGCCGAGCCGGGCCGCGAAGGTCACCGTCCGCGGGCCCTCCGGCCCGAGCGCCACCCAGACGTGCCGGCGGCCGACCTCGTCACAGGTGCCCTCCACCAGCAGCCCGTCCGGGGACAGCCGCCCGCACAGCCGCTGCCACACCTCGGCGACCTGCTCCTCGTCGTACTGCCGCAGCACGTTCGCCGCCCGGATCAGCTGGGCCCGCGCCCCGCCCAGCGGCACCTCGAAGCCGCCGCGCCGGAAGTCCAGCAGCGGCGGCGCGGCGTACGGCAGCGCGGCGGACACCCGGGCCGGGTCGATCTCGATGCCGACCACCCGAATGTCGGCGCGCACCGCGCGCAGCCGGGCGGACAGCTCCACCGCCGTCCACGGCGCCGCGCCGTAGCCCAGGTCGACCGCGACCGGCGGGGCGTCGGCGGCGCGCAGCGGACGGCTCAGGGTGTGCGCGATCCAGCGGTCCATCCGGCGCAGCCGGTTGGTGTTGGTGGTGCCCCGGGTGATCGTCCCGACCGGGCGGGAGGAACGCGCCCGGGCAGCGGGGGAGTCGGTGGGGGCCATGGCAGACAAGGGTACGCAGCCGGGCCGCTCACCCCAGCGCCGCCGCCTTGCGCAGCAGCACGGCCCGTTCGGGCGCGTTGCGGCACAGCCGGGCGGCGTCCTCCAGCTCGGCCCGCGCCGCGACGGTCCGGCCGAGCCGCAGCAGCAGCTCGCCGCGCACGCTCGGCAGCAGGTACGACCCCGCCAGCCGCCCGCCGGCGGCCAGCCGGTCGACCATCGCCAGCGCCTGCAACGGCTCGCCCGCCATCGCGACGGCCACCGCCCGGTTGAGCTCGACGACGGGGGACGGGGCCACCCGGCCGAGCGCCTCGTAGAGCAGCACGACGCGTTCCCAGTCGGTCTCCGCCACCGACGGCGCGGTCGCGTGACAGGCGGCGATCGCGGCCTGCAGGCCGTACGGCCCGAGGCCCCGGCGGGCGGCCGTGGCCCGGCCGAGCGCGGCCAGGCCGCGCCGGATCGCCGAGCGGTCCCACCGGCGCCGGTCCTGGTCCTCCAGCAGCACCGCCTCCCCGTCGGGCCCGGTCCGCGCCGGGAAGCGGGCGGCGTTCAGTTCGAACAGTGCGAGCAGACCGTGCGCCTCCGGCTCGCCGGGCAGCAGCGCGGTCAGCGTCCGGGCCAGCCGGATCGCCTCGTACGCCAGGTCGGAGCGCAGCAGCCGGTCGCCGGCCGTGGCCGTCGAGCCCTCCGTGAAGATCACGTACAGCACGCTCAGGACGCCGCCGAGCCGGGCCGGCCGCTCCTCGGCCGGCGGCAGCGCGAACGGCACCTGCGCGGCGGCGATGGTCTTCTTCGCCCGGGTGATCCGGGCCTGCACGGTCGGCACCGGGATCAGGAAGGCCCGGGCGATCTCCTCGGTGGACAGGCCGCCCACCACCCGCAGCGTGAGCGCCACCCGGGCCTCGGGGGACAGCACCGGGTGGCAGGCGGTGAACATCAGCGCGAGGACGTCGTCGTCGACCCGGTCGGGGTCCCACGGCAGCTCCTGCGGCCCGCCGGTCCCGGGCGCCGCGCCCGCGCTGAACCCGCCCTCGGCCAGCTGGCCGGCCAGCGCGGCGTACCGCTCGTCCAGCGCCGACCTGCGGCGGAAGGCGTCGATCGCCCGCCGCCGGGCGGTCGCCAGCAGCCAGCCCACCGGGTTGGCCGGGGCGCCCTCGCGCGACCAGGTGACCAGCGCCTCCGCGAGCGCCTCCTGGGCGACGTCCTCGGCCAGCGCGAAGTCCCCGGTGTAGCGGGCCAGCGCGCCGACGATCCGCGCCGACTCGATCCGCCAGACCGCCTCGACGGCCCGCCGCGCCGCCTCGGCGACCGGCGGGCCGTCGTCGGCCGCCCCGGGTGTCAGAGCTGACCCGTCCGCTCGCGCCACGCCCGCTCCTTGACGATCCACTCGTTGTCCTGCGGGAACTCGTCGATCCCGGGCACCCGGCGCACCTCGCACTTCGAGCCGGTCATCGCCGGGATCCGCTTGGCCCACTCGACCGCTTCCTCCCGCGACGCCACGTCGATCAGGTAGAAGCCGCCGAACAGCTCCTTGGTCTCACCGTAGGGGCCGTCGGTGACCACCGGGGTCTCTCCGCTGAAGTCCACCACCACGCCCTGCGACGGATCGTCCAGCCCCTCGGCGGCGACCAGCACGCCGGCCCGGATCAGCTCCTCGTTGAAACGGCCCATGGTCTCGAGCATCTCCTCGAAGGGCGTCTCCATCATCTTCGCCATGGACTCGTCCGTGCCCCGCATGATCAGCATGTACTTCGACATCTCCGGCCTCCTCGTTCGGGGGTCGCCGCTCGACCCGTTCCATCCCTAGGTCGAACGGCGCAGCCGCGGATCGACACGACGGACGGACATCGCCCATTTTTCTTCGGACCGCCGCCCTTCCGCCGGATCTTCGCCGGACCGCCGCCCGGCGCGCCGAGCCTCCCGCCGGGCCGGCCCGGTGCGCGTGGGCCGTTCGTGATCTCACCGGTCGAGACGGGAATAGGGGACGGCCGGACTCCCGTTGGCACACTTGTCGCACACCGCCCGCAGCGCGCAGCCGCGGGCGGCGGCATGTGAGCAGCGAACACGCGGGGATGACCAGAGGAGGCTTCAGCCAGGTGACCCAACACCTCGTCGGCACGGCCCATCCGGGGCGACTCGTGGCCCCGCCGTTCCTCGGCCCGCTGGACTCGCTGGTCCCCGGCCGCGGCCGCCGCCCCCGCCGGATCGCGATGCTCAGCGTGCACACCTCGCCGCTGCACCAGCCCGGCACGGGCGACGCGGGCGGGATGAACGTCTACATCGTCGAGCTGGCCAAGCGGCTCGCCGAGATCGACATCGAGGTCGAGGTCTTCACCCGCGCGATCAGCTCCGAGGACGCCCCGGTGGTCGAACTGGCCCCCGGCGTCCTGGTCCGGCACGTCACCGCCGGCCCGTACGAGGGGCTGCTCAAGGAGGACCTGCCCGCCCAGCTGTGCGCCTTCACCCACGGCGTGCTGCGCACCGAGGCCGGGCACCGCCCCGGCTACTACGACCTGGTGCACTCGCACTACTGGCTGTCCGGGCAGGTCGGCTGGCTGGCCGCGGAGCGCTGGGGCGTGCCGCTGGTGCACACCATGCACACCATGGCGAAGGTGAAGAACGCCGCGCTCGCCGAGGGCGACACGCCCGAGCCCGCGGCGCGGGTGATCGGCGAGACCCAGGTGGTCGGCGCCGCGGACCGGCTGATCGCCAACACCGCGGAGGAGGCCGCCGAGCTGGCCCGCCACTACGAGGCCCGGCCGGAGCAGCTCGCGGTGGTCCACCCCGGCGTCAACCTCGAGGTCTTCCGCCCCGGCGACCGGCGCGCCGCCCGGGCCCGGCTCGGCCTGCCGCAGGACGCCGCGGTGCTGCTGTTCGCCGGCCGAATACAGCCGCTGAAGGCCCCCGACGTGCTGCTCAAGGCGGTCGCCCGGCTGCTGGAGCGCCACCCCCGGCTGCGCGAGCGGCTGGTCGTGCCGGTGGTCGGCGGCCCCTCCGGCAGCGGCATGGCCCGCCCGGAGAGCCTGCACAAGCTCGCCGCGCAGCTCGGCATCTGCGACGTGGTCCGCTTCCACCCGCCGGTCGGCCAGGCCCAGCTCGCCGACTGGTACCGCGCGGCCACCGCCCTGGTGATGCCCTCGCACAGCGAGTCCTTCGGCCTGGTCGCGCTGGAGGCGCAGGCCTGCGGCACCCCGGTGGTCGCCGCCGCGGTCGGCGGCCTCCCGGTCGCCGTGCACGACGGCCGCACCGGCACCCTGGTCCCCGGCCACGACCCGGACGCCTGGGCGCAGGCCCTGCTGCCGTACGTCACCGACTCGGCGCTGGTCGCCGCCCGCGGCACCGCCGCCGCCCGGCACGCCCGCGCCTTCGGCTGGCACGCCGCGGCGGACACCACCGCCGAGGTCTACACCGGCGCGCTGGCCGACGCCCGCCTGCAGGTCGCCTGACACCGCGAGGCCGCACCGCCGGGTCGCCGCGCCGGGGCTGACACCACGTCACCCCCGCGGCGGCGCGGCGTCGGTCGGGTGACCGAGCCGACACCCCTGCCGGGTCGCCCGGCGGCTAGCGTGGTGCCCATGGCCGCCAAGGACGACGCACTGACCCTCCTCCGCACCGCGCTCGACGAGGCCGGCGTGGCCTGGGAGCCCGCCGCCGCCGACCCGTACACGCTGGTCGCCACGCTGCCCGGCACCCGCAAGCTCTCCACCGCCTGCGCGCTGCGGATCGGCGACCACACCCTCTCGGTGAACGCCTTCGTGATCCGCCGCCCGGACGAGAACCAGGAGGGCGTCTACCGCTGGCTGCTGGAGCGCAACACCCGGCTGTACGGGGTGGCGTACGCGATCGACCGGCTCGGGGACGTCTACCTGGTCGGCCGGCTGCCGCTGGAGGCGGTGAGCGCCGACACCGTCGACCGGCTGCTCGGCACCGTGCTGGAGAACGCCGACGAACCGTTCAACACCCTGCTGGAGCTCGGCTTCGCGAGCGCGATCCGCCGCGAGTGGGAGTGGCGCACCAAGCGCGGCGAGTCCACCCGCAACCTCACCGCCTTCGCCCACCTGGCCAGCGAGGGCGCACAGCCGGACGGGAACCTGCCGCCCGCCGGGTGACCCCGGTATCCTCCCGGTCGGGGAGGGAACCGATGACCATTGAATCGGCCGCCGCCGAGCGGCAGTTGGCCTGGCTGGAAACCGAGCTCGACGCCGAACTGGTGGAACGGCGCCGCCGCCGCGACTGGGACCGGGGGCGTGCCCTGACCCTGCAGCTCGCCACCGTCGGCCTCTCCGCGCTGGTGACGGTGCTGCTCGGCCTCAAGGTCGCCGAGCCGGCCGCGCGGGTGCTCGCCGACGTGGCCCTGGTGGTCGGCGCGCTGGTCACCGTGCTCGCCGCCTGGGCGGCGTTCTTCTCCTACCGCAACCTGTGGATCCAGCGCGCCGACACCGTCCACCGCCTCGCCGTCCTGCGCCGCCGCCTCACCCTGCTGCGCGCCGAGACGGGCGGCGCGGCGCCCGACCCCGTACGGGCCGCCGAACTGATCGACGAGTACCACCGGGTCCTGCAGGAGGCCCACGAGTCCTGGGTCCGGCTCCGCCAGACCGAGACCGGCCCCATCGGCTGACGCCGAGTCGGCCGGTCGGCCGGTCGGCCCGTCAGCCGGTCAGCCGACCACCGCGTTGGCCGGGGCCGCCGCGTCCGCGGCCTGCGCGGCCGGCGACTCCTGGCGGACCCGGCCGATCGGGACGTGGGCGACGGCGGCCAGCGTGCCGGCCACCGCGCAGGCGCCCCAGACCGCCCAGCTGCCCGCGTACTGGAGCAGCAGGCCGCCGACCGCCGGGCCGAGGAAGGAGGCCAGCGACCAGGACAGCGAGTAGACGCCCTGGTAGCGGCCGCGGGCCTGGGCCGGGGAGAACTCGGTGACCAGCGCCATCATGGTGGGCGCGTTGACGATCTCGCCGATGGTCCAGATCGCCACCGTGACCGCGTACAGCGCGGCCGAGTCGCCGGCCAGCGCGGTGAGGCCGAAGCCCCAGCCGGTGAGCAGCGCGCTGGCCGCCAGCAGGGCGGTCCGGTTGCGGCCCTCCATCAGCCGGGTGAGCGGCAGCTGGAGCAGCACGATCAGCACGCCGTTCAGGCTGGCCACCAGGCCGAACTGGGTGGTCGAGATGCCGTGCCGTCCCATGTCCACCGCCAGCGTGGTGGAGCCCTGCTGGTACACCAGGGCGAGCAGCAGGTTGACCGCGACGACGGCCAGGAAGGGGCGGTCCCGGAAGACCGTGCCCAGGCCGATGGCGGGGGCTGACGGTTCGTCGGCCGACGTCTGCGCGGCGGGCCGGGTCTCCGGGACCTTCACGAAGACCAGCACCGCGCACAGCAGGGTGGAGAGCGCGTCGAGCAGGAAGAGCAGCAGGTAGCCGTGGACGGCGATCAGCCCGGCCACCGCGGCGGAGGCGCCGAAGCCGATGTTGATCGCCCAGTAGTTGAGCGAGTAGGCGCGGACCCGGTCGGCGGCCGGGACCAGGTCGGCGATCATCGCGGAGACCGCGGGCCGCGAGGCGTTGTTGGCCAGGCCGGTCAGGAACGCCACCGCGGCGATCGCCACCGGACCGTCGGTGAAGCCCAGCACCGCGGTGAACAGCGCCGTGGACAGCTGCGCCGCCAGCAGCGTGGGCCGCCGTCCGAGCCGGTCGGTGAGCACCCCGGCCCCGATCGCGGCGACCGCCGAGCCGAGCCCGAAGAGCGCCGCCACCAGGCCCGCGTACGCCGCCGAGTAGCCGCGCTCGGCGGTCAGGTAGAGCGCCAGGAAGGTGACCACGAAGCCGCCGAGGCGGTTCACCAGCGTGGAGGCCCACAGCCACCAGAACTGGCGCGGGAGTCCGCCGCCGGCTCGGCGGATCTCGGTGACCAGGCGGTGGGCGACGGGCATGGCGGCTCCCCGGAGCGGTAAGCAGTAAAGATCCGGAGCGCACATTACCCACGACGTGGACAGCCCGGCCAGCGGATTTTGCCCTCCACTAAGCTGGCCCCATGGCTGAGACGACCTACCGCTTGATCCTGCTCCGACACGGCGAGAGCCAGTGGAACCAGAAGAACCTCTTCACCGGTTGGGTCGACGTCGACCTCAACGAGAAGGGCGAGAAGGAGGCGGCCCGCGGCGGTGAGCTGCTGCTCGCCGAGGGCCTGCTGCCGGACGTGCTGCACACCTCGCTGCTGCGCCGCGCGATCCGCACCTCGCAGATCGCCCTGGACAAGGCCGACCGCCACTGGATCCCGGTCCAGCGCAGCTGGCGCCTGAACGAGCGTCACTACGGTGCGCTGCAGGGCAAGGACAAGGCCCAGACCCTCGCCGAGTTCGGCGAGGAGCAGTTCCAGCTCTGGCGCCGCTCCTACGACACCCCGCCGCCGGCCCTCGCCGACGACGCCGAGTACTCCCAGGCCGGCGACGCCCGCTACGCCGAGATCCCCTCGGAGCTGCGCCCGCGCACCGAGTGCCTCAAGGACGTCGTCGAGCGGATGCTCCCGTACTGGTACGACGCGATCGTCCCGGACCTCGCCGCCGGCCACACCGTCCTGGTCACCGCCCACGGCAACAGCCTGCGCGCGCTGGTCAAGCACCTGGACGGCATCTCCGACGAGGCGATCGCCGGCCTGAACATCCCGACCGGCATCCCGCTCGTCTACGAGCTCGACGCCGACTTCAAGCCGCTCACCCCCGGTGGCCGCTACCTCGACCCGGAGGCCGCCGCCGCCGCCATCGAGGCGGTCAAGAACCAGGGCAAGAAGTAGGTCCGGGGCGCTCCGCCAGGCGCTCTTCCGAGGCCCTCACCCCCTTCCCGCGCAGCCCCCTGCCCGGCGCAACGGCGCCCCGGCCCAGGGGGCTGTCCCGTTTCCGGAGCGTCTTGCCGTGCGGTGTCAACTCCCTTACGGTCAAAGGTGGTTCAGGAATGGTTCAGACCATTGACGGGGCTCCCCTGGGCTTCTAGCGTGGTGGCACTGTCGGCGCGGGCATGACAATCAGGGGGCTGCCCCCACGCACCCCGGGTGGTTCCCGCCCGCGTTCGCGTACTCCATCCACCCCCACGGAGGGAGCACCATGCGCAAGCGCAACATCCTCGTCGTGGCCGTCGCGGCGGCCGCCGCGTCCCTGGCCACCGCCGTCCCGGCGAGCTCGCACGGCTGGATCACCACGCCCCCCAGCCGGGCCGGGCTCTGTGCCGCGGGCACCGTGAAGAACTGCGGCGACATCCAGTGGGAGCCGCAGAGCGTGGAAGGCCCGAAGGGCTTCCCGTCGTCCGGACCGTCCGACGGCACGCTGTGCGCCGGCGGCAACGCGCGGTTCGCCCAGCTCGACGACCCGCGCGGCGGCGCCTGGCCGGCCAGGCAGGTGACGGCCGGTCAGCAGCTGACCTTCACCTGGAACTTCACCGCGCGGCACGCGACCACGCAGTTCCGGTACTACCTCACCAAGGCCGGCTACAACGCGGCCACCACCAGGCTCACCCGGTCCAACCTGGACCTGACCCCGTTCCTGACCGTGCCGTACGGCGGCCGGCAGGTGCCGGGTTCGCTCAGCCACACCGCCACGCTGCCGTCCGGCCGCACCGGCCACCAGGTGGTGCTGGCGGTCTGGGACATCGCGGACACCGGCAACGCGTTCTACCAGTGCATGGACGTCACCTTCTGAGCCGGCTGACGGCCTGACCGCGGGCACGACCGGCCGCGGGAACGACGACGGCCGGGCACCCGGAGAACGGGTGCCCGGCCGGAGGCCCTGTCAGTGGCCGCCGCAGCAGCCGCCGGTCGCACCGCCGCACTGGCAGGGCGCACCGGACTGGCAGCCGCAGCCGCAGCCGGGGCCGCACCCGCAGCCCGCGGCGAGGATCGGCAGCAGCTTCGCCGGAGCCGGGGCGACCGGGCTCGGCGGGGGAGTGGTGGTGGGAGTTGCCTTCATCGCGCTGGATCCTCCTCGTCCGGGCGGAGCCGGGCGACCCGCCGGGACGCCCGTCCCTTCGAGTGAAGCCCGCAGGTTGACGGTGCGTCAACGGGCGCGCGGAGTCGGGACGCCCACCAACCGTGCGCCCCCCGGCGGATTACTCGGCGGGTTCGGCGATCGCCTTGTAGTCCTCGACGTACTCGCCGGTCACCAGGTAGACGACGCGCTTGGCCACCGAGACGGCGTGGTCGGCGAAGCGCTCGTAGTACCGGCCGACCAGGGTGACGTCCACCGCGGTCTCGATGCCGTGGTGCCAGCGGTCGTCCAGCAGGTGCGAGAAGAGCTCGCGGTGCAGGGCGTCGATCGCGTCGTCGTCCGCCTCCAGCTCCATCGCCCGGTCGACGTCCTTGGTGGCGATCACCAGGCCGGCCTTGGCCACCAGGCGCTGGGCCAGCTGGCCCATCTCCAGCACGGTGGCGTGCAGGTCGGTCGGCACGGCGCACTCGGGGAATCGCAGGCGCGCGACCTTGGCGACGTGCCGGGCGAGGTCGCCGCAGCGCTCCAGGTCGGCGCTCATCCGCAGCGAGGTGACGACGATGCGCAGGTCGGTGGCGACCGGCTGCTGGCGGGCCAGCAGGTCGATCGCCCGGTTCTCCAGCTCGTGGTGGATCGCGTTGACCTTCTCGTCCGCCGCGATCACGCTCTCGGCCAGTTCGAGGTCCGCGTCCAGCAGCGCGGTGGTGGCCCGGCCCATGGCCGAACCGACCAGGCGGGCCATTTCGACCAGGTTGTCGCTGATCGAGTCGAGTTCCTCGTGGTACGCGTCGCGCATGCGCTCTTCTCCTCCAGTACCGGTGTCGGTGGCGGTGCCGACCGGACGCCCGTACCGGTGGACCTGAGGTCACGGCGGCAGGGGCGGCCGCTGCTGGTGGCGCGAATAGTAGCCGCGCCACCGCCCACACGGGCTTGCTCGGCCAACACTGAGCCGTTCGGGCGACCGTCCACGGCCGCCCCAGTGAACCATCAGCAGCGTGAAGGTGAATTCTCGGCAACGCCAGGCCGATGCCTTGATCGCACCCTTACGAGACCGCCTCGACCACCATTTACGCTGGCTTGCATGGACGTGAACGTAGCCGCCGCCGCTGCCTGCGCCATAGCCGGGCTCGGCGTCGGCCTCACGGCCTCCATCGCCTTCCGCTGGAGCGAGCGCGAGCAGGGGCGAGGCAACAGCGGCAAGAACCCAGGGCAGGACCTGGTCCAGGAACCAGCCTTGCCCCCGGGCGTGGACACCGTGCTCTCGGTGCTGCGCTCGTGTGCGATCGTGCTCGGTGACGGCGACGAAGTGGTCAAGGCCTCCTCGGCCGCCTACGCGATGGGTCTGGTCCGCGGCGGCAAGGTGGCCGTCGACCAGATGCTCGCGCTGGCCCGCTCCACCCGGCGGGACGGCGAGATCCGCCAGGTCGACCTGGAACTGACCCGGCCGGGCGCCGCCGCCCGGACCGCCGAACCGCTCGCGGTCTCGGTCCGGGTCGCCCCGCTCGGCTCCCGGCTGGTGCTGGTCCTGGTCGAGGACCTCACCGACCGGCGGCGGATCGAGGCGATCCGCCGCGACTTCGTGGCGAACGTCTCGCACGAGCTGAAGACCCCGGTCGGCGCGCTGTCGCTGCTCTCCGAGGCGGTCGCGGACGCGTCCGACGACCCGGAGGCGGTGCAGCGCTTCGCCGGGCGGATGCAGGTCGAGGCCACCCGGCTGGCCAGCCTGGTCCAGGAGATCATCGACCTCTCCCGGGTCCAGGACGACCAGCTCAAGGTCGACCCGGAGCCCTGTCCGGTGGACGAGCTGATCGCCGAGGCGATCGACCGGTGCCGGCAGACCGCCGCCGCCAAGCAGATCCACATCACCGCGGGCGGCACCGGCAACCTGTACCTGACCGGCAACCGCGGCCAACTGGCCGCCGCCCTCGGGAACCTGGTGGAGAACGCGGTGAACTACAGCCCGCCGCGCACCAGGGTCGCGATCGCCACCCGCCGGATCTCCAGCGCCGCCGCGCTGGGCGAGGCGGACGGCGAGCTGATCGAGATCTCGGTGACCGACCAGGGCATCGGCATCTCGGAGAAGGACCGCGAGCGGATCTTCGAACGCTTCTACCGGGTGGACCCCGCCCGCTCCCGCCTCACCGGTGGAACCGGCCTCGGCCTGTCCATCGTCAAGCACGTCGCCGCCTCGCACCGCGGCACCGTGTCGGTGTGGAGCGTCGAGGGCCAGGGTTCCACCTTCACCCTGCGACTCCCGGCCGGCCAGGCACCGGCCGCGGACCGCGCAACTCACGCACCAACCACATTTCCTGCCCCGGAGGCCCGATCGTGACCCGTGTACTGGTTGTGGAGGACGAGGAGTCGTTCAGCGACGCCCTCTCGTACATGCTCCGCAAGGAGGGCTTCGAGGTGGCCGTCGCCGCCACCGGCCCCGACGCACTGGAGCAGTTCGAGCGCAACGGCGCCGACCTGGTCCTGCTCGACCTGATGCTGCCCGGCCTCCCCGGCACCGAGGTCTGCCGCCAGCTGCGGGTCCGCTCCAACGTCCCGGTGATCATGGTCACCGCCAAGGACAGCGAGATCGACAAGGTCGTCGGCCTGGAGATAGGAGCCGACGACTACGTCACCAAGCCCTACTCCACCCGCGAGCTGGTCGCCCGGATCCGCGCGGTGCTCCGCCGCCGCGGCGAGGACGGCGGCGCCGACGGCGCGGCGGCCCCCGGCGCGCTGGAGGCCGGCCCGGTCCGGATGGACGTCGACCGCCACGTGGTGACCGTCGACGGCGCCAAGGTCGACCTGCCGCTCAAGGAGTTCGACCTGCTGGAGATGCTGCTCCGCAACGCGGGCCGGGTACTCACCCGGATGCAGCTGATCGACCGGGTGTGGGGCGCGGACTACGTCGGCGACACCAAGACCCTGGACGTCCACGTCAAGCGCCTGCGCGCCAAGATCGAGCCGGACCCGGGCGCCCCGCGCTACCTGGTCACCGTCCGCGGCCTGGGCTACAAGTTCGAGCCGTAAACCGTCACCCGGAACACCGCGAAGGGGCCCCGCACCGTGCGGGGCCCCTTCGCGTGCCGCGGGTCAGTGGGCGGAGGCCGAGGCGCTCGCGGAGGTGGACGGCGGGGCGGCCGGCGAACCGCTCGCGGTGGCGCCGGGGGAGGCCGAGGCCGACGCGGAGGCCGACGGCGAGGCCGAGCCGGACGGGCTCGCGGAGGCCTTCGACTCGGCCTTCGGGCCGTAGCCCGCGTAGACGCCGGCGCCCGGCTGGACGTTCGCCTGCGTGGAGACCTGGCCGGCCCGGCCGAAGGTGAACGAGGTGGGCGCGTAGCCGCCGACCGTCAGCTTGGCCGAGGAGACCTGCGCGATCGGGCTGTTCTCGCGGCCGCTGACCAGCACCGAGCCGCCGGCCGGGATGACGATCTCGGAGACCGCGTCGCCCTTGGGGCCGGTGAAGGTCGCGGCGGCGTCTCCGACCTTGAGCGACTTCAGGGTCTCCGGGGCGCTGCCGGAGTTGCTGATGTTGACCGTGACGGTGGCCGCGCCGGAGTACTCGCCGGCCGCCCCCGCGGGGGTCACCACGACGATGTTGTTCAGCGTGAGGTCGGCGCCGATCGAGGTCGCCGCGTTGTCCGGCTTGATCTGCAGCGTCTCGGCGTCGTTGCTCGCCGAGCAGGCGGCCAGCGGGACGATCGCGGCGAGGACGATTGCGGCTGCGGCGCCGCGTCGAAGGCTCCGGCTCACGGCGGCGACTTCTCCTTGGTACGGATCCACGGAAAGGATCACGGGTCGGTGGTCGACGCTCACACTACCGACCACACATATCCGGCTCTCACGGGGTGGCCCCGTGTCGCGAGGCGATCACGATCGGCACCGTTCGGCGAGTCGGGGCAAAAACTCAAGATCCAATCATGGTTTCGAGCCGGTTGCCAGAGGTTTCGTCCGGCGGTCGTACCGCCTCCGACCTGCGGGAAGCCCGCGTCGAACACCGGTCGCAGCATGCGACGGGGGTGGTTGTCAAGCCCTGGGACCCGCCCTGACCTGCGAAAACGCCCTTCGGGTCAGCCGAAAAGCGTGTTATTCTGGAAAGCCACGGAAGGGGTCCTGTCACATGACGTTCAAGGTTGGCGACACGGTGGTCTACCCCCATCACGGGGCTGCGCTGATCGAGGCCATCGAAACTCGCCAGATCAAAGGTGTGGACAAGACCTACCTGGTGCTGAAGGTGCAGCAGGGAGATCTCACGCTCCGCGTTCCCGCGGAGAACGCCGAGTTCGTCGGCGTGCGCGACGTGGTCGGCCAAGAGGGGCTCGACCGGGTCTTCGAGGTGCTGCGGGCACCGTACACCGAAGAGCCCACCAACTGGTCGCGCCGGTACAAGGCGAACCTTGAGAAGCTCGCGTCGGGCGACGTGATCAAGGTGGCCGAGGTCGTCCGCGACCTGTGGCGCCGTGAGCGCGAGCGCGGCCTCTCGGCCGGCGAGAAGCGGATGCTGGCCAAGGCCCGGCAGATCCTGGTGAGCGAACTGGCGCTCGCCGAGAACACCAACGAAGACAAGGCCGAGACGCTGCTCGACGAGGTCCTCGCCTCCTGAGCGCGGTTCGCCCGCAATCGTTCGCCGTACGGCCGAGCCGAACACAGCCCTGCCCGACGGTATGACGCAGCGCCCGATGGTGCCCGAAACGGCACCGCGGGCGCTTCGGCATGCCCACAGGCGTGGCGAAGCCGCCGGTCGGTTCGGCTAACGTGCAGTCAGGAAGGGGGCCCGTCCGCACGCGAATACGCACTCGGCTCGGGCCATACCCATCGCGACCAAGGAGCCAAACCTGAACGGCACAGCACAGCTTGCGGCGGCGGTCGTCCCGGCCGCCGGGCGTGGCGAGCGACTCGGTCCCGGAGCGCCCAAGGCGCTGCGCGAACTCGGCGGCGTGCCGCTGCTGGTGCACGCGGTGCGGGCGCTGGCCGCCAGCCGGGCGGTGGGCGCGGTGGTGGTGTGCGCCCCGCCGGACGGCGTGGCCGAGGTGGTCGGGCTGCTGAGCGGCCACGGGCTGGACGGCGAGGACGTCCGGGTGGTGGCCGGCGGCGCGACCCGGCAGGAGTCGGTGCGGCTCGGCCTGGCGGCCGTCCCCGCGGGCACCCGGGTGGTGCTGGTGCACGACGCGGCGCGCCCGCTGGTCCCGGTCGAGGTGGTGGACGCGGTGGCGGCCGCCGTCCGGGCCGGCGCGGAGGCCGTGGTGCCCGCCGTGCCGCTCGCCGACACCGTCAAGCGGGTCGACCCGCAGCCGGCCGGGACGCCCGAGCCGGTGCTCGACACGCCGGACCGGGCCACCCTGCGCGCCGTGCAGACCCCGCAGGGCTTCGACCTGGCCGCGCTGGTCGAGGCGCACGACAAGGCGGTGGCCGAGGGCGCCGAGGTCACCGACGACGCCGGGCTGATCGAGCGCTCCGGCGGCCGGGTCGTCGTGGTGCCCGGCCACGAGGAGGCGTTCAAGGTGACCCGTCCGCTGGACCTCGTGCTCGCCGAGGCCGTACTCGCCCGCCGGAGGGCCACCGATGGCTACTGAGCCGCTCTTCCCGCCGCTGCCGCGGGTCGGCATCGGCACCGACGTGCACGCCTTCGAGGCGGGCCGGCCGCTGCGGGTGGCCGGGCTGGACTGGCCGTCCGAGTACGGGCTGGCCGGGCACTCGGACGCCGACGTGGCGGCGCACGCCGCCTGTGACGCGCTGTTCTCGGCCGCCGGGATCGGCGACCTGGGCGCGCACTTCGGCACCGACCGGCCCGAGTGGGCGGGCGCGGCCGGGGTCGCGCTGCTCGCCGAGGCCGCCCGCCTGGTGCGGGAGGCCGGCTTCGAGATCGGCAACGTGGCGGTCCAGGTGATCGGCGTCCGCCCGAAGATCGGCAAGCGGCGTGCCGAGGCGCAGGCCGCGCTCTCGGCGGCGGTCGGCGCGCCGGTCTCGGTCTCCGGCACCACCACCGACGGGCTCGGCCTGACCGGCCGCGCCGAGGGGCTCGCCGCGATCGCGACGGCGCTGGTGTACGAACGTCCCTCCGCCTAGCCTGGGTCCTGACGGGGGGTCAGGACTCGGCTCTGGGAGGACGGATGGGCGCGGAACTCACCGACGGGGTGAAGGCCCTGCTGGACGCGAAGAGCTTCGCGGTGGTGGCGACGGTGCAGCCGGACGGCAGCCCGCAGGCGTCGGTCGTGTGGGTGCGGCGGGACGGCGAGGACATCCTGTTCTCCACCGTGCAGGGCCGCCGCAAGCACCTCAACATGGTCCGCGACCCGCGGATCAGCGTGGTGATCAACCCGCCGGGCCACCCCTACCGGTACTTCGAGGCGCGCGGCGAGGTCACCATGACCACCGAGGGCGGCCGCGAGCTGATCGACGAACTCTCCCGCAAGTACCGGGGGGTGGACTACGAGGCGGACGGGCCGGACGACGTGCGGGTGGTGGTCCGGCTCAGCCCGCGCAAGGTGATCGGCAACCTGTAGCGGCGCGCGACGGGTCGGAAGGAGGTGGCGGGGCACCCCCCGCCGCCCACTACCCTGGACGTCGTGACCCTTCGTCTGTACGACACCATGACCCGCCAGGTACGCGACTTCGTCCCGCTGGTGCCGGGCTGTGTCTCGATCTACCTGTGCGGCGCCACGGTGCAGGCGCCCCCGCACATCGGGCACATCCGCTCCGGCCTCAACTTCGACGTGATGCAGCGGTGGTTCCGCTACCGCGGCTACGACGTCACGTTCGTCCGCAACGTCACCGACATCGACGACAAGGTGATCGCCAAGGGGCGCGAGCAGTCCACCGAGTGGTGGAAGATCGCGTACGCCAACGAGCGCGCCTTCAACGAGGGTTACACCGTGCTCGGCTGCCTCCCGCCGAGCGCGGAGCCGCGGGCCACCGGCCACGTGCCGGAGATGATCGAGATGATGCGCGGGCTGATCGAGCGCGGCCACGCGTACGAGGCCGACGGCAACGTGTACTTCGCGGTGACCACCTACCCGGACTACCTGGCGCTCTCCAACCAGGAGTTGGAGAACCTGCGGCAGCCCTCCGGGGACGGCGAGACCGGCAAGCGCGACCCGCGCGACTTCGCGATGTGGAAGGCCGCCAAGCCGGGCGAGCCCAGCTGGGAGACCCCGTGGGGCCGCGGCCGGCCGGGCTGGCACCTGGAGTGCTCGGCGATGGTGCACAAGTACCTGGGCAGCGCCTTCGACATCCACGGCGGCGGGCTGGACCTGATCTTCCCGCACCACGAGAACGAGATCGCCCAGTCCAGGGCGTACGGCGACGAGTTCGCCAACTTCTGGGTGCACAACGCCTGGGTGACGCTGGCCGGCGAGAAGATGTCCAAGTCGCTGGGCAACTCCGTGCTGGTCTCCGAGATGGTGCAGCGCTGGCGGCCGATCGTGCTGCGCTACTACCTGGCCGGACCGCACTACCGCTCGATGATCGAGTACAGCGAGGAGTCGCTGCGCGAGGCCGAGACCGGGTTCAACCGGATCGAGGGCTTCATCGAGCGCGCCGTGGAGCGCTGCGGCACGGTCGACGCCGCGCCCGAGGTACCGCTGGCCTTCGCCGAGGCGATGGACGACGACCTGGGCGTGCCGCAGGCCCTCGCGGTGCTGCACACCGCCGTCCGGCAGGGCAACAGCGCGCTGACGGCGGACGACAAGGAGTCCACCGTGGCCCGGCTCGCCGAGGTCCGGGCGATGCTCGGCGTGCTCGGCCTGGACCCGCTGGACCCGATGTGGGCCGGCGGCGGCGCCCAGGGCGAGGAGCTCACCGGCGTGGTCGACTCCCTGGTCAAGCTGGTCCTCGACCAGCGCCAGGCGGCCCGCGCCCGCAAGGACTTCGCCACCGCGGACGCCATCCGCGACCAGCTCGGCGAGGCCGGGCTGGCGATCGAGGACACCCCGTCCGGCCCGCGCTGGACGATCAACCAGTAGCCCCCCGGGGCGCGGGAGGGCCGTACCTTTGAAGGGTGCGGCCCTCGCGCACTGACGCAGACACGTAGAGACAGGAAGTACAGCCATGGCCGGCAACAGCCAGCGCAGGAACCGCCGCAACCCCGGATCGAAGAAGGGCGCGAGTGTCGGTACCGGCGGCCACAGCCGGAAGGCGCTCCAGGGCAAGGGCCCGACCCCGCGCGGCGAGGAGCGCAAGGGCCACCCCAAGCAGCGGGCCGCCAACGCCGCGATCAAGCGCGAGCGCGACGCCAAGTCCCGCGCGGGCATGCGCCGCTCCGGCGCCGGTTCGCGCAGCGGCCGCGGCGGCGCGGGCGCGGCCGAGCTGGTGGTGGGCCGCAACTCGGTCGTCGAGGCGCTGAAGGGCGGCGTGCCGGCCACCGCGCTGTACGTCCAGCAGTTCATCGACACCGACGACCGGGTCCGGGACGCGTTCCAGGCCGCCAACGAGCGCGGCGTCCCGCTGATGGAGGCCCCCCGCCCGCAGCTGGACCAGATGACCGGCGGCCTGAACCACCAGGGCCTGGTGCTGCAGGTCCCGCCGTACGAGTACGCGCACCCCGACGACCTGCTGGCAGACGCCGCGGACGCCGGACAGGACGCGCTGATCATCGCCCTGGACGGGGTCACCGACTCCCGCAACCTGGGCGCCGTGGTCCGCTCCGCCGCCGCGTTCGGCGCGCACGGCGTGGTCATCCCGGAGCGCCGGGCGGCCGGCATGACCGCCGGCGCCTGGAAGACCTCCTCCGGCGCGGCGGCCCGGCTGCCCGTGGCCCGCGCCACCAACCTCACCCGGGCGCTGGAGGCGTACCAGAAGGCCGGCCTGATGGTGGTCGGCCTGGCCGCCGACGGCGAGGCCGAGATCGGCGACCTGGAGGCCCTGACCGGCCCCGTGGTGATCGTGGCCGGCTCCGAGGGCAAGGGCCTGTCCCGCCTGGTGTCGGAGACCTGCGACCTGCGGGTGCGGATCCCGATGCCCGGTCAGACCGAGTCGCTGAACGCCGGTGTGGCCGCGGGCATCGTGCTGTACGAGGCCGCGCGGCTGCGCGCCAAGCGCTGACGACTGCTGCTGACGCTCCGTCACGGCGCCTGCCGTGGCCGTCGTTTTGGTGAGTCAACCGGTCGGGTCCGGTCGGGCCCGGTCGGTTTTCTCATGATCACTTCAAATCCTCTCCCGGAATCCACCCGGGAGAGTGTCCTCCGGGCCCGTCACCCGGTTAGAGGGGTGTGGACACCAGAACACCTCGGCGCACCGGGCCGCTCCCCACGGGGATAGACGACGGTCCCGGCCTCAACACGGTCAGGGTGCCGTCGGATCCGGCGAAGCTCAGCAGCACCCAGGCCAGCTTCCGGGTCAGGCTCGCCGCCCCGGTGGCCCCGATGATCGACGCCCCGGCCGGTGCCGCCTTCGGCGATCCGTACGGTCTGCAGGGCGGCATCCGCCCGATGGTCACCCCGCAGGTGGTGGTGCCCGCCGCGGCGGTGCCCACGCTGGCCGGGATCACCGCCGCCTCGGTCGTCGGCGGCTCGGCCGTCGGCGCGGGGGCCCGGCGCAAGGCGCGGGTGGTCACCTGGAGCGGCCAGGCCGGTCCCGGCGACACCGCCGCCACCCGGCTGCTGGAGGCGGTGCGGCTGAGCACCGTGCCCGCCCCGGCGAAGTCCTTCACCGACGACGAGACCCAGCAGCTGCAGGCCGTCCCGCGCCAGTACGGACCGGCCGGCTCCGGGGAGGCCCCGCACGTGGGCGTGCCCGAGGTGCTGGACGACGCGGTCCGGGTCGGCGGGCGCAGCTGGGAGCCCGAGGGCGAGCTGCCGGAGATCCCCTCGATGAGCGAGGGCTCCAAGCACGCCTGGTACCCCGGCCGCCGGGTCGACCTCGGCCTGGTGCTGCTGCCGCTGCGGGTGCTGCTCGGCGCGCTGTCGGTGTACGCCGGGTTCAGCAAGCTCTGCGACCCGGTGTACTTCGACGGCGGCGAGCGCGGGTCGATGATGCGCTGGCTCTCCTCGCTGCACCCGTGGAAGGTCGCCCAGCCACTGCTGGACTTCGCGATGGCCCACCCGGTCGGCGCGGGCCTCGCGGTGTCCTTCGTGGAGATCGTGGTCGGCGTGCTCGCCGTCCTGGGCCTGTGGCAGCGGCTCGCCGCGGGCACCGCGATGGCGCTCTCCGCCGCGCTGCTGTTCACGGTCAGCTGGAAGGCGGTGCCGGTCTACGACACCCCCGACCTGATCTTCCTGGCGGCGTGGAGCCCGCTGCTGATCGCCGGCGCGCCGTTCGCCTCGCTGGACGGCCGGATCGCCCTGGAGGCGTTCCGCCGGTACGGGCCCGGCGAGCCGGGCGCGGTGCGGCGGCGGATGCTGCGGCGGCGCACCGTGGTCACCGCGGTGGTGGTCGGCCTGACCCTGCTCACCGGCTCGCTGCTCGGCGCGGCGGTCCGCACCGGCCGCACCCAGGCGCCGGCGCACCCGCCGACCGACTACGGGTCCCCGGTCTGGCCCGCCAACGGCCCGTCGCCGACGCCGACCGGCCCGGCCCCGAGCAAGGCACCGGCGAGCACCGCCCCGGCCTCCCCGTCCGCCCCGGCCTCGCCCTCGCCGAGCCGCAGCGGCAGCAAGAAGCCCAGCGGTGCGCCGAGCAGCCCCGCCGCGTCGAGTCACGGCACCGGCGGCGGGAGCACCGGCTCCGGCAGCGGTGGCGCGGGCGGCGGTACCGGGACGGGCGGTGCGCCGCCCAGCACGCCGCGCTCGCAGCCGTCCAGCGGCGTGATCGGCGGGCTGCTGGGCAGCGGGCCGCCGCTGCTGGAGCTCGGCATGCCGCGGACCGGCGGCGAGGTCGCCTGACGGCCGGTCAGGCGGTGGGCGGGGAAGCCGCGCAGGGCCCCTTCCGGAGCGTTCCGGGAGGGGCCCTGGCTCTTTTGTGCGGCTTGTGGGGGCCGGGCGCTAGGCGCGGGTGGCGGCGAGCTCCTTGGCGGCCTCGGTGAGGTCCTTCGCGGTGTCGATGGCGCGCCAGTAGCAGCCCTGCGGGATCTGGTAGCCGGCCAGGCGGCGGCCGCGGGCCAGTTGCGGGAAGGTCGTGCGCTCGTGGTCGCCGACGTCCGGGAGCAGCTCGCGGAAGCCCGGTGCGAAGACGTACAGCCCGGCGTTGATCAGGAACGGGGACGGCGGGGCCTCGATGAAGTCCAGCACGTTGCCGAAGCGGTCGGTCTCCACCGCGCCCCACGGGATCCGCGGCCGGGCCAGCGCCAGGGTGGCGACGGCGCCCCGCTCGTGGTGGAAGGCGGCCATCTCGCGCAGGCTGAAGCGGGTCCAGATGTCGCCGTTGGTGGCGTACCAGGGCTCGTCGGGGCGCGGCAGGGCGCGCGAGGCGAACTTCAACCCGCCGCCGCGGCCCAGCGGTTCGGCCTCCACCACGGTCTGCACCCGGAGCGGCAGCTCGGCCGCGGCCAGCCACTCCTGCAGCACCTCCGCGAGGTGCCCGCAGGAGATCACCACGTCGGTGACGCCCTCGGCGGCCAGCCAGGCCAGCTGGTGCCCGATGATCGGCGTCCCGGTGCCGGGGATCTCCACCAGCGGCTTGGGCCGGTCATCGGTGTACGGGCGCAGCCGGGAGCCCTGGCCGCCCGCCAGGATCACCGCCTGGGTCACGACGGGCACCGGGGTGCCCGCGACGGCGGCCGCTGCTGTGGAGGGGGTGTCTGCGGTCATGACGCCACGATAGGGCCCGCCCGGGGCGGGCCCCATCGGTGACGTGTCGTCAGGCCGGGTCGGCCCGGGCCCGGGTCGACCCGGGCGGTGGGTCAGGCCGAGTTGGCCCGGGTCGACCCGGGCCAACCCAGAGTCGGCCCGGGTCAGCCCACCACGCCGGCGGCGAAAGCGCCGTCGCAGACCGGGCGGGCGAAGGAGCGGGCGCGCTGGACGTCGCCCTGGTACTTCTTCACCGCGGCGCGGCCGAGGTCGCCGGCCAGCGCGGTGCAGTACGGGGTGAGCGAGGGCTTCTCCCGCATGGTGCGCTCCAGCAGGTCGAGCGCGGTGCCGGGGTTGTGGTTCTTCAACTCCTCCAGCAGGTCGACCCGGAGGGCGTCCTGCGGGGCCAGGCCCTGGGTGTTGGGGGAGGTGGAGGTCCGGCCGATGGTGCCGTCGCCGCTGGAGGCCGCGACCACCTGCTGGTCCAGCCCGGTCGGTGGGGCCCAGGGGACGCGGGTGACGGCGAGCGTGCCGGTGGTCACCAGGATCACCGGCAGGGTGAGGGCAACGGTCTGGCCGATTCGGCGAACGAGCTGTTTCACGCATCGGAGCGTAGCGGTGCGTGGCGGCTCGGGCGCGTCGCGTTACACCATCGAGTGAGGCGTGTCCCGTTTTGTTCCGCCGTCGGGTTGACGGGAACGGCGGAACCCCCTGCCGACCGCCGTGGGCAGGGGGTTCCGGGTGGAGCTGTGTGTCGCTACCGGTCCGGTCCGAGCTGTGTTGCCACCGGGTCCGGTCGGAGCGTCAGCGGCTCAGGCGCTCGCCGGTGGTGGCGAACACGTGCGGCTCGTTGCCGACCGGGACGACGTGGATGGTCTCGCCGCGCTGCGGGATCTCCCGGCTGTGCACGCGGACGACGATGTCCTTGTCCTCGCCGGAGACCTGGGTGGTGCCGTAGACGAAGCCGTCGGCGCCGAGCTCCTCGACCACGTTGACGGTGACCGCGACGCCCTCGAGGCCGCCGGCCGGGACGATCTGGAAGTGCTCCGGACGGATGCCGACCACGACCTTCTTGGCGTCGCCGGCCTTGGTCAGGTCCTCGCGGTCGATGTTGATGACCGAGCCGCCGAACTTCACGCCGCCGTCGACCAGCGGGACCTCGACCAGGTTCATCGCCGGGGAGCCGATGAAGCCGGCCACGAACAGGTTGCCGGGCTTGTCGTACATCTTGCGCGGCGCGTCGACCTGCTGGAGCAGACCGTCCTTGAGGACCGCGACGCGGTCACCCATGGTCATGGCCTCGGTCTGGTCGTGGGTGACGTAGACCGTGGTGATGCCCAGGCGGCGCTGCAGCGAGGCGATCTGGGTACGGGTCGAGACGCGGAGCTTGGCGTCCAGGTTCGACAGCGGCTCGTCCATCAGGAAGACCTGCGGCTGGCGGACGATCGCGCGGCCCATCGCGACACGCTGACGCTGACCACCGGAGAGCGCCTTCGGCTTGCGGTCCAGGTACTCGGTCAGGTCGAGGATCTTCGCGGCCTCTTCGACCTTGGTGCGGATGTCCGCCTTGTTCACGCCGGCGATCTTCAGGGCGAAGCCCATGTTCTCGGCGACGGTCATGTGCGGGTACAGCGCGTAGTTCTGGAACACCATGGCGATGTCCCGGTCCTTCGGCGGCAGGTGGGTGACGTCGCGGTCACCGATGCGGATGGCGCCGGAGTTCACGTCCTCCAGGCCGGCCAGCATGCGGAGGCTGGTGGACTTGCCACAGCCGGAGGGGCCGACCAGCACGAGGAACTCGCCGTCCTCGATGTGCAGGTCGAGCGCGTCGACCGACGGCTTGGTGGCACCCGGGTAGACACGGGTGGCCTGGTCGTACGTCACAGAAGCCATGATGCTTCGCTCCTTCACCGGCAGGAACGTGCCGGACGATCCGAGTAAAGGTTGGGTTGTCCGCCGCGCCCTGGAGGTCTGAACCACTTGGCCGGGCTCGGCTCTCCGCGACGGTACCTGGCGGTTCATCCTTTTGTCAGCCCTCCGCCGCCCCCGATTTCGGCATCGATCCGATCACGGCCTCCCCCCGGCCACCCCACACCTCCCCGCCCGTAACCCCCCGCATCTCCGCCCCCCCGCCCGGTACACTGCCCCATGGTGCCGCCGTGGGACTCCGCGGACGGCCACCGCGCCTCCTTAGCTCAGCTGGCCAGAGCACCGCTCTTGTAAAGCGGGGGTCGTCGGTTCGAACCCGACAGGGGGCTCAGTGAACCACCCCGGATGAGCTGCAGGTTTGGCCTTCTAGGGGCTTCATC